>JAUIAC010000545.1 GCA_030425545.1 bacterium | reverse complement strand
CTGGCGTGGTCGACACCTACGGCATCCAGCAGGGCACGGCCTGTGGTCTGCCGCAGGTGGGTGTGGACGCCGGGGGCGGCGGCAGCGACGGCGGCGCCGCGACCGACGCGGGCGGCCAACGCGCCCCGGAAGGCGCCGGCACCGGCGGTGGGCAGGTCGCCGCCAAGCGCAGTGACAGCGGCTGCACCACCCGGGGGCACCGCGCTCCCAGCAGCGGGTCCCTCCCCCTCTTGCTTCTGGCGCTGGCCGCAGGCGCCGTCCTTCGCCGACGGGAGCTTCGATGACACGCCTCACCCGGCCGTCGCCCCAGGCGCCACGCTCCGCGGCCCCAACGCGGCGCCCCGACCTCGCCGCCGCGATCGTGTGCGCCCTCCTCGTCACCGCTGCCGCGGGGTGCTCGAGCGACGCGCCGGGCGTGGACGCCGGGCACGACGCCGGGGCCCCCGAGACCCGCTGGCAGGGCCTGTCGGACAAGGGCTCGTACGGCGTCAAGGTCCGCACCACGCCGACGCCGCCGCCCGCCGCCACCCTGTTCACGCTCGAGGCGGAGATCTTCGCGCCGGACCTGAGCACGCCCGCCACGGTGACCCAGGTCGCGGTGGACGCGTGGATGCCGCAGCACAAGCACGGCATGGAGGGCTTCACCCCACAGACCACCCTGTCCAAGGACACCGTCGGCGGGGTGACCACTCAGGGCATGTTCTTCACGATGCCGGGGCAGTGGGAGCTCCGCATCGACATCAAGCAGGGGGCCCACGGAGCAGACCGCGTGGTGTTGCCGGTCTATGTTGACCCCTGACCTCTCCGAGGTCGCGAGCCCCCAAGGGCCCCGCCGCCGCCTGCCCAACCGACCCACGGAGCGCCCCATGACGCCACGCCTCAACCTCCCGCAACGCCCCCGTCGCAACCGCAAACACCCCGCGATTCGGGGCTTTGCGCAGGAGACCTGGCTCGCGCCGCAGCACCTGATCCACCCCCTCTTCCTCCACGAGGGCAGCGGCGACATCCCCATCGCGTCCATGCCCGGCTGCGCCCGCCTCGATCTCGACGGCCTGCTGCGTGAGGCCGAGGGTGGGCTGGCTGAGGGGGTCGGCGCCGTGGTGCTCTTCCCGGCCACGCCAGAGCACCTGAAGACCGAGCTGGCCGAGGAGGCCTACAACCCCGAGGGTCTCGTGCAGCGGGCGATCCGCGCGCTCAAGTCGCGGCTGCCCGAGCTGGTCATCGTCACCGACGTCGCGCTGGATCCCTACTCGTCCGCGGGCCACGACGGGCTGGTGGCGCCCGACGGCCGCATCCTCAACGACGAGACGGTCGCCATCCTGTGCCAGCAGGCGGTCAGCCAGGCCGACGCGGGCGCAGACATCATCGCGCCCTCAGACATGATGGACGGGCGGGTCGCCGCGATTCGAGCGGCCCTCGACGACGCGGGGCACACCGAGGTCTCGGTGCTCAGCTACACGGCCAAGTACGCCTCGGCCTTCTACGGGCCCTTCCGCGACGCGCTCGACTCGGCGCCCAAGGCTGGCGACAAGAAGACCTATCAGATGGACCCCGCCAACGGTCGCGAGGCCCTGCGCGAGCTCGAGCTCGACGCGCTCGAGGGCGCCGACATGGTCATGGTCAAGCCCGCAGGCCCCTACCTCGACGTGATCCGACGGGTGCGCGAGGCGACGACCCTGCCGGTCGCGGCCTACCAGGTCAGCGGCGAGTACGCGATGCTCAAGGCGGCGTGCGAGCGCGGCTGGCTCGACGAGCGCAAGGTGGCGCTGGAGTCGCTGCTGGCCATCCGCCGCGCCGGCGCGGACATGATCTTGACCTACTACGCGCGGCAGGCGGCGCGCTGGCTGGCCGAAGGTGGGCTGCCGTGACCTCGCGCGCCAGGTCGCTCGCCCTGGTCGTGGGCCTGCTGTGGACCCTCCCGGCCTGCGACCCCTCCGGCGTATGCCGCGCCGGCGTCTGCGAGACCTGCGACTGCCCCGCAGGCTGCGCTGCCCCCGGGTTCAAGTCCCACACCCGCGAGCGCTTCGCCGACGACGCTGACCTGAGCGCGTGGTGCGCGCCGCCGGACGCCGAGGCCGGCACGACCTTCTGCAAGCTGGTGGTCAGCGGCCTCGCCACGGCCCAGGTCGCCGCCGGGCGGGTGCACGTCTACGACCGCAACTTCTTCCACTTTCACGACGAGTGGTACTGGTACACCTCGCTCAACGGCGCGCCGCTGCCGGGGTGCCCGCGGCGCCCGCTGGCCAACATGTCCTTCGCCACCATCGCGGACATCTACCGCGAGGCTGTGAAGATGCCCGCGTCGTCGCTGCCCATGGGCCTGCGCTGGGCGGGGGAGCGGCTCTACGCCGACGCGTTCTACGACCGCTCCATGCGCTTCCCCAAGGCGCACGCCACGGACCCGGACCCGCCGCGACACTGGTACGCCGGCACCCTGCGGCTCTTCCCGGCGAACCCGGCCCGCAAGGTCCCTGGGCGGCTGTGGGCCATCGACGGCGAGTTTGGCGACCACCCCAACGCCGAGGACCTCCGCCGGCTGCTCGCGGTGCTGCAGGCGCGGCTGCCCGCCGACGTCCAGGTCTACTGGCTGGCGCGCGCCAACGACTGGCAGCAGGCCCTCGCGGCGCAGCTGCGCGCCGGCGACTCGGAGCTGAAGGAGCGCGTCCTCGTCATCGACGATCTGCTCGTGCCGGGCGAGGTCGACGTCATCCAGCCGGGCGTCACCGCGGGGGTGCTGCGCCGCATCCGAGCCGCCGACGTCCACCAGGTCGTGCCGGGTCCAGACGACATCGTGGTGCTCGACGGTGTGCCCGACGACCTGCCGCCGGTGGCCGGCATCCTGACCGCGGTGCCGCAGTCGGCCCAGGCTCACGTCGCGCTGCTGGCCCGCGCGCGCGGCACCCCTGACGCCTACGTGGAGGGGGTGTGGGACAACCCGGTCATCAAGGCCTGGGCCAAGGACAAGGTCCCGGTGGCGATGCAGCTGGTTCAGGGCCAGGCGCCGCGCTACGTGGCGCTCTCGCCGCAGGACTGGGCGGCCTACAAGAAGCTGCGTGGGGGCGGCCCGCACCGGGCGACGCCGCACACGCAGGTGGCGGGCCTGCCGGTCGCGGTGACCTTGGGCGCCACCTCCCAGGTCGACCGCCAGCGCCTCGTGGCCATGATCGGCGGCAAGGCGGCGGGCTTCGGGACCCTGCTCGGCCGGCAGCACCACGACACACCGCCGGGCGCGCTCGCCCTGACCGTGCGCGGCTTCGCCCACCACATCGCGCCCCTCGCGCCGGTGCTCGGCCAGCTCTTCTCCGACGTCCAGATGCACAGCGACACCCTCGAGGCGCGGTGGTGGCGCTTCGCCGTGCTCGAGGGGGCCGACGCCTTCCACGCGCGCCAGGATCCGCTGGCGCGGGCGTGGCTCGACGCGACCCTCGCCGACCCCCACACGCCGACGCTGGTTCGCCAGGCTGTCTCCACCGGCGGGGTGCGCGGCTGGGTCCGCAACCAGCCCATGGATCCGGCCTGGCTGCAGAGCGCGCTGGCGACCCTGAACACACGCTTCGGCCACCTGGACCCGGCGCAGGGGCTGCGCTTCCGCTCCTCGGCGACGGTCGAAGATCTCGCCGGCTTCACCGCTGCGGGGGTCTACAGCTCGCACACCGGCTACCTGCGCCCGTGGCTGCACCCGGATCCGACGGAGCGCCACAAGAGCGTGGAGCGGGCGATTCGCCGCGTGT
>JAUIAC010000050.1 GCA_030425545.1 bacterium | reverse complement strand
GGGTCGGCCGTGCCGGCCATGGCCGAGAAGCCGAGCTTGAACGAGCTCCGCTCCCCCAGCGCCAGCACCGCCACGCGCGCCCCTGCGGTGGGCTGCGAGTTGTTGTCGACGTAGTAGCGCTCGCCCGAGCGCGACTGCATGAAGTCCACGTCGGCGCTGCCTGCGTTCGCGCGCAGCCCCCCGACCAGGTAGGCCGCCCAGTCGAGCTCGACGTCGTCGCCCAACCGGTGGTGCCCCACGAGCTCGACGCCGTTGTCGACGTAGGGCGCGGGCAGGACGCTCATGTTCCACTCCCGCATGCGCAACATGCGGCCCATGTCGTAGGGCAGCGGCTTGTCGCTGGTGCGGTGGTTGGCCGGGTCGTGGCGAAAGGGGAAGTCGCCAAAGCGCGCCGTGAACCGGCCCGCCCGCAGCGACAGGGAGCGGCTCAGGGCGAGGTCGACCACCGCGAGCCCGGTCTCGAGCCCGTGGCACGACGAGCACACCTTCACCGAGGCGCTGACGTGCTCGTTGATGTCCACGGCGAGCTTCAGGCTCAGCTCCGTGGTGAAGCCGTCCAGCGTGATGCTGCGGGCGTCCGCGCGGGTGGGCACCGCCAGGTAGTCGAGCTGCGCCGAGCCCGCCAGGCGGGTCTCGATCGCCCGGGCGAGCGGGCTCTCGGCGAGGCTCCCCGCCACCAGCGCGGCCGCTGTCCACACGGCCAGGGTCAGGCGGAGCTTGCGGTCAGTTGTCACGGGCGCCCTCCGCGATCCAGTCGTGCACGGTCTGCACCTCTGCGCTGGTGAGCGCCTCGCTGCCGACCGGCATGCGCTCGCCGGCCTGGCCGACGCCCACCAGCTTGGTCATCAGGTAGCTGGCGCAGGGGTTGTAGGGCAGCACGATCGCCGTCCCCGCCACCTTGCCACCCAGCCGCAGCCCGCCGAGGGAGGTGAGGTCGAGCCCGCCGTTGCTGAAGCCGACCGGCGCCGTGCCCTTGGGGTCGTGGCAGGGCAGGCAGCGCGGCACCAGGATCGCGTCGTAGACGTCGGACTTGAAGGAGACGTTGCGCGCGGGGTCCGAGTCGCTGTCGTCGCAGGTGACGCTCATCGGCGGGCCGAGATCCGGCTCCCAGGCGGCGCACGCGCCCGTGGCCAGCGCCGCCAGCAGCAGCGTCGTCGTCAGCCGACCAGCAGCGGTGCGCCACCGCTTGGGCCCGGCGCGCGTCATGGGGTGAACACCACGGAGGCCTTGACGTCGACGGTGCCGGTGTCGGGCCGCGAACGGCTGCGCAGCCGACCGGCGTGGCGGGCGACGCAGCGGGCCAGGTCGGTCGAGCCGCCCTGGCCCACGACGCGGCGGAAGCGGCCGTCTTCGTCGACGGTGAAGCGCAGGGTGACGGTTGTCCGGCGGACCAGCTTGGCCGCCCGCCCCGCCCCCAGCCAGCAGTCCCGGGACTCGCGGACGAGCGGGGCGAGGGCCCGCGACACCGCCCGTTTGGTCAGGCCGCCGTCGATCTGGACCCCCTGCACCGCGATGCGCGCTGCGGGGTTGAAGGGCGGCGGCGCCACCACCGCCGGGGTCGGGGGCTTGGCGGCCGGCGGCGCGGCGCCCGCCGGCTTCGCCGCCGCGTTGGCCGGCTTCGCCGCCTCGCTGGCTGGCTTCGCCGTCTCGCTGGCCGGCTTCGTCGTCTCGCTGGCCGGCTTCGTCGTCTCGCTGGCCGGCTTCGCCGTCTCGCTGGCCGGCTTCATCGTCTCGCTGGTTGGCTTCGCCGGGCCGTTGGCTGGCTTCGTCGGCGACGTGTCGCCCGCCCGCGCCGGCGCCGCCGCGCGCGCCGCGTCGCCGGTGGCACCCGCCTGGGCCGTGCCCTCTGGCCTGGCGGTCGGTCGCGCTGCGCGGGCGCGCCGACCCGGGGTCGGAGCAGGGTGTGCCGCCGCCCGCGCTGCGCGCGCCCGCCTGTGGCGGTCGGGCTGTGGCGACGGCGCCTTGGCGACCTCAGCCCGCGTCGCCGCGTCGCCCGGCCCAGAGCCCAGCGTCGCCGCGTCGCCCGGCCCAGAGCCCAGCGTCGCCGCGTCGCCCGGCCCAGCTCCGGGGGGCACCCCGGCCTCGCCCGGCCCAGCTCCGGGGGGCATCCCGGCCTCGGCGGCCGCGGCGCTGCCGCCGCTGTCCCCTGTCTGACCCCGCGCGTCGTCGCTGCCGCCCACCTCGGCCGCCGCCCCCGCCCGGCTGTGCTCGTCCGTCGCCGCTGGAGCGCCCGCCGCGGCGACGCGCGGGGCCACCGCCGCCTCGGCCACCTCGGTCGCCGGGTCAGCGCCCGCGGCCCGCGTGGCGATCCGGCCCACCCCCGCGGCGCCACCCGCAGCCTGGCCGACGCCGCCGCGCCGCCCCGCCGCACCCGTGTCGGTGGCCTGGGTCGCCCCAGCGGCCGGCGCCGAGCGCGCGCTCTGCCACCAGGCTGCGCCGCCCGCGACGCAGAGCAGCAGCCCGAGGGCGACCCAGCCACGCGGCGATCGCGCCGCGACCAGCACGGTCTGCGTCGTCGGCGCGGCGGCGAGCGTGGGCGCCTTGACCAGGTCCTCGCGGCTCTCGTGGTCTCGGTTGCGCGACGCGCTGCTCGTGCTCACCCAGGCCCGTCGGTCGACCACCTTGTGGGCGGCCTGCCCGTCGGCGTCGACCACCACGCGCGGCCCCCCGTTGGTGCTGTGCTGGAGCTTTTGAAGGGCCTGCCGCATGGCGCGCGCGCTCTGAAAGCGGTCCCCCGGCGTCTTCGCCAGGGCCGTGGCGATGAAGTCGTCCACCGCCTTCGGCAGCTCCGGGCGCAGCGACGAGGGCACCGGCGGCGGGTCGGTCACGTGCCGGTAGACGATGGCGAAGGGGTTGTCGCCCGTGAAGGGCAGCTCGCCCACCACCAGCCGAAAGAGCATGACCCCGCAGGCGTAGAGGTCCGAGCGCGCGTCCAGGTCGTGGCCCTGACACTGCTCCGGCGACATGTAGTGCGGCGTGCCCGACACCGTGCCGTCCTGGGTCAGCGTCTCGCTGCTGGTCGGCCCGTAGAGCTTGGCGATGCCGAAGTCGCAGACCTTGGCGCGCTCCTCCAGCTCGCCCTGGTCGTCGACGGCCCGCACCACCACCACGTTGTCGGGCTTCAGGTCGCGGTGCACGATCCCCGCGTCGTGGGCTACCGCCAGCGCGCTGAGCACCTGGCTCATCAGGCGCACGGCGCGGGCCAGGCTGAGCGTGCCCTCTCGCTCCACGAGGTCTCCGAGTGAGACGCCGTCCAGCAGCTCCATGACGATGTAGCAGGTGCCGTGTTCCTCGCCGAAGTCGAGCACGCGCGTGCTGTGGCGGTGCTCGATGCGGCTGGCCGCCAGGGCCTCGCGGCGGAAGCGCTCCACCGCGTGGGGGCGCTTGGTCACGGCCGGATGCAGCAGCTTGATCGCGACCTTGCGTTGCAGCGCGTCGTGGCGGGCCTCGTACACCTCGCCCATGGCGCCGCTCCCGAGGGAGCGCTCGATCACGTACTTGCCACCCGCCAGAGTCGCGGGCGGCGCGGTGGCTCCCCCAGGGCGTGGGCTGAGGCCGTCCGAGCTCTCCAGGTCGCTGTGGGTGATCTCCATCAAACGCTCAGGGGTCGAGAGGGGGGCGAGAGGGCGTCGGGATCGACCTCAGGGGCCGGCGGCCGGAGGTGCGGTACACACAAGGTCGGAGTTGACGCAGGGTGTGTGACACCCCACGCACGAGCTCTCGGCCGTGGGGTCGCCGCCGCTGCAACAGTCGCGGACCCCGCCGCGCTCGTCCACCAGCTGAAACAGCCAGTCGTTCGCGTCCGGGGCGTCGCCTGGCGCGCCCTTCTCCATGGCCGTGTAGCGGCTCAGGCGGCTGCACGCTGAGTCGCTGTACTGGGTCTTGACCAGCACCGTGCCCTGCGGCAGCGGAAACTGGCGCTGGGTGAAGGCGTCCCGGCCGATGTCGTTGATCCACACCACCACGTGATCGCCGGTGGGGTGGGCGCTCTTCTTGCAGTTGTGCAGCTTCGTAAACCGCTGCTGATAGTCCTCGGGAAAGAAGGCCTCGGTGTCCCAGGTCGCGCAGCCGCTCAAAGGAGCCAGGGTCGCCAGCGCGGCGAGCGCGAGCAGGCGCCCGGTTACGACGGCGCGGCGGACGAGCAGACTGCGCCTTGTCTCCGTTCTTGCGGCCACGCCGGTCAGTCTGCTGGGAAGGGGAAGCCACGGCTTGCCGTGGCTGGGGGCGCTCGTAGCCCCCCCAAGAGACAGAAAAGCTAGCAGATTGCGGCGACAATCCATTTCGCCGCAGTCTGCTGGGCCTCGGCACCGGCGCGCTGCGCACCGCGGCGTCGAGCCGCTGTCGCGGGCCTGGGGCGGCTCAGGCCGTGGCGCTGGGTCGGGTTGGAGGCCGTGGTGCATGGCCGCAGCGTAGCGACACGGTCGCCCTCCGTCAGCCCCGGGTCGTCAAAGTCCGCAGCAGCCCTCAGGCTTGCGGGGCGCGGCCCTGGGGCCAACGGGGCCAGGCCAGCGCGCCCGCTCCGGTACGCCCGCTCAATAGCGCCCGCTCAGGGACACCGACACGCCGACCCCGGGCGCGTCGAAGCCCGAGCCGTGTACGCGGTACTGCGCGTCGAGCAGGTTGGTCAGGGCCAGGTCCAGGCTCATGCGCTTGCCCCAGCGCCAGCCGCCGCGCACGTTCACCGTCGCCCAGCCCGGCGTGCCGGGGCAGGTCCCCGCGGCGTAGGTCTCGCCCGGCTTCGCGGGGTTGGCGCAGATGCGCAGGTCGCGCTCGTCGCTGGGGTGGAGGCGGTCCTGCGCCAGCGCGAAGCGGGTGAACACGGTGGCCCACAGGCCCGACCTGCCGCGGCTCCAGCGCAGCCCGCCGGCGCCTGTGAGCGGCATCACCCGGCGGGCTGGCGTGGTGTCGCCGTTGGCCTTGGTGATGTCGCCCCGCGACCAGCCGGCGCGCAGGTAGGGGGTGAAGCCGTGTCCGAGCCGCCACGCCGCGCTGCCCTCGACGCCCACGAACAGGCCGGTGTCTCGGTTGACCCGCTGCACCACCGGGTTGCCGTCGACGTCCGCGGCGTCCAGCCCCAGCGCCTGGACCTCGGCGTCGGTCAGCTGCCGCTCGCCGACGAAGTCCGAGACCCGGTTGACGTAGCCCGCGAAGTGCAGCCGCAGGCCGCCGCGGCGGACCCGCCCGCCGAGCTCGAAGGAGACGCCCTTCTCCGGGCCCAGCTCGCCGTTGGGCACCTCGAACTTCGACCCCGTGTCGCCCAGCACCGTGGTCTCCTGCACGTTCGGCGCGCGGAAGCCCTGGCTCACGTCGGCGTAGACCATCCAGCGGCGCTTGGCGACGAGCCGGAGCCCGGCGCTCCCCACCACCCCGGTGTAGTCGTAGTCCACCGGCCCCAGCCCCGGCACGTCCGCCGCGCTGCCGCGGAAGTGCACCAGCCGCCCGCCCGCGGTCGCCTGCAGGCGCAGGTGGTCGCGCTGCCAAAGGGTCGCGTCGAGCGCCGCCCAGAGGCCGCTCTCCAGCCATGACGTGTCGGCGCTGAAGTTGCCGCGGGAGGCGTCTTTCCACGCCCAACCCCCGCTCGCCCGGCGGTCGCGCAGCGTCGACGCGTCGACGGTGTCGGCCCAGGCCTCGACGCCCACGTCGAGCGAGAGGCGGTCGCGCACCAGCCAGACGTCCGCCAGCGCCAGCCCGCCCAGGGTGGTCACCGTGTCCTGGTAGCGGCGCTCGCGGGCGAGCAGGGCCGAGGGGGTGCCCGAGGGCGACTTGGTGAGGGTGTCGGCGGCCTCGACACAGGCGGAGAGATCGTCGGCGCCCTCGCAGTCGAAGCGCGCCACCTGCTCGTCGGTGCGGTGCAGCGCCAGGGCCACGCGCACCTTGCGCAGCCGACCCTCGCCGCGGTGGCGCAGGTTGAGGGCGAGGTAGTCGTCGGCGTTGTCGTAGACCCGCATGCGACCGCGGGCGAGCTGGTCCACGCGCCCGGCGTGGCCGACCCGAGCGCCGTTGTAGGACGCCGACACGGTGGTGTTCGGCCCGAGCTGGGCGCCCACCTGGGCGTGCCAGGCCTGCTGCTGCCAATCGCTGAGGGGCACGGTGGCGCCCCCTCCCGTGGTCAAGGTGCCGTGGTCTCGCAGCGCGCCGCCCAGCGACAGGCTCACGGGCCCGCGGCGCCCCGCCACCCGCCCCGCGCCCGAGAGCGTGGTGTCCTGGCTGACAAAGCGCAGCGTGGCCTCCGCGCGCAGGCCCTGCGTCGCGCGCAGCCGCCAGGGCACGGCGTTGGTCAGCCCGCCCATGGCGCCCGCCCCGTAGCGCAGCGACGCGGGCCCGGTGAGGACCTCGTAGGCGCGAAAAGACGAGGGATCCAAGAGGGTCAGGTACTGGCTGGGCCCGGTGCGCCAGGTCGCCTGGTTGAAGCGCAGCCCGTCGATGAGCACGACGTTGCTCGGCCCCACGAGGCCCCGGATCACCGGGATGCCGGCGCCGCGGTTGGTCTGCTGCACCGCCACGCCGGGGGTCTCGCGCAGCGCGTCGTAGGCGGTGTCGGCCTGCATCTCCCGCAGGGCGCGGCGGTTGACCCGCGTGACGCTGCGACCGGTGGAGAAGCGCTTGCCCCCCTGGCGCCGGGGCGTCACCACGACCGAGGTCACCTCCAGCGGCAGACCGTAGCCGTCGAGCCGCTGGGGGTCGCTGTAGGGGGTCGCGGCCAGCTGCGCGCAGGCAGCGAGGCAGAACGCAAGGCGAATCGCGAGACGCATCGAGACTCCAACCCGCTGGTGCGCGGAGGGGGATGTCGGGGACGGGGTCGCACGTTGCCTGCGCCCAAGCGCGACGAGTAGAGGCAATTGCCTCATGCGCGGCGGGTGGGGATCTGCCGGGAGGCTTCACCGGCCTGGCTCCGCCCAGCTCGGCGGCGCCCGGCGCGGCGACGGGTCAGTGGATCCAGCCGCGGCGCATGGCCGCCCGGACCATGGCGGCCGTGGTGCGCACCCCCAGCTTCGCCAGGATGCGCTCGCGATAGTTGCGCACGGTCTTGGCCGACAGGCCCAGCTGGGCGGCCACCTCGCCGCTGGTCAGCCCCTCGGCGACCAGCTCCAGCACCGCGCGTTCTCGGGCGGTCAGCGGCTCCACCGCCCCGGGGTCGGCCGCCAGGCCGCGCACGTTCGGGTCGACCACCTGCTCCCCGGCGGCGACGCGGTGCACTGCCTTGAGCACCTCCGTTGTGCTGCGGCCCTTGAGCAGGTAGCCCGCGACCCCGGCGTCGAGGCAGCGGGCCACCGACTCAGCGTCGTCGTGCATGGTCAGCACCAGCACGGTCGGGCGGGGCTCGCTCAGGCCGCGGAGCACGTCGTGCCCGGTGCCGTCCGACAGGCTCAGGTCCAGCAGGAGCACGTCGGGGCGGGTGCGTCGCACCATGCTCAACGCCGACGAGACCCCCGCGGCCTCGCCGACCACGTGGAGCGTCGGCGCCTCGGAGAGCGCGTGCTTGAGCCCCTCGCGGACCACGGCGTGGTCTTCCACGATCGCCACGCGGATCGGCTCCAGGTCAGTCATCGGCAGCGGCCTCCGGCGTCGACGGGGCGGTCGGGTCCGTCGACGCGAACACCGACGCAGGCACCGACACCTGCACCTGTGTACCGCCCCCGGGCGCCTGCAGGAAGTCCACCGAACCGCCGAGGAAGCGGGCCCGCTCGCGCATGCCAGCCACGCCTCCCCCGCGCGCCAGGGCCTCGGGGGAGGCGCCGTCGCCGTCGTCGAGCACGGTCAACGACACCGTGTCGTCGTCGACCCGCAGCCGCAGCGCGAGCTCGTGGGCGTTGGCGTGCCGCACGGCGTTGTTGAGGGCCTCCTGGCTCAGCCGCAGCAGGGCCGTGCTCGACGCCGACGCCGGCAGGTCTCGCCCGTGGAGGCCCAAGGCCACCGGCAGCCCGCTGCTGCGCTCGACCCGGTCGGCCAGCGCCCGCAGCGCCTGCCCCAGCGTGCGCTGGTCGAGCTCCAGCGGGCGCAGGTCGTACACGGCCCGACGCAAGGCCTCCAGCGTCGCCTCGCAGCGCACCGTGGCGGCCTCCAGGGCGGGCGACGCGGCCCCGCTCGCCGCGCTGTCCAGGGTCAGGCGCAGGGCGGTGAGCTGCTGCCCGACCTCGTCGTGCAGGTCCAGGGCGATGCGCTTGCGCTCCGACTCCTGCACGGCCACGACGCGCGCGACCAGCTCCCGGTTCTCGGCGCGCGCCTGGGCCACGCGGTCGGCGAGGGCGGCGTTGCTCTCGGTCAGCGTCGCGTGGGCGGCGTCCAGGGCGCTCAGCAAGGACTGCTGGTGCGCGGCGGCGGCGCGGAGCGCGGCGAGCGGGCGTCGGTGGAGCCACGTCGCGAGCAGCAGGGCCGCCAGGGCCGAGACCACCGCGAGCCAGCCCAGCCGCCGGTGGCCCGGTCCGGCCCGCGCTGCGACCCCCACCCAGGCGACGGGCGTCTGCGTCAGGACCACCGGACGCCAGACCAGCGGGCCGCGGGTGGGGTCGGGGGTCAGCGTCGCCAGCGCCGGGCCGGCGCAGGGGGTCACCGTCGCGTGGGCGATGGGCGCGCCGCTGTCTCGGACGAAGCGCGCCAGCTGCTTCGGCGCCGCGTAGCGCCACAGGGCGGGCTCGGCGACCGCGTCGCGGGCGAAGGACGCCGCCAGCGCCTCGCAGGTGCGGGCCGCCTCACTCGCCAGCCGCGCATGCAGCGCCGCGCCATAGAGCAGGGGCGGCAGCAGCGCCGCGACCAGCCCCACCACCCAAGGCAGCTGCCGCGTCCGTGCGGCGACCTCGCTAGCGGTAGCCGGCACGGCGGGCCTCCTCGGTGGCGGCGAAGGTGCGCAGGGCGTCGAGCGCTCGCTGGGCGCGGGGCGACACCTGGGGGCCGGTGAGCGCGTAGAGGGCCAGCCGCAGGTTCGGGTCGCCCGTGGGCCAGGTGCGCAGGTTGGCGCCCGCCAGGTTGGCCGTGCCCTGGTCGATGACGCCCACCCCGTTGTGGCTGCCTGCGAGCACCGCGTGTTGCTCCTGGTCGGTGTGGGTCACCCGGGTGCAGCCACGCGCCTGCGCGCCGTCGAGCGCCCCCGCCAGGCTCGGGTGCAGGCGCCGCAGGAGCTGCAGGGCCGAGTCGCCGGCCTCGCGGGACACCCACAGCTCCAGCCCGGGCCGCGCTGGCGGCGTCGCGCTTGTGGTCCGCGGCGAGGTGGCGGGCAGGCAGAGCGACGCCAGGCTGCGCTCCAGCTCGGCCAGGGAGAGCGGGGGGATCGCCGAGGTGCGGCCGGAGGCGAAGACCAGCGGGATCTCGGCCAGCTTGTGGCTCAGGAGCGGGGGCGGGGCCGGGCGCAGGCTGAGGCCGACGTCGACCACGCCGTCGCGCACCGCCGCCACGGCGCCGGAGGAGCCGATGGACGGACCGACCCGCACGGGCAGGTCCCGCAGCGCGGCGTGGGCGTAGGCGATGGCCGCGCCGGTGCCGGCCACGAGGCTCTCGGCTGGAGCGGGCTGCGCGACGCACGCGCTTGGCGGGCGTGGCTCACCGGTGGCGCAGGCGCCGCAGAGGCCCAGCAGCGCAGCCGCCATGGCGGCCACCGTCGCCGCCCGCAGCGTCGCATCTGTGGCGGGCCGAGGGGTCGAGCGGGAGGAGGGCGGAGGGGCGAGCATGGCGCATGGTCACGCCGACGCGCTCGTCGTTCAAGGCGTCCGCTCGGCGAGGCGCCGCCTCGTGGAACGCGCGCTCACAGCGTCTCGGTCGGGGCCGGCGGCGGCAGGTCAGCGCACGCCGGCGCTCGCACCAGCCCCTGTTTTCGTCTTGCCCATGCCGCCCCCCTCTGCCGAACGAGTCGCTGATATCGCAAAATTTTCCACGGGCTGGCAAGCTCCTGCGCTTCACCCTGGGAGCCTTCATGTTCGAACTGTCTCGCCGCGCTGTCGCCAGCGCTCCTGTTGCCCTGTCCACCGCGCCCGGCGCGCGCCGCCCCGCTCGGGGCGGACGCCGCTGGATCATCCTCACGCTGCTGGCGCTCGCCGGAGCCTGCTCGAGCGGCGACGAAGGCGGCGGCAGCGAGGCCATCGACCCGGGGGCAGCCGGTGGTGGCGGCTGCACCGGCGCGTTCTGCCTCGAAGACGACATCCGCCTCTCGGTGAGCCCCGAGAAGCTGGTCTTCGTGGACAGCCCGGTCGGGAGCACCAGCGAGCTCGAGGTGGTCGTACGCCACGTCGGCAACCGCGGCGACCTCACCGTCAGCACGGCGTCGCTCAGCCAAGAGGGCAGCGAGTTCGCCCTGGTAGACTTCGCCGCCTTCACCCTCACGCCCGGGACCCAGGGCACCGTGAAGGTGCGCTACACGCCCGCGAAGACCGGCGCCAAGAGCGCCACCCTCACGCTCACCAACAACGCCACCGTGCTCTCCATGCGACAGGCCATCGTGCCCGTCGTGGTCAAGGCGGGCAGCGGCAACCTCAAGGCGGTGCCCGACCCCTTGGACTTTGGACCGGTGCCCTCGACCCAGAGCTCGGCCAAGGTGGTCAAGCTCTACAACAGCGGCAGCAAGCCCCTGCAGCTCGACAAGCTCAGCCTCTCGGCCACCGGCAGCCCCGACTTCAGCGTCAGCAAGGCGCCCACGCTCCCCCACGAGATCCCGCCCAGCGGCTCGGCCGACGTCGAGGTCACCTTCAAGCCGACCCTCGCCGGAGGCGACGCCACCGAGCTGGTGGTGAACTACGACAGCGATCGCGAGGCCCGCATCGACGTCTTCGCCGAGGAGATCGGCCCCAAGATCCAGGTGGTCCCGCCGACGCTGCTCTTCGGCACGCTCGACAAGGGCGCCAAGGCCACCAAGCAGCTCAAGGTCTACAGCAACGGCCTCGCCGCGCTGCACGTGACCACCGTGGGCCTGTCGCCGGTGAGCCAGCTCAAGACCGTGACCGTCAGCGAGGCCGGGCCCTTCAAGCTCGAGCCCGGCGAGAGCAAGCTCATCGACGTCACGCTGACCCTCGACCAGGACGTGCCCAAGACCTCCAGCATCGTCGCCAGCCTCCAGATCACCTCCGACGCGCCGGGCGCCAACACGGTCAACGTGCCGCTGCAGGTGGCCGGCAAGCCCTGCACCGCCAGCGAGGCCAGCCAGAACGTGGTCGCTGAGGCGGTCGGAGGGCAGGTCGACATCATCGTGCTCATCGACACGTCGGGCTCGATGAAAGACGAGGCCAAGGCGGTGCAGGCCAACCTCAACAACTTCGCCCAGATCATCGCCGGCAAGAAGATCGACTACCACGTGGTGCTGGTCGCCGACGGCTTCGGCCTCTGCGTGCCGCCGCCGCTCGGGGGCGCGGGCTGCACCGACAGCGGCAGCTACAAGCACGTCAAGCACAAGGTCGACTCCACCGACGCGCTCGAGGTCTTCATCGACGCGTACCCGAAGTTCCAGGGCTTTCTGCGCGCCGGCGCGTCGCGCCACATCATCGTGGTCACCGACGACAAGAGCGACAAGGACGCCAGCTGGTTCGAGGGCAAGGTCGGCCAGCTCAAGGCGCCGGGCTGGGCCGACGGCTTCACCTTCCACAGCATCGTGGCCTGGCACGCGACCCTGCCGCTGCTGCCCTGCTTCGGCGGCGCAGGGTGGGGCGGCGTCTACCTCGACCTGAGCAAGAAGACCGGCGGCGAGCAGGCGCAGATCTGCTCCGCGAACTGGAGCAACGTGTTCACCGCCATCGGTAACAACGTGGTCAAGACGGTCAAGGTGCAGTGCAGCTACGCCCTGCCCAAGGGCACGGCCGACAAGCCCGTGGACCCCTCACAGGTGGCCATGACCTACAGCGAGGGTGGTGGCGCCAAGAAGCCGATCCCGCGGGTCGACAGCGCCGCCAAGTGCCCCAGCGACAGCGTCGGCTGGCACTTCGACAACCCCGCGAAGCCCGGCGCGGCGGTGCTCTGCCCCAAGACCTGCGAGGCCATGCAGGGCAAGCAGCTGCACTTTACCTTTGGCTGCTGAGACCTCGCCGTCCGGCCGACCGACAGTGAGGCGGGCTCAGCCCGCGAGCAGCGTGTCGAGCTCGCCGCTCTCCGCCAGCTTCTCGAGGTCGCTGGCGCCGCCGATGAGCGTGCCCTTGACGAAGATCATCGGGAAGGTCGGCCAGCCCGACCACATCTTCAGCGCGTTGCGGCGTCGCCAGGTGGTGACGTAGGAGCCGTACTCCAGATAGGCGTAGGGCACCCCGCGCTTGTCGAGCAGCCGCCGCGCCTGTCGCGGGTGCGGGTTCTGGGCCATGCCGACCACCACCACGTCGTTGGCGGCGATGGCGGCCTCCACCTCGTCGACGAGGTCGGTGTGGCGGCCTCCCAGCTTGTGGGCGATGGCGGGGTGAACTCGGTCGGACGGTAGAACAGGTCGCATGACATCTCCTGGCTGCGGGCACCAAAGCACGCGCCGCATGCCGGTCAAGCGCGCCTCGACGCGCCGCGAGACCGGGACCCGTCAGGTCGCCCGAAGGGGGGCCGCGACCGAGCGTGTGGCCGCGTGCTGCGCTCTCTCGCTCGGCGCTCCCACGGGGGCCCTTGCCGCGAAGCGCCCGGATTTTCAGCTTGAACGCCGAGGCAAGACCCACTACAACGCCGCCGCCGGAGGTGTTCCATGCGTCAGTTCGTACCAGTGTTGGGTCTGTTGTTGTGTTCGTTGGTCGCGTGCGGCGAGGACGACGGTAAGCCGGGAGCCGGGAGCGGCGCCGCGGTGGACGCGGCCGACAACGCCGACGGGGCCACGGGCATCGACGGGTCGACGGGCGACGCTGGCGCCGTCGACGGCGTGGCACAGGACACCGGCACGCCCGACGCTGGTATCCCGGATTCGGGCATCCCGGATTCGGGCACCCCAGACTCGGGCACCCCAGACTCGGGCACCCCAGACTCGGGCACGCCCGACGCAGGCACCCCGGACTCGGGCACCCCGGACTCGGGCACCCCGGACTCGGGCACCCCGGACTCGGGCACCCCGGACTCGGGCACCCCGGACTCGGGCACCCCGGACGCCGGCACGCCCGACGCAGGCACCCCGGACTCGGGCACCCCGGACGCCGGCACGCCCGACGCAGGCAGCCCGGATTCGGGCACCCCGGACGCCGGCACGCCCGGCTGCTCCAAGGACAGCGAGTGCGCGGCCAAGGACGACGGCGACCTGTGCAACGGCGTCTGGTTCTGCGACGCCGGTACCTGCAAGGCCAAGCCCAGCTCGGCCGTGACCTGCGCCACCGACAAGGACACCGCCTGCAGCAAGGCGACCTGCGACCCCAAGACCGGCGCCTGCGCGCCCAAGGCGGTGGCCGACGGCGCCGCGTGCAGCGACGGCGACGCCTGCACCCTGTCCGACACCTGCAAGGCCGGCGCGTGCGTCGCCGGCAGCGCCGCGGTGTGCGACGACAAGCAGCCGTGCACCAAGGACAGCTGCGACAAGGCCAAGGGCTGCCAGGTCACGCCCCTCGACGACGGCGCCAGCTGCGGCGCCGGCAAGGTCTGCGCGGCCAGCGCCTGCGTCAGCCCGCTGGCGGCCGGCAAGTGCGGCGTCGGCGGGGTCAAGCCCTGCCGGACGCTCACCGGCGGCTACGGCCACATGTGCGCGCTCTTCGGCGGGTCGGTGCGCTGCTGGGGCGCCAACGCCCAGGGCCAGCTCGGCACCGGCGGCACCAACATCATGACCAAGCAGCCCGGCACCGCGGTCCTCGGTGTGGCCAAGGCGGTCGCGGTGGTCGGCGGGTGGAGCTTCGGCTGCGCGCTGCTGGCGCCCGACGCCCAGAAGGCCGGCGGCACCGTGGCGTGCTGGGGCGCCAACGCCCGGGGGGAGCTGGGCAACGGCAAGAGCGAGAGCGACTACCCCAAGGACAAGGCCTTCGAGGCCAAGGCCGCCGTGGTGGCCGGGCTCACGGGCGTTGTCGACGTCGCGGCCACCGTCGCAGGCACGGTGTGCGCGCTCACCGACGCCGGCCAGGTGTCGTGTTGGGGCTCGGGCGCCACGGGCAGCCTCGGCGACGGCAAGAGCACCGAGACCCACCACGTGAGCAAGCCGCAGCCCGTGGCCGGGCTGAAAGACGTGGTCAGCCTCAGCGCGGGCTCCGGCCACCTCTGCGCGGTCGACAAGGCGGGCGCGCTCTGGTGCTGGGGCTACAACGCCTACGGCCAGGTCGGCAACGGCAAGGCCGGCGCCGACTACCCCAACGTCGCCCTCGCCGGGGAGACCAAGCCGGTCCAGATCACCACCGCCGGCGCCGTGGCCGAGGCCTTCGCCAGCGGTCGCAACACGTGCGCGCGGCTCACCAGCGGCAAGGTGCAGTGCTGGGGCACCAACTACTACGGCCAGGTCGCCAACGGGAAGACGTGGAAGGACTACACCACCTCGTCGAGTGAGACCAAGCCCACCGCGACCCTGGGCATCGACGACGTCACGGCCATGGGCGGCCACTTCTTCCACCGCTGCGGCGTGCTGGCCAAGGGCGTGCTCAAGTGCTGGGGCACCACCTTCCACGGCGCCCTCGGAGACGGCAGCTCGGGCACGGACAGCGCCGTGGTGGCGCCCGTGACCGTGGCGCTCCCCGCGCCTGCGGTCGACGTGGCGGGCGGCGGCTTCAACGACCCCGAGGTCGGCTCGAGCGCCCACACGTGCGCCCGCCTGAGCACCGGCGCGATCCACTGCTGGGGCTACAACGACTGGGGACAGCTCGGCGACGGCGGCGACACCCCCAGCGCCAAGCCGGTCGCGGTCAAGGTCGCGACCTGCAAGGACGCCAAGGGCTGCGACGACGGCAACACCTGCACCACCGACACCTGCGCTGCGGGCTACTGCGGCCACGCCGCGGCGGGCGGCAGCTGCGACGACGGCAACGCCTGCACGCTCAAAGACGCCTGCGACGCCGGCCTGTGCACCGCGGGCGCCAACGCCAACTGTGACGACAAGGACCCCTGCACGGTCGACAGCTGCGACCCCAAGACGGCGCAGTGCAAGCACACGCCAGCGGCGGACGGCGCGACCTGCGGCGGCGGGCTGGTGTGCAGCAAGGCCAAGTGCGTGTCCGCGCTGGGGCAGGGGCAGTGCGGCGCCGACGGGACCGAGCCGTGCAAGCACCTGGTCGCCGGCGGGGGGCACACCTGCCGGGTCACCTCGGGCGGCGGGGTGCAGTGCTGGGGCTCCGGCAGCTTCGGGCAGCGCGGCGTCAACCCACCCTCGACGACCAACGCGCCCGGCGGCGCGGCGGCCGGGGTGGTCGACGCGGTGCACGTGGTCGCGGGTCAGGGTCACACCTGCGCGCTGCGCAAGACCGGGCAGGTGGTCTGCTGGGGCCTCAACGGCCAGGGTCAGCTCGGCAACGGCAAGCTGGAGAAGGACTACCCCAAGGACCAGGCCTTCGAGGTCACCGCCGTGCCGGTCAGCGGGCTCACCGACGCGGTCCACCTGGCGGCGAGCCGCTTCGCCACCTGCGCGGTGCGCGCGGGCGGCACCGTGTCGTGCTGGGGGACCGACTTCCTCGGCCAGGTCGGCACCGCGAGCGCGCCGCAGTCGACCCCGGCGGCGGTCAAGGACGTGGTCGACGCGGTGGCGCTGGCGGCGGGCGACGATCACTTCTGCGTCCGCACCGGCAAGGGCGCGGTCCAGTGCTGGGGGTGGGCCGGCTACGGTCAGCTCGGCAACGGCAAGGTGCAGACCGACTACGCCAAGGCCACAGACGCGTTCTCGGCTGCGCCTGTGACCGTGGCGGGCCTCGGCGCCGTCGATCGGGTCTGGGGCGGCGGCAGCACGGTGTGCGCGCGCGAGACCGACGGCAAGGTGCAGTGCTGGGGCCGCAACGACTTCGGCCAGGTCGGCAACGGCAAGGGGCTGCCCGACTACCCCGCGGGCAAGGTGCCCGGCCAGCCCAACCCGAGCGTCATCCCCAGCCTGTTCGGCGTGGTGGAGATGGTGGGCGGCACCACGCACCGCTGCATCCGCACCAGCAAGGACCTGGTGGGCTGCTGGGGCCGCACCACCTACGGCGCGCTGGGCCTCGGCTCGTCCGGAGCCAACACCTACGTCACGGTGCCCGCCCTGGTGAACCTGGTGGGCAGCGCCACGGAGCTCGCCGCCGGAGGCCTCGTCGGCTCGTCGGCCACCTTCGCCCACAGCTGCGCCAAGCTCAGCAACGGCCAGACCTGGTGCTGGGGCACCAACGGCCTTGGCAACCTCGGCGACGGCACCAACACCGACGCCAACAAGCCGGTGCAGGTGAAGTTCGCGCCCTGACGCGAGGGTCGCTGGACGGGCGTCTGCGGCGGGCGGGTCACGACAGGACCGACTCGGCCGCGCGCGCGGCGGCGGAATCGCCTACGTTGGTCCCATGCGCGTCGCTCGTCGCCAGCCCTGGTCTTCCCTCCCGCGTCGGTCTTCCCCGCGTCGGGCTTCCCCGCGTCGGTCTTCCCCGCGTCGGTCTTCCCCGCGTTGGGCTTCCCCGCGTTGGGCGCGTCTCTCGCGGGGGCGCGCGTGGGCACAGACCCTGCTGTGGGCGCTGGGCTGCGCCGCCGCAGCGCGCTCTGCGGGCGCTGCGCAGCCGACGCACGCGCCCCTGCTCCATCTCGGCGCGCTCGACACCGCCGAGGTCGCGCCCCACGGCGAGGTCTGGCTCAGCGGCCTGACCCTGGTGTGGGGCGCCCTGCCGCGTACCCAGGTCAGCGTGGATCTGGCCGAGAGCGCCGCGCTCAACCGACGGCTGGCGTTCAACCCCACCGCGGCCCTGCGTGTGCGCGTCCTACAGGGGGCGCTCAGCGGGGTGTCGCTGCGGGTGGCGGCGGGCGCTCGCGGCCACCTGCGCGCGCTCAATGCGCAGCGGCGCACCACCGTGCGCACCACCTACGCCGACGAGGGCGGCGGCCCGACCTTTCGCGCGCTCAGCGACGAGACCGTGGCCACCGAGGTCGTGCGGCCCTGGGCCGACCGCACCCAGAGCACGCCCTGGGACCCCAACGCCACGGTCCGCGACCGCTACCGCTTCGAACCCCTGGTCGGCTGGCGTGCGACCCTGTGGACCGCGGCCACCGTGCAGGTCACCACGTCCGCCGGCGGGCAGCTCGGCTGGCACACCGGCGCCGCGATCACGCTCCACCAGCAGGGGTGGGCCACGCTGCCCGCGTGGCGGCTGTGGACCGGGGTGGACTTCGACCTCGGCCGCGCGCGCCTCTTTGGCGCGGTCAGCTGGGATCCCGACCAGCTCAACGCGTTGACCGGCCAGCCCGGGCTCCAGGTCGACCTCGGCCTGGTGTGGAGCTGGACCGAGCGCTTCCGCACCATGTTCCACGTGCAACCGACCTTTGTGGGGTTCCTGTGGCAGCTCCGTTGACCCTGCGCGCCGCGCGCCGGTGCTGGCACGTGTGGCTCGCGTGCGCGCTCGCCCTCACGGGCTGCGCCGACACGGGCGGCAAGCAGGGCGCGCTGCGGGTCATGAGCTGGAACCTGGCTCGGGGCCACGGCCTCGAGCCGCCGGTGGTGGGCAACGGCCTGCCGGCGCGGTGGACGGCGTTGGGGGCGCTCCGTGACGACCCTCGGGTGCAGGTCACCGACGTGCTCGCCCTGCAGGAGGTCTGCGGCGACCAGGGCGCGCGCGACGTGGGGCGCGTCGCCGCCGCGTTCGACACCCCGCACGTGTTCTTTCACCGCGCCGACGTCGACCGCGAGGGCGCCTGCCGCGAAGGGCAGGCCGTGGTGAGCCGCTGGCCCATCGTGGCCGCGGGCACCCTGGTGTTGCCGGCGCTCAAGCCCATGCGCAAGACGGCGGTGTGGGTGGAGATCGCCGTCCCGGGGGTCACGGGCGAGCGCCGCGTTCGGCTGTGGAACGTTCACCTCGACCACGCCGCCGACTCGGGCGACGCGCCCGCTCGCCGCCGCGACCAGCTCGCCCCGGTGCTGGCCGAGATCCAGGCCCTGCGCGCCCTCGATCCCGACCGCGCCGTGGTGTTGACCGGCGACTTCAACACGCTCGAGGGCGACGAGCCCGTGGTCGCGGACGCCAGCCACACGCTGGCGCCGGCCTTCCCGACGGCGGAGGCCACCCACGTCCTCGGCTGGAAGCTCGACCACCTCTTCTTCGCCGGTCTGCTGCGACGTCACGCCCAGGTCGTGACCCTGCCGGGCTCCGATCACTTCGCCCTGCTGGCCGACTTCGATCTGGCCCCCGCGAGCGCGGCCCACCCGCCCGCGAGCCCGCCGCGCCCCTGAGCGCGGGCCGCCCGCCCGGGCTCAGGGGTCCGCGCGCCGCACCTGCACCATGGGCACGCCGTAGCTCGTATAGGGCAGCGTCACCAGCTCGGTGAAGAAGCGCGTGAACTTCCGGCCGCGGCCAGGCTTGCCCTCGTAGATCCAGTCGTCGAGCAGGGGCTGCAGGTCCAGCCCCACCATGAGCTGCAGCTCCTGCGTCCGCACCGGCCAGCGGGTCGGCTTGAAGCCCACGGCCCGGTAGCCGATGCCCAAGCTGACATAGCGCAGCAGGCGCGCCGGGCCGTCGTGGCCGGTGTCTGGCCAGTCCACCGCCGCGCCCTTGAACCAGAGGTCGAAGCGCATGCCGCTGTAGTCTTCGCCGAGGTTGGTCTCGTCTCCGGCGGCGCGGCGGATGTAGTCGGCCGAGGGCTGGTAGCGGATGCGCAGGTCGACCACCCGGTCGAGCGCGGGCCAGAGCTCCATGACCGTCGCGAAGAGGTTGCCCGACAGGTTGGCGACGATGTCGCCCCAGCTGAAGCCAAAGCCCGCGTGGTAGCCGTCTTTGATCTCGATGACGAAGAACGAGAGCATCGTCAGCCCGTTGGCCAGGAGCAGGCTGGTGCGCTGGCGCATCCCCGCCGAGCGGAAGAGCTGGGCTGTGCCGCGGGTCAGCGCGTAGTTGAAGGTGAAGTGGCCGAGCTTGTCGGCGCCGCCCGCGTAGGTGTCGGCGCCGAACCAGCCCTCGTCGCGCACGATGAGGGTGGGCGACTGGGTCTGGTTGCCGTACCAGGCGAAGTAGGTCCACGCCGCGAAGCCGGCGTGCAGCCCCGCGACGGTGATGGTCGTGCGCACCACCGGCCGCTGCAGAAAGGGTCGCACGCGCCCCTGCCACAGCGAGGGCTTGGCCGCCGCAGGGGGCCGCGTCACCGGCGAGGCCGACCTGCCGGGGCCCGCCGTGTCGGGCCCGACCGCGCTGGGACCCGCCGCGTCGGCCACGCCGCTCAGCAGCAGCCCCAACGTGAGGGTCAGGGCGAGGGCTCCCTTGGGCGAGGTGGCGGTCCGGGCACTGGCGCGCATGGGTGTCTTCCTCGCCGCGACCGGTCCGCGGCGCGCGCCCATGGTGCCCCAGGCGGCGCGGGGCGCAACACGGCGCACGGCCTCGTCGTCGGCGACCCCGGCGACCTCGGCCTCGCCCGCCGCGGACAAATCGCCTCGGCCCCACTGGCGCCTCGGGCCGAGCCGACTACCCTGAGCGGACGCCGCGCGGCGGCGCAGGTCCGCCGCGCCACCGCACCGCACACCCGCCTCTCTCCACCCACCGAGGTCCGATGAACGCTCCCTTTCAGCCCGACGGCGTCACCACGCTCAAGCTCGACAGCGGCCTGACCCTGATTACCCAGCCCGCCCACAGCGCGCCCGTGGTGGCCTTTCAGGTGTGGATTCACGCCGGCGGCTTCGACGAGCTCGACGGCGAGCGCGGCCTGGCCCACCTGCACGAGCACATGCTCTTCAAGGGCACCCCGACCCGCGGTGTGGGCGAGATCGCGGCCGCGGTGGAGGCGGCCGGGGGCTTCATCAACGCGTGGACCAGCCACGATCAGACCTGCTACCACGTGGTGATGCCGGCCCACGCCTGGAAGACCGGGCTCGACGTGCTCAGCGACGCCGTCTGCCACAGCCTCTTCGACGGCGACGAGCTCGAGCGCGAGATCGAGGTGGTCGTCGAGGAGATCAAGCGCGCCGAAGACAGCCCGGGCCGCGTCGCGTGGCGGACCATGGCCGAGAAGATCTTCGCCGGTCACCCCTACGCCCTGCCCGTGCTCGGCACCATCGACTCGGTGCGCGGCATGACCTCCGACCGCATGAAGGCCTTCTGGGGCAAGCACTACGTCGCCGCCAACACCACCGTCGTCGCCGCCGGCGACCTGGACCCGGCGGAGGTGGCGCGCGAGGTCGCCGCCCGCTTCTCCGACTATGGCTCGGCCCCGGCGCAGGCCAAGCCCGCCGCCAAGCCGCCCAAGCCGGCCGCGAGCGCCACGGTGAAGGCGTCGGCCTTCAGCGAGACCCGCGCCATGCTCGCCTTCCCCGCGCCCGACCTGGCGCACCCCGACGTGCCGGCGCTCGACGTGTTCGCCCTGGTGCTCGGCCAGGGCGAGAGCGCGCGGCTGCCGCGGGTGCTGCGGCGGGAGCTGCAGCTGGTCAACGACGTCGGCGCGAGCTGCTACACGCCCCGCTACGCCGGCGTGTTCACCCTCAGCGCGACCACGGACGCCGACCGGGTGGAGGCCGCCTTCGACGCGTGCCTGGTCGAGCTGGGCAAGGCGCTGGCCGAGGGCGTCACGGCCGAAGAGCTGGCGAAGGCGCGCAACCTCATCCTCGCGGAGGCGACCTACAAGCGGGAGACCGTGCAGGGCCTGGCCAACTCGGTGGGCTACTTCGCGGTGGCCTGTGGCGACGCCGCCGCCGAGCAGCGCTACTTCGACGCGGTGGCCTCGGTGACCCGGGACGACGTGCTGCGGGTCGCGCGCAAGTGGCTGCAGCCGGCCCACGCCCAGGTGGTGGTGCTGCTGGGCAAGGAGGCCGAGGGCCGCGACGACCTCCCGGACGAGGCGGCGTGGCTGGCCAAGGTCCAGCCGGCGCTGGCGCGGGCGGTGGCGACCGGCGCTCCCAAGGCGCGTGACGTGGTCGACGGCATCGAGCGCATCGCGCTGCCCTCGGGCGACCTGCTGCTGGTGCGGCGCGACGGTGGCGACGTGCCGGTGATGTCCCTGCGCGTGGCGACGCTCGCGGGCCTCCGCACCGAGACCGCGGCCAACAACGGCCACGGGCGCATGCTCGCCGAGCTGCTCACGCGGGGCACGGCCTCGCGGACCGGCGATCAGATCGCCCACGCCGCCGAGGCCATGGCCACGGACCTCTCGGGCTTCGCCGGCCGCAACTCCATCGGCCTCAGCCTGCACAGCCTGACGCGCAACGCCGACGCGGGGCTCGACCTGCTCTTTGACTGCCTGACCGGCGCGACCCTGCCGGAGGCCGAGATCGAGGTGGCCCGCAAGAGTCAGCTGCAGGACCTCCGCCACGCCAGCGACGCCCCGGCTCGCACGGCCTTTCGCGCCGCGCTGAGCGAGCTCTACGGCGACCACCCCTACGCGCTCGACACCCTCGGCACCGAGCAGAGCGTGCAGGGCCTCGACCGCGACCAGCTGCTCGCGCTGCTCCGAGGGCGCCTGGCGCCCGGCGCGGACGCCGCGGGTCGGCCGCGGCTGATCTGGGCCGCCGCGGGAGACGTGGACGCCGACCGGCTCGCCGCGCGCATCGCCGAGGCCTGCCCGGCGGTGCCGGACGCGCTCGACGTCCCCGTGCGCCGCGACGCCGGATTTCCGGCCGACAAGCGGGTCCTGCGCCTCAGCGCGGACAAGGCCCAGGCCCACGTGGTGCTGGCCTTCCCCGGGACGCGCCTGGACCACCCCGACCGCTTCGCCCTGGCCGTGCTGTCGACCGTGCTCAGCGGGCAGGGTGGCCGGCTCTTCTTGCAGCTGCGCGACAAGCAGTCGCTGGCCTACACGGTCACGTCCATGAGCTCCGAGGGGGTCGACGCCGGGCACTTCGCCTTCTACATCGGCACCTCGCCGGACAAGGTCGACACTGCGCTGGCCGGGCTCTACGACCAGATCGACCAGCTGGTGCAGCGGCCGATCACCGCCGAGGAGCTCGACCGGGCGCGCCAGCTCCTGGCGGGCGGGCACGCCATTGGCCTGCAGAGCTCCGGGGCGCGCGCCGCGACCCTGTGCTTCAACGAGCTCTACGGCCTGCCGCGCAGCACCTGGGGCACCTGGCTGGACAGCATGCTCGCGGTCAGCGCCGACGACGTGCACCAGGCCGCGCAGCGCTACCTCACCGTCGGTCGCCACGTCGAAGCGGTGCTCGCCCCCGAGTAGGCGCTCGGCGTCCGTTGACAGGTCTGCGGTCCGCGGCCCACGCTCGGCCTGTTCCAACGTCCCAGGTCGCCGCCCCGCGCGCCGCGCCTGATCCCTCACACGCGGCGTCTCGCGGCGCCGCGCTGCGAGAACGCCGTGTCGACCGCACCCGCGCCCTCGAGACCGCAGCTGCTCTCCGCCGCGTGGGGGCCCGGCCTGCTCGCGCTCTTCGCCGCGGCCTTCGCCCTGCTGGCGCTCACGCCGCGGGTGCAGGGCCACGACGGGCTGCTGCTGAGCTTTGGCCTCGCGGGCGGCCTGGTCGTCGCGTGGGCCCTCGCCCTGCTGGTGCGCGCCCGCGTCCGCGGCACCCCGCTCGAGGTCGAGCTGCGGGTGCGCAAGCCCCACGCCATCCAGACCCTCGCGCAGGCCGTCGTCTACCTGTCGTGGGGCACGTTCTGGGACCCCGTGGCCGAGATGCTGCCGCTCTTCGCCGCGCAGATCGTCTTCGCCTACCTCTTCGAGATGGCGCTCACCTGGACCCGCTACGGCCGCTTTCGCCTCGGCCTGGGCCCGCTGCCCGTGGTGGGGAGCTACAACCTGTTCATGTGGTTTCACGACGACGTGTTCGTGTTCCAGTTCGCCATGTTGACCCTGGCATGGCTGTCGCGCGAGTACCTCCGTCGCCGCGTGCCCTCGCCCCCGGGCGCCCCGGACGCACCGCCGGCCACGGCCCACATCTTCAACCCCTCGGCCTTTGGCCTGGCCACCACGGGCTTGATCCTCATCGCTGGCGGCTGGACCCACCTGACCTGGGGCCTGCAGATCGCGGTCTCCCACGGCTACGGGCCCCACGCCTACGCCTTCATCTTCCTCGCGGGCATCGTGGTGCAGCTGGCGGTCCCGGTCGTGCTCATCACCTCGTCGGCGGTGCTCTCGTCCCTGGCGCTCGAGGCCACCTACCACGCCTTCACCGGGCGTCACTACTACGTCGACACCGGCGTGCCCATCGCCGTGTTCCTGGGCATGACGCTGCTGGTGACCGACCCTGCGAGCACGCCGAAGTCGGGCCCGGGCAAGGTGCTCTTCGGGGTGCTCTACGGGGTCGCGGTGTTCGTGCTCTACACCGCCTTGGCCCAGCTCGGCCGACCCGCCCACGACGGCCTGCCGGCGGTCCACGTGACCTACTTCGACAAGCTGCTGCACCTGCCGCTGCTCAACCTGCTCGCGCCGGTGTGCGACCGGCTCACGGGCCGCCTCGCGGGGCGCAAGCGCTGGACGCGCATGACCGACCTGCAGGCCCAGCGGCTCCACGTCATCGCTTGGGTCGTGGTCTTCGCCGCGGTGCTGCCCCGGCTCGAGGCCCACCCGGGGAGGCAGCAGAACTTCGCCCGCCTGCGCTTCGGGCTCAACGACGCCCCCTGCACGGCGCCGCTCTTCCGCTGTACGCCCGCCTGTCCGGATCACCCGGCCCACGCCGCGCGCTGTCTGCAGCGCTGCTTCGAGCGGCTGCCGGCCCAGCGCAGGGCGCAGGTGTCGCGCATGTACCACTGCCTGCGCTCCAACTCCGACTTCGACCCCTGGCGCGGCTGCACGAAGCAGATCTTTCAGTGTGACCCGGGGGGTGTGCCGCCCGTGGACGGGCCGCAGCCTGGGGAGCCGGCGCGCGCGCTCGCGCCCCGCATGGCGCCCTGACGACGCCCGCTCCCGGGCTGGATCGCGATCGTCGCGCTCGCCGCAGGTCGGCAAAAACACGATCATCGTCCGCCGCGTCGCGCCGCCGCCGTCGGCGAGGCCGCCGCTCGCAGCCCGATCGGGAGCGATCGCGTCTCGTGCCACGCTCTCGCTGACGTGTTGGCGTCGGCGGGCCCGCGCCTCGGTCGACCAAGCGATCCCAACTGCCGGAATTGTCGGGCGGTTCGGGTGGTTGTTTCCTTGACAGGGGGCTGGTGCGGCCTATACAACCCCGTGCCCTCTATCTTGGTGAGGGCGTGGTTTCGAGGCCCCGTTCGCTCAACCCGTACACGCAACGACAGCGCCCCACACCATGAGCGGGCGGTCTTCGTGTAGGTCGACGGACCCGGTTCCCCGGGAGAGTTGTCCCTGAGTCACCGGCCTGTGCCAGTCGCAGGTCGGCGGAACGTCGTGAGCAGTATGGCCGGCAGGATCGCGCAGCACGTCATCCGTGAGGTGATCACCCGCACAGACATGCGGGCGATCGTCAGTGATGCCGTGCGTCTGCAGCGCGCCGGTGGCGCCTCGCTCAAGGGCCTGTGCCCCTTCCACGACGAGAAGACGCCCTCGTTCACCATCAACCTCGGGCAGAAGGTCTACTACTGCCACGGCTGCGGGGCGGGTGGGGACGTCATCTCCTTCGTGCGTGAGACCCGCGGGCTGACCTTCATCGAGGCGGTCGAGTGGCTGGCGGAGCGCGCGGGGGTCGCCATCGAGCGCGAGGACCTGTCTCCGGAAGAGACCCGTCGTCGTCGGGCCGAGCGCAGCCAGCGGGCGCGCCTGCTCGACCTGAACCGGGCGGCCCACGCGTGGTTCCAGCAGCAGCTGCAGGGGCCGGCCGGCGCCTCGGCGCGCGCCTACCTGCGCGAGCGTGGGCTCAGCGACGAGACCGCCGAGGTCTACGGTGTCGGCTGCGCGCCGGACGCGTGGGAGGGCCTGACCCGGCACCTGCTCAGCCGCGGCTTCGAGGCGCGCGAGCTGCTGCACGTGGGCCTGTCGGTCGAGCGCCGCGGGCAGCACCGGTCCGGCGATCTCAACCTCTACGACCGCTTTCGCGACCGGCTGATGTTCCCGGTGCGGACGTCGACCGGCGACCTCGTCGCCTTCGGTGGCCGGGACCTCAGCGGCAGCAGCCCGGCGAAGTACATGAACTCGCCGGAGAGCGAGCTGGGCGAGGCCTCGGGCCGGGGCGGACACCGCTTCTACAAGAAGACGCACATCGTCTTTGGCCTGCACGTGGCGCGTCGCGGCATCCGCTCGGCGGGCATGGCGGTGCTGGTCGAGGGCAACCTCGACGTGATGATGCTGCACCAGCACGGCGTCACCAGCGCGGTGTGTCCCATGGGCACGGCGGTCACCACCGAGCAGCTCTCGGAGATCAAGCGCTTCACCGACCGGGTGGCCCTGGTGTTCGACGGCGACAAGGCCGGCCGCGCGGCGATGATGAAGACCGTGCCGCGCTGTCTTGAGGTCGGGCTCGACGGCGTGTACGTGCTGCTGCCCGAGGGCGAAGATCCCGACACGCTGCTCCGCTCCGGTGGCCGCGCTGCGTGGGACAAGCTGCTCGACCGCGCCGAGAGCCTGGTCACCGGGTGGATCGACGCCGTCGTCCAGCGGTGGGACGGCACCATCCGCGGCAAGGCCGAGATCCTGGAGCAGGTGGCGCCGGTGCTCGCCGCCATCCCCGACCCGATCAGCCGGGAGATGGCGCAAGACCACCTCGGCACACGTCTGCTCAGCGACCGCATCGAAGACAACCGCCGCTCGCTGCGCTCCTACCTCGCCAAGGCGCGTCCGCAGCACGGCACGCGGGCGTCGTCCACCCCCGCGCCAGCGCAGCCGGTGGGCCCGCCGGTGCCGCCGGTGGAGCTCGAGCTGGCGCGCTCGCTGATGTGGCACCCGGACCTGATCCCGGACGTGCAGGGCGTCGGTGGGCTCGATCTCGTCACCCACGTCGGCCTCCACGCCGCGCTGACGCACGTCTGCGCCCACGTGGACGCCGCCGGCGAGGTGCACGCCGCCGA
>JAUIAC010000049.1 GCA_030425545.1 bacterium | reverse complement strand
AGAAGAAGACGCCGCGGGAGCGGGCCGACCAGCTGGCGCTCGCGACGGTGAAGTACCCGCAGGGCAAGCTCGAGATCGAGGCGGCCCGCGCGCTGGAGCGCCTGGGGAAGAAGAACGACCTCGAGCGCGCGCTCAAGCTCTACGAGACGGCGCGGCTGTGGGCGACGTCGCCGGCCCTCTCGGCCCAGGTCAACGCCAACATCGACCGGGTCAAGAACAAGCTCATCGAGCTCGAGAAGAAGAAGAACGCGCCCAAGGACCCCAAGGGCCCCGGCAAGACCGGACCGCCCAAGCAGCTGCCGCCCAAGAGCGACACGCTCGGCACGGTGCTCTTCGTGGTGGGCGGCGTCGTGGCAGTGGCCGGCGCGGGCCTCGGTGCCTACGGGCTGATTCAGGGCAACAAGGTCCAGGAGTCGTACAAGAAGGACCAGTTCCTCACGCTCGACCAGGCCACCTACAAGAACCGTCAGGAGTACGAGGACGCGCTGTCCGGCGCGAGCTCTCTCAACAGCATCGGCTACGTGGTGGCCGGCGTGGGCGGCGCAGTGCTCGCCTTCGCCATCGTCCGCGCGGCGATGAAGCCGGACCCCAAGGCCCCAGCCGCGACCACGTGGTGGGTCGCCCCCCAGGCGGACGGCGAGAGCCGCGGCATGGTCGTCGGCCTGCACTTCTAAGACACGAACGAGCGGCGCTCACGGCCTCGCCGTGGCGCGCACCCGCGGGCGTGCGTAGCCTGCGAACGGACAACAGGAGCCAGAGACCATGGCCAATCTCGCTACCCCGCGCCCCGTCGCCGCTTCGCGCGCGCTGCTGCGCCTGACGCTCCTCGGCGGCGCGCTTACGCTCTCCGCGTGCGTCGGCGAGCCGCTGCCCGACCACGGCGGTCCGATCTTGCCCGACACCTCGGGCGGCGCCACGGACACCGACGGCGGCGGCACGCCCGACATCGGTGAGGTCAAGTGCACCGACAAGGCCGACTGCGAGAAGACCGTCGGCGACGTGGGGCAGTGCAACGTCGTGAGCTGCGGCGCAGACGGCAAGTGCAAGGTCTCGCCCAAGGCCCCGGACACGCCCTGCGACGCCGACGGCAGCGCCTGCACGGTCAAGGACTTCTGCAGTCAGGGCACTTGCAAGGCAGGTCCGGCCAAGGACTGCGACGACGACAACACGTGCACCGAGGACTCGTGCGAGACCATCAAGGGCGACTGCGTCAACAAGCCGGCCAAGGACGGCGCGGGCTGCGACGACGGCGAGGACTGCACCTACAACGACGCGTGCAAGGCTGGCACCTGCAAGGGCGGCGACAACGTGTGCAAGTGCTCGGCCGACGACGTCAGCCAGTGCTGGCAGGAGCTCGGCCTGGCCAAGGGCGACAAGTGCGCCGGAACGCCGGTGTGCGAGGAGTACACGGACAAGGGCAAGAAGCTGCGCAAGTGCGCGCTCAACGAGGCGACCAAGGTCGTGTGTGCGACCGGCAAGGACACCGACTGCAGCAAGAACACCTGCGACCCCAAGGACGGGGTCTGCAAGTTCAAGAACGTGGCCGAGGGTGAGCCCTGCAAAGACGAGGTGGAGTGCACGACCAACGAGAAGTGCAAGGCGGGTAAGTGCGTGCCCGGGACGAGCCTGTGCTTCTGCACCCCGGGCGACGTCTCCAAGTGCTGGGGCAAGCTCAACCTCTTCGAAGAGGACAAGCTCTGCACGGGGACGCCGTACTGCGCACAGATCTATGACAAGGCGTCGGACACCACAGACTACAAGTGCGAGCTCAACAAGGCCTCGGTGGTCTTCTGCTCCAACGCCAAGGACACCGCCTGTCAGGCGAACACCTGCAACCCCAAGGACGGCAGCTGCTCGCTGAAGCCGCAGAACATCAACAAGGCCGGGTGTGACGACGGCAATCCGTGCACGCCCAACGACAGCTGCAACGACAAGGGCGAGTGCACGCCTGACACCAAAGACGACGTGGACTGCAGCCCGACCAAGGCGTGCCCCAAAGGCAAGGTCTGCTACAACGGGCGCTGCGGCGAGAACACCTGCACCTGCGACTCCGACGCCGACTGTGAGGCCTCGGGTGACGGCAACTTCTGCAACGGCACGCTCTTCTGCAACAAGGCCGAGAAGGTCTGCCAGCTCAACCCGGCGACGGTCATCACCTGCGCGGACGGCAACGACACGGCCTGCGTGGTCAACTTCTGCTACTCCGCCACGGGCAAGTGCAAGCTGACGCCGCGCGAGAACTTGAAGAAAGAGGTCTTCTACGAGATCACCGGGGTCCCGCCGAACCTGGTGAAGAAGGCGGTGGGCGAGAAGGTCAACGCTTACCCGACCAAGCAGGTGCCGGTGTTCTGCGACGACGGCAACCCCTGCACCGTGAACGAGGAGTGCACCAAGGGTCAGTGCGTCTCGCCGCTGTCGATTTGCAAGTGCCAGACCAACGCCGACTGCGCCGGCGAAGAGGACGGCAACGCGTGCAACGGCACGCTCTACTGCGACAAGGTCAAGGGCGTGTGCGAGATCAACCCCTCGACCGTGAAGAAGTGCCCGGGCGCCGGCGACAATGAGTGCGCGGTCGGCTCGTGTGACCCCAAGACCGGCAATTGCACCGTGAAGCCGGTGGCCAACGACAAGCCCTGTGACGACGACGACCTGTGCACGGCGAGCGACACCTGCCAGAACGGCACGTGCGTCTCGGGCACCAAGATCTGCGTCTGCCAGAGCGACGCAGACTGCGGCAAGCAGGAAGACGGCAACCTGTGCAACGGCACCATGTACTGCGACAAGACCAACAAGAACGACAAGGGCGAGGTGCAGCCGGCGTGCAAGGTGAACCCGGCGACCGTGGTCACCTGTTCGCCAGGGCTCGACACCGAGTGCCTGAAGAACCAGTGCAACGTGAAGACGGGCAAGTGCGCGATGCAGCCGGCCAACGAGTACAAGTCCTGCGACGCGGGCACGCCCTGCGCGGCCTCGCCGGTGTGCTCGGGCGGCAAGTGCGCGTGGACCACCAACCTGTGCAACTGCGCCGAGGACAAGGACTGCGCCGACATCGTCGCCGGCAACGCCTGCCTGGGTGAGCCCTACTGCGACAAGACAACCGGCGGCCTGTGCAAGCTGAACACCAACAAGATCCCGACGTGCCTCGAGGGCGCTGGGTCCGACTGCATGGAGAACAGGTGCAACCCAGCAGACGGCAAGTGCAAGCTCTTCGAGAAGTCGAACTTCACCCCGTGCAACGACGGCAACACCTGCACGGTCAGCGACACCTGCACCGACGGCAAGTGCAAGTCCGGCACCGACGTGTGCCAGTGCAGCAGCGACGCGGACTGCGTGCCCTTCGACGACGGCGACCTCTGCAACGGCAAGCTCGTCTGCGACAAGACCGGCGGCCAGGGCAAGTGCGTGCCCAACCCGGCCTCCGTGCCCGCGCCCTGCAAGACGCCGGGCGCCTCGGACTGCATCGTTGAGCTCTGCGAGCCCAAGACGGGCATGTGTGAGCCCAAGACCGACGTGACCAAGTGCAACGACAACAACCCCTGCACGGTCGACTCGTGCAACACCAAGACGCAGCAGTGTGAGCACAAGGCCGTGAGCGCCGGGAGCGCCTGCATCGACCCCGGCACGGGCGTGGGTGTGTGCGTCGACGACAGCAGCAACAAGTCGGTGTGCCAGCCGCCCCCCAAGGACGACGTGCTCTTCGTGCCCGGCGGGACCGTGGCCGTGGGCTGCAACCCGAAGGTCCAGCCAGGCGGCTGCGCCGACAGCACCGAGTCGCCGATTCACTCGCTGAAGGTGAGCGCGTTCTGGATGCAGCGCTTCGAGGTCACCGTCGAGGACTACAAGAAGTGCGTCACGGCCGGCCAGTGCACCGCGGCCGGCACCGGGCCGGACTGCAACGCCGCCGCGACGGGACGCGACAAGCATCCGATCAACTGCGTCACGTGGAAGCAGGCGGGCGACTACTGCGGCTTCTACCAGACCGCGGCCCGCCTCCCGCGGGAGGCCGAGTGGGCCAAGGCGGCGCGCGGGGGCTGCGAGTTCTACACCAGCTGCAAAGACGAGGCGCAGACCTACGTTTGGGGCAACACGCCGGACCCGGACTGCAACCGGGCCGTTCACGACGAGGTCTTCCCTGCGGGCTCCAAGAAGGCGGGCAAGGGCCTCGGCTGCGGCGAGAACAGCACGCTGCCTGTCGGCTCGCTGCTCGAGGGCGACAAGAGCCTCTACGGCATCAACGACCTGGGCGGCAACGTGTCCGAGTGGATCGCCGACTTCTACAGCGGCACCTGGTACGGCGAGTCCGGGGCGACCGTGGACGACACGGCGGGGCCGACGTCGGGCTCGCAGCGCGTGGTGCGCGGCGCCGCGTGGACCACCAAGACCACCGACGTGCGGGTCGCCAAGCGCTCGTTCGCCGACCCGACCAAGGGCTCGGCGAGCATCGGCTTCCGCTGCGTGATCCCGCTGAAGTAGCGGCAGGGAGGCCCGAGCCATGCACAAGCGTCGCGTCGACTTTGCGCGGGGCTTTGCGGTGTGCATGGTGGTGGCGGTGGCGTGGGCGCCCGCCGCAGCGTGGGCCGACTTCTGCAGCGGTAAACAGAGCGGGCTGTGGTGCGACGGCAGCAAGCTGGTGACCTGCTCTGGGGGCAAGGTCGTCAAGTCGGTCACCTGCAGCGCGGGCTGTCAGAGCATGCCGCCCGGGACTCCCGACCAGTGCAAGAGCGGCGGCTTCTGCAGCGGCAAACAGAGCGGGCTGTGGTGCGACGGCAGCAAGCTGGTGACCTGCTCCGGCGGCAACGTGGTGGGGTCCAAGAGCTGCACCTACGGCTGCCAGAGCATGCCCCCCGGCACCCCCGACCAGTGCAAGAGCGGCGGGTTCTGCTCGGGCAAGGCCAGCGGCAAGTGGTGCGACGGCAGCAAGCTGGTGACCTGCTCCGGCGGCAACGTGGTGGGGTCCAAGAGCTGCAGCGACGGCTGCCAGAGCATGCCGAGCGGCACGGACGACACGTGCAAGGCGGCGACGAACTTCTGCACGGGCAAGGCCAGCGGCAAGTGGTGCGACGGCGGCAAGCTGGTGACCTGCTCTGGCGGCAAGGTGGTCGGGTCGCAGACCTGTGCGAGCGGCTGCCAGAGCAACCCGCCGGGGACCGACGACGCGTGCAAGAGCGGGGGCGGCGGCTTCTGCACGGGCAAGGCGAGCGGCAAGTGGTGCGACGGCAGCAAGCTGGTGACCTGCTCGGGCGGCGCGGTGGTCGGGTCGCAGGCCTGCGCGAGCGGCTGCCAGAGCAACCCGCCGGGGACCGACGACGCGTGCAAGAGCGGGGGCGGCGGCTTCTGCACGGGCAAGGCGAGCGGCAAGTGGTGTGACGGCGGCAAGCTGGTGACCTGCTCGGGCGGCAAGGTGGTCGGGTCGCAGACCTGCGCGAGCGGCTGCCAGAGCAACCCGCCGGGGACCGACGACGCGTGCAAGAGCGGGGGCGGCGGCTTCTGCACCGGTAAAGCCAGCGGGCTCTGGTGCGAGGGCAGCAAGCTGGTGACCTGCAGCGGCGGCGCGGTGGTGGGGAGCCAGGACTGCGCCCAGGGGTGCCAGAGCAACCCGCCCGGCGTGCCGGACGCGTGCAAGGCCGGCGGCGGGGGCTCGGGGAGCGGCCTGGTGCTCTGCGCGCCCTTCAAGCCGTCCAAGGCCGTGACCTGCGGCTTCGGCTGCTACAGCGGCCACAAGGGCTCCGACTACGCTGCGGGGCAGGGCACGCCGGTGTACGCGCCCATGGGCGGTCAGGCGGTGCTGGTGAAGAAGACGGTGCCGGGCCAGACCTGCAGCCCTGACTTCGGCAACTTCGTGAAGATCAAGAACGGCGACTGGGAGGTGATCCTGGCGCACATGGGGCAGGACATCCCGGTGAACCAAGGCCAGACGGTCAAGGCCGGAGACCCCGTGGGCAAGGTCAGCAACAGCGGCTACACGCTCGCCTACAAGGGCGGCCAGTGGGTGTGCAAGCAAGGGGGGGGCCATCACCTGCACCTCGAGCTGCGCAAGAAGGGCACGCCGGTCAACGCCTTTGGCACCAGCGGGGTGTCGTGGACCAGCGACTGCGGCCAGGCGGGTCAGGGCGGCACCACGCCGGAGGGCGGCTTCTGCGCTGACAAGCAGAGCGGCGCGTGGTGCGACGGCGCCACGCTGGTGACGTGCAAGAGCGGCGCCAAGGTGGCCAGCAAGGGCTGTGACTACGGCTGCCAGAGCAACCCGGTGGGCACGCCGGACGCGTGCAAGGGCGCGCCGGCCGGGTTCTGCAGCGGCAAGGCGGACGGCGCCTGGTGCGAGGGCAGCGCCCTGGTGACCTGCAAGGGCGGGCTGCAGAGCGCCAAGACCGCCTGCGACCAGGGCTGCCAGTCGAACCCGCCGGGGACGCCAGACGTGTGCAAGGCGGCTGCGGGCTTCTGCAGCGGCAAGGCCAACGGCGCGTGGTGCAAGGGCGACGCGCTGGTGCAGTGCCAGGGCGGCAAGGAGCTGGGCAGCAAGGCGTGCGCAGCGGGGTGCCAGAGCATGCCCGGCGGCGTGCCGGACCAGTGCAAGGCCGCGGCCGGGTGGTGCGCGAGCAAGGCCAACGGCCTGCACTGCCAGGGCGACACGGTGACCCTGTGTGTGGCTGGCGTCGTCAGCGACGAGAAGCTCTGCCCAGAGGGGTGCGCCGGGGCTGCTGGGCAGGCGGCGTGCAAGGCGGTGGCGCCCAAGGGCTTCTGCGTCGGCAAGGTCGACGGGCTCTGGTGCGACGGCGCTCAGCTGCGCACCTGCGCGGGCGGCCAGAGCCAGGGGCTGGTGGGTTGCCCCTTCGGCTGCCAGTCGGGCGGCGCCGCTGCGCCGGACAGCTGCAAGCCGAACCCGAAGGCGAGCGACCCCTGCGCGCCGCGCCCCGACGGGCCCTGGTGTCAGGGCGACACGCTGCGGGTCTGCAAAACCGGGGTCACAGCGAGCAAGCAGCTGTGCGCCCAGGGCTGTGGCGGCGCGCCCGCCGCCTGTGTCGGCGCGGCGGACTTCTGCGCCGGCAAGGTCAGCGGCGTGTGGTGCAAGGGCGTGACCCTGGTGACCTGCCAGGGCGACAAGAGCGTGAACACGTCGCTGTGTCCCTTCGGCTGCGCGAGCGCGGGGGCCGACCAACCCGACGCCTGCCTCGCTGCCAACGCCGCCCTGTGTACGCCGCCACCGGCGGGCCAGGGCGACGGCATGTGGTGCCAGGGCGACGTGCTGGCGACCTGCCTGGGCGGCCAGCTCACGGGCCAGGTGATGTGCGCCAAGGGCTGCGACGCCAACGGCGCTGTGGGCGTGGCCAGCTGCGCCGACGGCGCCGGGCTGTGCCAGGACAAGGTCGGCGGCGCGTGGTGCAACGGCGCCGCCCTGGTGAGCTGCCTGCAGGGCCAGGCGGTCGCCGCCACGGTGTGCAAGTGGGGCTGCACGGTCACGCCGGGCGCCGCGCCGGATCACTGCACGGACGCCGGGGCGTCGGGCGGCAGCGCGGTCTGTGTCGGCCAGCCCAACGGCGCCCTCTGCGACGGCGACCAGCGGGTGCACTGCAACGAGGGCCAGGAAGAGGGGCGCACCCTGTGTGCGTACGGCTGCGTCGGCGCGGCGGGGGGGGCCACGTGCGCGTCCAGCGCGGCCGACACGTGCGCCGGCCTAAAGGACGGGCCCCAGTGCGTGGGACCTGCGGTGGTGACCTGCGCGTCGGGCGCGGTGGTCGGCGTCCAGGGCTGCCCGAACGGCTGCAGCGCAGCGGGCGCCTGCGTCCAGGCCGGCGCGGGCGCCGCGCCGGGCGCGTCGGTGGTCGTGGACGCGCAGGGGTGCGCTTCGCTCGCGGGCGCCGTGAGCTTGACCGTCGCGCCACAGGACCAGCGCCCCTTCTCCGAGCCGCTGGGCACGTGCGGTGACCGCACCATCGCCGACGACGGCGCGCTGGTGACCTCGCTCTCGACCGTGTACGCCGCGTTGGGACTGCCGCGCACCGCCCTCGGGCTCAGCGGCAACACGCCCGCGCTCGAGAACGTCTGGCGCAACCAGAACGCGGGCTACCAGGACTGCCCCGGGGGCCTGGGGCGTTGCTGCGTGCGCTGGGACACCAACCCTGGCGACCTGCACTGGACCGGGCGCAAGATCGCCGACCCCACCTGTTGGAGCGCGGCCACGGCGACCGCTGTGGCGGCCTCGCTCAACGCTGGCCTGCCCGTGGTCGCGGCGGTGCATCCGCCCGGCCAGGCGCCCTCGCAGCACTGGGTGGTGATCGCCGGTGTCGCGGCGGGCGAGCTGCGCATCGTCGACCCCTGGGGCGGCCTCAGCACCGCGATGAGTCAGGGCGCCCTCGGCGCCTACCTCGTCGACGCTGTGGCCCTGGCCCACCGAGACGGCGACACCACCCGGGTGGACGCGGCAGGCGACGCGCTGCCCGGGGGGCCAGGGGCGCTGGCCGGTCGTGTGGCTCCCGACACGTGGCTCGACGCGGGCGGCGGGCCCGGCGGTGCGCCGCCTGGCAGCGGTGGATGCAGCGTGCAGCGCGCGCCCCGCGACCTACCTTGGGCATGGCTGGCGCTGCTGCTGGCTGCGTTCCTGGGCCTCCGGCGCGGCGCAGAAGGTCAAGCGTCCCGCGGACGCCGCCGTCAATAGCTCGACGCGCGCCCGGCCAGTTCGCTACCCTCCGCGCCCTTGGAGGCACCCCCATGGCTACGACCACAGCACACCCCCCCATCGCCCGGAAGAAGCGCAGCATCGCGCCCGTGGTGATCACCTTCGCCATCGCCCTGATCGGCTTTGCGGTCATCGCGTCGAGCACGTCGGGCGGCGCCGGCATGTACAACTTCAGCCTTGGCGAGCTCAACAAGCAGGGCTCTGCCATCTCGGGTAAGGAGGTCAAGGTCTCCGGGCGCATCGCCAAGGGCAGCGTCCGCGGTGAGCCCGCGAGCCCCAGCTTTCGCTTCGACCTCGAAGACGACGACGGCAACAAGGTCGCGGTGGGGTACACCCGCCTGCTGCCGGACCCCTTCGAAGAGGGCCGCGACGCCATCGTCCAGGGCGAGTTCAAGGACGGGGTGCTCTACGCCACCAACCTGACGGTCAAGTGCCCGAGCCGCTACGCCGACAGCGAAGACATGGAGAAGATGACCGAGTCGCAGAAGCAGCAGTACTACAAGGACGAGTACAAGAAGCACATGGCGGCTCAGGAGGCGGCGCACAAGGCGGAGACGGCCAAGGCGGCCAAGCCTGCGACGCCGGGCGCCAAGCCAAGCGCCGAGCCGGCCCCTCCGACCAAGTAGCCCGCGCTCACGGGGCAGGGCTGCGCAGCGCGCCGCAGGTCCCCAGGTCCACGACCTGCACCCCCTCTCGCGCTTCGGGCAGCTTCACACGCCCGTGGCTGCGCACCTCGGTCCCGGTGGGCAGCCGAAACACACACCGCACGTCCGCATGCGTCGTCGCCGAAGGCACCTCGAGCGTCAGCGGCGTCGTCGCCTCGGGTGCGCTCCCGGCGGAGAAGTGCAGCGTCTGAGAGCGCCCGGGCCCAGGCCGCAGGGTCACCGAGACGAGCTCGCTGCGGTCCAACGCCACGCCCTCCGCGCCCACGGGCACCTCGACGTGGGTCAGCAACAGCGCCAGCTCGAGCGACTGCACGCCCCGCTCGCTCTGCCACCAGGCCGCGCCCAGCCCGGCGACGAGGGCGACCATGGCCAGCCAACGCCGCAGAGGGCCTTTGTCTTTCATGGGTGGACCTTGGGGCGCGCGAGAGGGGGCGCGCCGCCTCGCTCAGTTGATCAGCACCGGCTCGTGCTCGTCGACCCGCGCCCGCTCGAGCTCGGTCGAGCGCAGCAGCAGGTCCCCCGAGAGGTCTGTCAGCCGCTCCGCGCGCTCGCGCACCGAGGTCTGCTCGAGCAGCGACTGCTTGTCGTGCGGGTCGTTGGCGATGGCCGCGGCCAGCCGGTTGGTCAGGATGTCGGGCTTGCGGGTCGAGGTCAGCACGGAGCTCAACACCACGCCGTGCTCACCGAGCTGCAGGATCAGCCCACGCACACAGCCGACCAGCCGTGACATGGCGTCTTCGACCGCGGCGCCGTCCTCGGAGGGCACGTCGGGCAGCACGTCGATGGCGGCCGTCCGGTAGGGCTCGAACTGGTGGATGGTGTGGATGCGGGCCCGCGCGACGCAGTGGACAAAGAGGTTGTAGCGCCCGTCGTCGAGGCGCTCCTCATTGACGATCTTGCACAGCGATCCGACCTGATGCACCGGCGGGGAGCCGTAGTAGTCCTCTTCCCAGCCGGGCTTGAGCCCCACGAGCACCACCAGCCGGTCGCCGGCGAGCGCGTCTGCGGTGAGCATGCTGTAGCGCGGCTCGAACACATGCAGCCGGGTCATCGTGTTCGGGAAGAGCACGAAGTTCGGCAGCGGGAAGATCGGGACGTTGTCGTAGTGGTCTTCGACGATCGCGACGCGTTGCATGGCGGACTCCGTGCGCGCCCGGGGCTGGGCGTGGTGTCGCACACCCTACGGTCCTCTCGCGCTTCGGCAAGAAAAGCGAAGGACTGACGCGCGTTGCAGGCGGAGATGCGAGGTCGCAGGGGTCGATGGGTGGCCGGCGTGGTCGACCCCAGCGCGCTACATGCCGAAGCCGGTGTCTTCGCTGCCCGCGGTCAGCTTCGGGCGGTGGCGCCAGTTCTCCACCGCGCGCGCGATGACGAAGCGGTCACGCGGGCGCATGAAGGCCGACTCCACCGAGCGAAGCATCAGGTTGCGGATGCGATCCAGGCGCCACCCCTGGTGCTGAGACAGGGCCTCGAGCTGGCCGGTGAGGTCGCAGTCGATGAGCCCTGGCGACACCGACGCGACGGTGACGAAGAGCCCGCCCTCCTGCATCCGCGCGATGGGGTGCGCGGTGAAGGACTTGGCTCGCCCGCAGGCGACCTCCAGGGCGGGCGCCACCAGCACAGGGACCCGCCGGGCCCGCAGGTGCAGCATGGCCTTGTCGCTGCGCGTGACGCCGGTGCCGTGCAGGACCCGATCGGCCTCGAGCGCGATGGCGTCGGTCAGGTGCCGCGCGCGGCCAGTCAGCCCGGCCTGCACCGCTACGGAGAGCCCGTGTTTCCGGGCCAGTCGCACCGCGTCGTTGAGCTCGCCGACGGGCACCGACTCGTCACCCACGATGGAGATGGCACACAGCCGCTCCTCGGCGATGTCGTGCCACGCGTCGATGGCCGCGCACGCGTCGGCCCCGCTCGTACCACGGCGCAGCTCGCCGACGAGGCTCCAGGAGAAGAAGGCGTCGTCGCTGTCGTCCACCGCGTCTGCGATGCCCTCGTCGATGGCGTCGAAGGCCTCCTTGGCCGTGCAGGGCAGGGCGCAGATGTCCACCGCCAGCTCGGCGTGAACCACAGCGTGAGCGATCATGCGCTTGGCGGTGCGGTTGGCGAGCTGCTGGAGGTTGGCCGCGCTGCGGACGAGCTGCGCCTGCCAGGACGACGCGGCCAGGAACTCCGCGGCGTCGGTGACCTTCAGGCGGGCGTCGAGGGCCGCCTCGTCGGTGCCCTCAGGGAGCCCAGCCGCCTTGGCGAGCTCAGAGGCCTGGAAGCGGTCCATGGCGTCCGTCACCCGACAGTAGAGCTCGACCTTGGGCAGCGTCGCGATAATCGTCGTCATGGGCAAGGCTCCTCAGGGTCACGTGGGGTCGCATGGTCCGTCTTTGTCGAGCCCCATGCAAACGGGCTGACCCCACCCACGAAGTCCGCCGCCAGCGCTCGGTCGGGCGGTGCACCCGGGGGACTCAGCGCCAGGAGTGGACCTCGCGCAGGAAGCTCGCGTTGGTGACCTCGCGCTGGATGACCTCCGCCATCTCCTCGACGTCGCGGTACTCCTCCCAAGACACCCGGATCGTGGGGATGCGCCGCGAGATGTCGTGCACGAAGGTCTCGTACTCGGTGTAGAGGGCCTCGAGGTAGGACATGGGGATGTTGCTCTCCACGTCACGGCTGCGCTGGTTGATGCGCTCCATGCTGCTCGCTGGCGACACGTCGAGGTAGATGATGGCGGTCGGCCGGCACATGAAGTTGCTCATGTGGCGAAAGAGGCCGAGATAGGTGCGGTAGTCACGCTCCTCCATCAGGCCTTGGTTCGACAGCATCTTCGCGAAGATCGCGTCTTCGTAGATGGTGCGGTCCTGGATCGCCGGCCGGCCGCGCCAGATGATCTCCTGATGCTGCTGAAAGCGCCGGTTCAACAGGTAGATCTGCGTGGCGAAGCTGTAGCGGGCGGTGTCGCGGTAGAAGTCCGCCAGGTACTCGTTGTCCTCCACCGGCTCGTAGTAGACGTCGAGCTCCATGTGTCGGCCGAGCGCCTTGGCGAGCGTGGTCTTGCCAGCGCCGATCATGCCCGCGATGCCGATGAAGGGGTTGTCGAGGTCGGGCCCACGGGTCTGGGTCACGGTCATGCCGGCGGCTCCTGGGCTGCGTCGAGCGCCGCCGAGAGGTCTTGGAGGTTCGGGGTCTCGATGTCGGCCTGCGCCGCGGCGTCGAGCAGCCGCTGGGCGGCGGACACGAGCGCCCCGTGGAGGCCCTTCAGCGGCAGGCTGGCGTCGAGGTCCTCGTACGCGAGCGTGACCTGGTCGTTGTGGCGCGCCAGCTCGACCTCGATGCGCGTGTCGGGGAAACGCACGTCGGCGAACGCGGCGCCGTGCAGCAGCGCCGTGGTCGCCCCCAGCCAGCTCGCCAGAACGCCGTCGAGCTGGTCCCACAGGTCGGGGCGACACGCGACGCCCTCTGTCGCGGCGCCCTGTGGCGCGTCGGCGAGCCACAGTCCGCCGTCCACCGCGCCCAGGCTCAGGGCTTGGGTGCGCGCCAGCGCGAGGGTGTCGCCGTCCCAAGGCTCTTCGAAGAGCTCAGGTCCTGCACGGAGAAAGAGGGTCGCGGTGACCGGCGTGGCCATCAGCCGCCAACGGTGTAGCGGACGGTGTACTTGCTCGTCGCGCCGCTGGACTGCGGGAAGCGCAGGGTCTTCACCGCGTCGGCGATGCAGTTGCCCAGGGCGCCACCACCCGACTTGCCCATGACCCGCGCGTTCTGAACGGTGCCGCTGGCCTGCACGTAGATCTTGACGCGGAAGGTGACCTGACCGCCGTCGACATCGCCGTTGATCATGTAGCAGCGCAGCACCTTGCCCTGGGCCTGGCGCGCGACCTTGTTCACGTCCTTCTGCGTCAGCTTCTTGCCCGAGCCGGCCGGCTTGGGCGCGGGCGGCGGCGGCTTGGGCGTCGGCGCGGCCTGCTTGCGGTGCTTGGCGAGGATCTTGTCGATGTCGTCGCCGCCGTCGGCGCTCTTGGCCGCAGGCTTGGGCTTCGGCGCCTCTTTCTTGGCCGCCTCGCGGGCCTGCTGCCGCTGGCGCAGGAGGCGGTCGATCTCGTCCTCGTCCTTCTTGTCGGCCTGGGTGGGCTTCGGCGCTGGCTTGGCCGCCGGGGCGCTGTCACGCGGCTTGTCGTCGCGCGCTGCGCGCGGCTTGCGGGGCGCGCTGTCGGCCTTGGCCACCTTGGGCTTCGCCGTGTCGTCGCGCTTCGGGCTGTCTCCCGTTGCCGCGGCGGCAGCGGGCTTCCCAGCGGCGGCGGCGTCTGCGCTGCCCGCCTGTGCGGCGCCGGCGTCGGCGACGGCCGCGTTGGCGCCGGCGGCGTCTCCGGACGCGTCCGCGCTTGCGCCGGCGTCAGGCTCGGCCGCAGGGGACCCAGCGTCGACCGGGGCCGGTGGGGGCGCGACGGCCGGCACCGCGGGCTCCGGCGCGACGGCAGCCTTTGGCTCGACCGCCGCCACAGCCTGCGGCTCGGCAGCGGTGACCACCGGCGCGGCAGGAGCCTTCGTCGGGCCCGCCTTCTTCGCCTGCTGGTTGCGCATGAGCGCTACGCCGCCGCCGACCAGGCCGAGGATCAGCACCACGGCGATCAGCCAGCCCATGCCGCCGCCCTCGTCCTTCTTCTTCGCCTGGGCGCCCTTGGCTGCCGCGCCCTTGGCCGCGGTCTTGCCCTTGGCCGCCGTCGCCTTGCCCTGGGTCGCCGCGCCAGCCTTGGCGGCCGGCTTGCCCTTCACCGGAGCCGGCTTTCCTGCCTTTGCTGCGCCCGCCTGGGTGGCCGCGCCCGACTTGGCCGCTGCAGCGGCTGCCCCGGCCTTCGCTGCAGCACCCTTGCGGTCGGTTGCGGAGGCGGTGGGGACCGTCGTGACCTTGGTCTCGGCCTCTGACGCGTCGCCGGTGGCTGTCTTGCCGGGCAGCGAGACCTTGGTGCTGGTCTTGCGGCTGCGGTGCTTGCCGCGGCCACGGCCGGAGCTCGTCGACTTGCCCTTGGCTGTGGGCGTCGGGGTCTTGACCACGACGCTCGGCTTGTCGGCGGCCTTGGCGGCGGCGGTCGCCGCGCTTGCGGCGGTCGTGGCCACCTTGGCGGCGTCACCGGTCGTGTCCTCGGCCGGAATCGCCGGGGGCTCGTCCGCAGCGGGGACGGCGGGGGGCTCGTCCGCGGCGGGGACGGCCGGCGGCTCCTCGGCCACGGGCACCGCAGGCGGCTCGTCGGCAGCTGGGACGGCGGGCGGCACGTCGGCGACAGGCACCGCCGGCGGCTGGTCCGCGGCGGGCACCGCCGGCGGCTCGTCTGCGCTCGGGATCTTCGGCGGCTCCTCGGCAGTCGCGGTCGTCGCTGCTGCTGCGGCAGGGGCCGCGGTGTCGGCCAGCGGCGGGAGCGAAGGCGGCTCCGCGTCCGGCACCTTGCCGCCCGCACCGTCGCCGCCACCCTGCTGCGCGTCCAGCTTCACCAGGAGCTCGATCATCGCGGCGCTGAGCTCAAGCGTCTGAGCGCGCCGAGGCGAGCGCTTCTTCCCCGCAGGGGCCGCGCCGGTGTCGGCCACCTTGCTCTGGAAAGGTGCGACCTCACGCACCGGCGTCCACGCGCCGAAACCCTTGCGCCACATCAGATCATCGGCGCCGAGACGACCGCCCTCGATGTGGTCGAAGACCTCTTGCTCCGTCAGCGGCCCAACCTGCTTGCCCTCGATCCCGGCGAACCAGACGCGCTGCGGCGTCGCGGGCGCGGTGTCAGGCAGCTCGAGGTTGAAGGGCATGGTCGTGCGGCCGGCGTCCTGCTCGGTCGCGACGCCACGAACGCGGATCTCCGCGTCGCACTTCTTGCAGTTGATCCGAAAGACGCGGTTTTTGCCGCGGACACGGTCGTCCGGAACTCGGTACTTTGCGCTGCATGCAGGGCAGGAGATCTTCATCTACGTTCCTCAAATCGGTGCGCGAAGCTCTGGAAAAGGGCCGAGAAACTAGCGCGATTGCGCATCGCTTGCAATCGCGTGGTCGCGGGGTCGATCGGAGGGGGGCGCGCTGGCCCTGCGACGACTCCGCCCCGGAGCGGTGGCGCGTACCGCGGCCGCCTTCGACGGAGCTCCGGCGGTGCGTGGCGGCGACCCGGGCTCAGGTCTGCGCGCGGCACGTCCTCCCATGGGTAGACGTGTCAGTCTGTGAGACGATCTGCGCGCCGGTCGCCGCTGTCGGCCGGCGTGGGGAGCCAGCCCGCGAGCCGCCCGGGCGCTGGTGCGACGCAGCTCAGCCGAGCGGCGAGCGCCCCGCCGACCTCCGGACCTGCGAGTCGCAATAGGCCTTCTTGCAGCACCGCGGCCGCCGTCGCCAGCTGACGTCGGTCTACGCCACGCTCTGCGAGGGTGGCGGTCAACCACGCCACGCTGACCCCCAGGTCTGGCGCCCCGGAGCGGGCGGCCATGTGCAGCCGACGCATGAGCAGGTCGAGGTCCTGCTCCCAAGCGCGGCGCCCTTTCACGCCGCGAAAACGCACGATGTCGGGATGCCGCGCCACCAGGGCGGCGGCGGCCCACGCGCACACCAGGGGGCGCACCTCGTCCGCCGCGGTCGCGTGGGGCGCGGCGATCGGGTCACCGCCCAGGAAGTCGAGCCCGTCGTCGTCCACGTTGGTGTCTTCTGTCACGTTGCGCTCCTCGCCACGGCCCGAGCATAACGGCACGGGCCCGTGACGGCACCCGAGCCCGCCCGAGGCTCGGCCGCCGAGCTGCCGCCCATGCGACGTCGGCCTGCCGCCGCCGCGCGCCGCGGCGCCGCGATGCCGCCGAGGCGCCACCGGGCTTGGTGTACGGACCGGCTTCGTGGGCTCCGTAGCCGCGAGGTGCGTCCGGCGCTACCGTAGGGCGCGTCGCCCGTGCCCCCCGGTGCCCCCTGCTCGTGCGCGCGCCCCATCGCCCACCCGGCCCCCGCTCCCTCCTCCGACTGGAGTCCCGGCATGATCGTCGCCCTGCTCAACCCTGCCGCGTGCCGCAACCGCGCGCACGACGTCGCCTCCGCGTTGATGTCTGCCGCGCCACGCCTCCGGCTTGTGATGAGCGACCACCCAGACGACGTCGACGCGCTCGTGCGTCAGCCAGACACCCCGGAGCTGCTGGTCGTCGTCGGCGGAGACGGGACCCTCAGCCACCTGTTGACCCGCTTTCACGCCTTGGACGCGTGGGACCGCATCCCCCCGCTGCTGGTGTTGCCCGCCGGCGACATGAACACCACCGCCCGGGCCCTGGTCGGGGTGGGTGACCCAGCCGTGCTGGCAGAGCGCGTCCTCCGCTCGTGGGGGCGCGGCGTCCGGCGACTGCGGCAGGTGCCGGCGCTGATGCTGCACGGCACGGTAGAGCGGGTGGGCATGACCGTGAGCCTTGGCGCTGTGGCGCGCACGCACGAGGACTACGCTGGGGCGCTGAAGCAGGGGCCGCTCGGGGCCGCCGAGGTCTTGCTCCGCTTTGGCCTGCAGCGCTTGCCCAGCGGGCGCTTCCGGCCCTTGGGGCCGGGCTTTCGGGTCGACGGCGAGCAGGTCGCGATCCCACGGGTGACAGCGGGCGTCATCAGCCCCCTCCCCGGCTTCTTCGGGCTCGTGCGCCCCTTTCCGAAGGTGCGCACGGTGTCGGCGGACGGGGCCTATGTCGCGCTCTCGGGGCTGGGCGCGCTGGCCACGCAGGCGAGCTTGCCAGCCATCATCCGAGGCCACCTGCCGGCCGGCGCGCAGATGTACTACGGCCAGCACCACACCTTCGACTGGGTCGCCGGCGCGCGGACGGACCTGGTCGCTGTCGACGGCGAGATCATCCCCGTGCCCGCTGGCGCGCCGGTGCGTGTGACGCAGCGGGGCCATGTGCGCCTGCTGGTGTGGAAGAGTATGCCGGCGTCGCAGGATCCCGTGGGCTGACGCCCTGCAGTCGCCCTACAGTCGCCCTCAAGTGACGACACGCCCCAGCGCGTCACCTCAAGTGTCTCTGTGGGATACACATCTCACGGTGAGACACTGATCGGAAATAGCGCACTCAAGGTCGAAATTCGGCCAGGCTTGCCCGATTTCGGGTCATCCGTGAGACGAGGCTGATCGCTTTTGGAGCATAAGCCTCGAAAGTGTCTCACACAGAGACTTGTGCGCCATAATGGATCGCTGTGTCTCAAGGCGGAACATGTGCCCGAGTGTGCTGCGTTTTCGCGAAAATGTCGTAGATGGGTCCTGTTTGGCACGGACCTTGCTCATTTTGACCACAACACAGCGAGCAGAATCCCTATGACTTCCCAGAAGCCCAACCCAACTTGTCCTTCCAACCGTCCACGTGCCTTCCGTTGCACGTGGTGTCTATCAGTCGTGCCGTCAGACCGCGCATTGTCGCGGGTGCATCGTTAGGGAGTGCACCCAGCGTCCCCCTTCGGGGTGGCGCGTGTTCCGAGCCACGACTCACTCCACGAACATCTCTCGCTTCAGGACGTCGCCGGCGACCTTCGGGTCGCCGGCGCTCCTTTTTTTTGCGCCGCGCCGTCTCCCCGCCGCTCCGCACCGCCACGCCGCACCGCGTTTTTTCTGGCCTCGCGCGCGGGAGGGCCTATCTTCGGTTGACACCCGCTTATCGTAGGGAGCGGCGCATGATCCTGGAGCAGGCAGACGACGTCCGCCGCATCGTCGCGGCCGCAGAGGACCTTGCGCGCGGCGCGGGGCGTGGCCTGTCCACGGTCCACCACCTCCTGGCCATGTTCGTGACCCCCTGTGCCGCCGCTGAGCTCCTCGAGGAGGCCGGGGCCGACCACCAGGGTGTGCTCGACAGCTTCCGCCTGCTCCGGTCCCGCGACGAGGGGCCACGGGTGTTGGAGCAGGTGTGGCAGAGCGCAGCGGGGCTGGCCTCGAGCAGCGGCACGTCGGAGGTGGACTCTACGGTGTTGCTCGCCGGGCTGCTCCGTGTCCGGCGTGCGCTGGCTGCGCGGGTGCTTCGCGAGGCGGGCATCGACGTCACCCAGCTGCGTGCGCGGGTCATCGGTCAGCTGACCCTCGGCCTCGACCGGGGGCGCCTCGGTCGGCCGAAGCGGCGCGCCACCCACCCGGAGATCGAGGCTGTGCCGGCCACCGCGACGCCGCGCGGGCTGCCCTTGCCGACCGGGCTCCTGCAGGCGGTCCGCGCCCGCGACGACGAGCTGGGTCGCGGCCGCCGCGCGCCTTCGTCGCCCCGCACGCGCCGACCGCTGGGCCTGGAGCCGATGCAGCCGCGAGGGACGCCGCCATCGCGACAGGACCGACGCGACGTCGAAGGTGGAGCGCGCTCGCGCTCGCTGCCGGCGCGGAGCCGGCCCGACGACACCGCCGTGCGTCACCTGTCCTCGTCGACCCAGGGCCCGGTGGAGGCCCCTAGCGCGGTGCTCAGCCATCAACACACCACGGCGCCCTCGCTGCCGACCACGCCAGCGGACTCGGCGCCGCCCCGGACGTCGCTGCCTCCCGCGGCCACGTCGACCCTCGCGGCGGCGTTTGCGCCTACGTTTGCGCGGGGCGTCTTTCAGCTCGACCCAGAGCACTTTCCCCTGCTCACCGAGCTCGGTCGGAACCTCACCGAGTCGTCGCTGGACGGTGAGGTGCAGCCGCTCATCGGCCGCGACGACATCGTCGACGCGGCCATCGACGTCTTGATGATGCGCCAGGTCAACAACCCCTGCCTCGTGGGCGAGGCCGGCGTCGGCAAGACCGCCATCGTGGAGGGCCTCGCCCGTCGGCTCGCGGGGCAGAAGGAGCGCTACGGCCCCCTCGGCGAGGCCGCCATCGTGGAGCTCTCCGTCTCGTCGCTGCTCGCGGGCACGTCGTTCCGCGGCGCCTTCTCTCAGCGCATGAAGGCGCTACGAGACGAGGTCGCGCTGGCAGACGGTCAAGTCATCGTGTTCATGGACGAGATCCACACGCTCATGGGCGCGGGCGCGGGCGACGGCCCCCTCGACGCCGCCAACGACCTCAAGACGGCCCTGGCCCGCGGCAAGTTCCCGCTCATCGGCGCGACCACCAAGGACGAGTACCGCCGCCACGTCGAGCGGGACCCGGCCATGGAGCGCCGTTTTCAGGTCATCGACGTGCCGGAGCCGTCCACCGAAGAGGCGATCAGCATCCTCGGTGGCATCGCGCCGATCTACAGCCGCCACCACGGAGTGCCCTTCGCCCACGACGCCGTGGTCAGCGCGGTGCACCTGTCCAAGCGCTTCATCACGGACCGGTGCCTGCCCGACAAGGCCATCGCCGTGCTCGACCGCGCTGGCTCGCAGGCCCGTCGCCGGGGCAAGGACCGCGTCGAGGCCGACGACGTCGCGCGCGCCGTCCACCAGCTCACCCGCGTGCCGCTCGAGCGGCTGCTCGCAGACGAGCGCAGTCGCATCCGCGAGCTCGACAGTGACCTGCGCGAGCGCATCGTCGGGCACGACGACGCGCTCGCACGGGTCGCGCGGCGCGTGCAGCGCAACTACGCGGGCTTCGCTGGCGACCGGCCGCTGGCCTCGTTCCTCTTCTACGGCCCGCCAGGGACCGGCAAGACCGCCGCCGCGGGCGCGCTGGCGCAGGCGCTCTTCCTCGTCGACGACGCGCTCGTGCGATTCGACATGAACGAGTACACCGACGCGCACAGCGTGTCGCGGCTGCTCGGCTCGCCGCCGGGCTACGTCGGCCACCGGGAGCCGGGGCTGCTGTCTCAGACGATGCACAAGCGTCCCTACCGCGTGCTGCTCTTCGACGACGTCGACCGCGCTGCGCCCGAGGTGGTCGCGTTGCTGCTGCAGATCGTCGACAGCGGTCGCATCCGCGACAACCAGGGGCAGCTGCTGGACCTGCGCAACACCATCGTGGTGCTGACCTCGACCATCGCGGCAGACGCGCTGCAGTCGAGCGCGCGTCCAGCCATCGGCTTCGGGCGCGCGGCCGAGCCGCCCGCGATCTTAGACGAGGCGCAGGCGCTGGAGGTCGCCCAAGGCCACCTGGGTCCCGAGCTGCTGGGTCGCGTCGACGACAAGGTGCTCTTTCGTCCGCTCGATGTCGCGAGCCTGCGCGCGGTGGCGGCGCACGCGCTCAAGGACAGCCTGGACCGTCTCTTCGAGGCCAGGCTGGTGCGCCTCAGCGCCGACGAGAGCGTCGTCGACCTGGTGGTCACGGCAGCCGGGACGGACGCGTCGCAGGGCGCGCGGCCGATCCGCGCGCAGGTCGAGCGGCTGGTCGAGAGCTACGTCGCGGAGCAGGTCCTCGACGGACGGCTGAAGCCAGGGGTGGAGCTGGTGCTGTGCGCCAAGGGCGAGGCGCTGTGCCTGGTGGCTCCGGTGCCGGCGCTCCCCGACCCCGTCGACGGCACGCAGGCCGTGGACATCGCCGACGCCATGGCGCTCGTCGACCTGGGCGCGCATGAGCGCTCGGACGCTGACGACGTCTCGGCGAGCGACGCGCCTGGGTCAGGTCGGCCGCTGGAGACCGCTGAGGCGCTCTTCACCGTGGACACCGTGCGGAGCGCGCCGCACCGGCACGCGGCCTCGGTTCCGGTCGCCGGCGCGACCGCGGCGGACGGCGCCTCGCGCTGAGCTGACGGCGCGACCGTCGGTCCGCGGGTCGGCGTCGCGTCGTCAACCGACGGCGCCGACCCACACGTCGCCTCGCGGCGTCCCGTAGAGGTCCCGTGGATCACGCAGGGCGTCGGGCTGACCCACCCCCCTGAGCACCACCGCGAAGGGCGCGCGCCACGCAGGCGTGCCAGTGGGCTCCACGCCGACGGCGCGAACCAGCACCGTGTCGTCGCTGTCGACCCCGCTGCGGGCGGGGGCGCGCGGCACACAGCTGTGGCGGACCACGACACGACCCTGGTCCAGACAAGCGAAGGGCAGGTCGGGCACATCGTCAGCGACGAGGCAGTTCACCAGGTGCACCAGCGCGCCGGTTCGTCCGGCGGACAGCACCACCGACGCGACCCCGGCCGCCACACGCACGGTGGCGGCGCCGGCGGACGACACGGTGCATCCGCGCAGATCGACCCGGGCGCCGTCGGCGGCGAAGACCGCGCCGCCCCCCTTGCCTGCGGCGCGGTTGCCGGCCAGGACGCAGCTCTCGAGCTCCACCCACACGGGTCCGGAGGCGCGGACACCGCCACCCTGCAGGGCAGCGTTGCGCGTCAGCCGGCAGCGCCGAAGCGCGACATAGCCCGCCTGCACGTCGACGCCGCCGCCGCCTTCGCCGCGGCCTCGCCCGCCCGTGAGCAGGCAGCCGTCGAGCTCGAGCTGAGCGGCGCTGTATTGCTGAACCGCGGCGCCGAAGCCGCGCGTCGGGCCGCGCACCACCAGGTCTCGCAGCTGCACCCGCGGCGCGTCCTCGTCGCCCCCCTCAATCGAGAGGGTCGCGCCGTGGCTGCCGGCGAGGGTCACGCTGCCCATGCCCTTGGCGGCGACCAGCGACACGGAGCGGGGCAGGGCGATGGGGCCTGTGTAGGTCCCAGGGGCGAGCTCGACGCGCGTCTCGGGTTCAAACTGCCAGACCGCGTCGCTCAAGGCGCCGTCGTCGGGCCCAAACGACACGGTCGGCCCCGCGAGCGTGATCGGCGGTGGCGGAGCCGGGGGGCCCGCTGACGCTGCAGTGTCCACAGCCAAGGTCACATGTTCGCGATGTTGACGCTGCCGTAGAACTTCATGAAGTCCTCGAGGCTCAGCTCGAAGATGCCGTCGTCCTTACCGTCCTGGCCGGGCTCGACCCGACCCCAGGGGTTGCGGAGCTGGACCACGCGCTTCTTGTTCTTGCCGCGGCCCTTCTCGTAGGCGCCGAGCACCGTGTAGGCGTGCCACGCGTAGAGGCGGGTCCCCTTGTAGAGGTCTTCGTCCTCTTTGCCGCGCGTGCCGGCCGCCATGGCCTGGTCCTTGATCGTCGCGCGACGCAGCTTCATCCACATCACGTCTTCGGGGGTCGTGTCGGTGCTGGCGTAGGCCACGCGCGCGCCCGAGAGCGCCTCGAGCGCCTTCGCGGTCGAGCCGCCCTCGCCCATCTTGTCGTAGCCGCCCTTGAACTGGGCCCACGCCTTCTCGACCAGCGCCGGCCACAGCTCCCGACCGCCGGTGCGGGTCTTCTGTCCCTTGGCGTACATCGGCGTGTCGCTGCCGGCCTTGCTCGGGAGGTCGCCGTCCACGGTGACCCACTGCTCGACGTAGTTGGACGACCAGTAGTCGCGCTTCTTGAAGAAGCGGACCTTGTAGGTGTTGTCGCCGTTGTCGATGACGCCCTGCTTGATGAGGTCAGGCTGCTCAGCGGCGACCGCGGCGAGGGCGGAGACGAAGTAGCAGTCGGCGATGGCGCCCTGGTACACGTCCGTGGGCTTGACGCCGTAGTAGAAGAGCTTGTTGCGCTCGTCCTGGCCCGACTTGGTGTAGCCGTAGCTGTCGTTGCTGTGCTTGTCACGCAGCTTGGGGTCGGCGAGATCCTTGGGATCCTGACGCTTCTTCTTCTGTGGCTTTGCGCTCAAGTCCGGCATGGCGAGGCTCCTGCGCGCGGTCGGCGCGAGGCGAGAGAGTCGGGCGCCTGGGAAGGCGCGGCGGGCGCTCAAGTGGCCCAGGTCCAAAGCTAGGGCTGGCGGGCGTGCGCAGCAAGGTCGTGGGTGGTCTCGACTGGCCGACGTGGGGCCGCAGCGCCCCAGGGCTTTGGTAGGGTCCACGGGGTCGAAGCCGGGGCGCGCAGGGCTCGGCGCCGGGCGCGCGGGCGACCTCAGGTCACCGCCGGCCCAGTCTGCTAGTCTGCGCGCCTCAAACGTGGAGTCCCCTATGCGAACCTTCCCTTCGCCTGTCGACCACACCCAGGTTGCCTCGCCCGCCGACGCCCCCGCTTGGCCTGGATCGACCCCGCAGCGCGTGCTCGGCGCGGCCTTGGCGGCGCTGGCGCTCCTGGCGCTGCCGGGCTGTGGTAACGACCCCGACCCTGGCGACGACGCCACCGCCACCGACGTGTCGGACGCGTCCGAGGACACCGGCGCTGCGGACACCACGCAGGCCGACAGCGGCCCCGAGCTGACGTTGAAGTGGACGCAGCTGGTGCCGACCACCACCGAGAAGATGCGCGCGGCGGCCGCGATCCCTGGGAGCCCCGGCGCCTACGTGGTCGTCGGCGAGGGCGCGAGCGTGGCCCTGCTCGAGGGCGGCACATTCACCGACATCTCGCCCAAGAACGTCGGCGCGGCGCACCTCAACGCGGTGTGGGCGGCCTCCAAGGACAACATCGTGGCGGCGGGCGAAGGCAGCACGCTCATCACCTGGGACGGGCAGAGCTGGCAGGTGGCGGGCGCCGTGCCGCCGACCCCGGTCGTGACCTTCTTGTCGTTGAGCGGCGACCCCAGCGGGGACGTGTGGGCGGTGGGCGAAGGGGCCCAGGCGTGGCGCCGGACGGGCGCGGTATGGGCGCCTGCGGCGGTGACGTCGACCTCCGGAGAGGCCATTGGTGACAAGGCGGACTTCGTGACGGTCAGCGCGAGCGCCAAGGGCGGCGTGTGGATCGCGGCGTCCAAGGGCGCCACGGGCGGCGGCGTCGTGCTGCACAGCGCCGACGGCAAGAGCTGGAAGGGGTATCCGACGCCTGAGCCGCCCCGCGACCTCTGGGCCGCTGCGACCGCGCCCGCCAAGGGATCCGCGCTCGTCGTGGGCGGCACCACCGACGCGTACGTCGCGCGCTTCGACGGCGACGCCTTTGTCGGCGCGGGTGACGTCAAGTGGAGCCTGGGCTTCCGCTCTGCCGGCGGCACCGCGGCCGACCAGCTCTGGATCGGCGGGCTCAAGGGTCAGCTGCGAGCGTGGGACGGCGCGGCCTGGTCTGTGGTCGACGTCGCGCCGCCGCCGGGCACCGTCGGCGGCTTCCCGCAGCCGTCCAACGACCTGCTCGACGTCGCCGTGGGCGGCCCGGAGGAGGTGCTCTTGGTGACCGCGTACAAGCTCTACCGCTTTGGGAAGCAGCCGTGAAGACGACGCGCAGATCCTGGATCATCGCCGTCGCGCTGGTGCTCACCGTCGCCGGCTGTGACGACAACGCCGAGCTCGACAAGGACGGCCCTGTGAAGCCGGCGGCGTGCGCGTCGGCGCCCCAGTTCGGCAACGGGCAGCTGTGCGACGACACCCCGGCCGGACGGGCGGCCTGCGGCACCGGAGTCTGCGCCGGCGGGTGGCTGTGCTTCGACGCGCCGCGCCTGGCCTTCTGCAGCTGCAGCACCGACGCGGACTGTGAGCGCCGGGCGACCTACGTCAACCAAGCGCGGGCGCAGCGCAAGATGGCCCCGATCACCGCGTCGTGCGAGGCGGGCCGTTGTGCAGGCTTTCCGTAAGCCCTGCGCTCAGCCCGGCCAGCGCGCCTGCACCAGCCCGGTGGGGCCTGGGCCAATGGCGCTGTAGGCCGCGTCGCGGAAGCCGGCCGAGGTGAGCCAGCCCGCGACCGTGTCGCCCTGGGCGCGACTGCCGAGCTCCACGGCGAAGAGGCCTCCCGGCTTGAGCTGCGTCGGCGCCGCGTCCACCAGTCGGCGCAACACGTCGAGGCCTGCGGCGCCGCCGTCGAGGGCGAGGTGGGGCTCGTGGTCGCGCACGGTCGGGTCGAGCCCCGGCATGACGTCGGAGCGGATGTAGGGCGGGTTCGACAGCACCGCCGCGAAGGGGCCGTGCGGCGTAGCGGGGCCGAGCAGGTCGCCCTCCAGCACGGGCACGTTCAACCCCAGCGCGTCTGCGTTCTTGCGGGCGTACTGGGCGGCGTCGGGCGAGCGCTCGGTCGCGACGACGGGACGCGCGTCGCCCAGCGCCGCCGCGACGGCCAGCGCGATGGCGCCGCTGCCGGTGCCCACGTCGACCACGGGGCCCTCGGGGCTGTCCGGCTCGCGCAAGAAGGCCAGCGCGGCGTCGACCAGGTGCTCGGTCTCCGGTCGAGGCACCAGCACGCCCGGACCCACCGCCAGATCGATGGCGTGAAAGCCCTTGGTACCCAGGATGTAGGCCACGGGCTCGTGTCTGGCGCGGCGCTTGATGAGCCCCTTGAACGCCGTCAGCTCATCGACCTGCAGCGGCCGGTCGAACTGCACGTACAGGTCCATGCGCCGCAGCTGCAGCACGTGGGTCAGCAGGAGCTCAGCGTCCAGACGCGGGCTCTCGGAGCCGTAGCGCTCGAGGAAGGTGTGCGACCAGTCCAGCAGCCGCTTGATCGTCCAGGTCTCGGTCATGCGTCCGCTCGCTTGGGCGCCGGGCTCGACAGCCACGTGGCCACCAGCATGCTCATGGCCAGGCTGGCCTGGTCGGGGTCCGAGGGGTCGTCGGCGGTGCCGAGCCACGCGGAGACGACCGCGACGGCGTGGGCGCCCGCAGCGCGGACCGCAGGGATGTCGTCGAGCCCAAGCCCGCCGATGGCCACCACCCGCTGCGACGCGGCGGCGCAGGCCTCGGCCAGCAGGTCGAAGCCCTTGGCCTCGCCGGCCTTCGTGGCGGTGGCCTTCACCGGGCCAAAGCCGATGTAGTCCGCGGGCAGCGCGGCGGCGGCCGCGACCTGCTCCAGGCTGTGGGTCGACAGGCCGACCACGGCGCCCTCGCCGAGCTGGTGGCGCGCGGTCACCGGGGACGCGTCGTCCTGGCCGACATGGACGCCGAGCCCTGGCTTGCCGCGGAAGGGCAGGGCAGCGGGCAGGTGGTCGTTGAGGAGCACCGGCACGCGCGCGCCGTAGGTGTCGACGAGCTCGCCCAGCA
>JAUIAC010000048.1 GCA_030425545.1 bacterium | reverse complement strand
CAGAAGGTGCTGACCAGCTGGTCGGGCGTGGTCGAGGCCGGCGCCAAGGCCAAGATCACGGTGATGCTGACGAACGCAGACACGGCCTGCGACGCCGACGGTGACGGCGTGAAGGACTGCGCCAAAGAGGGCTGCTGCGCCGAGGGCGAGGCCACGGACTGCAACGACGACCCGGCCAAGGGCGCCGCGGCCAGCCCCTTCTCGGTGGAAGATCCGTGCACGCAGTGTGGCAACGGCGTGGACGAGGACTGTGACGGCAGCGACGCGGCCTGCGTGGACAGCGACAAGGACGGCGTGCCGGACTGCCAGGAGCAGGCCTGCGGCGCTGGCGCGGCCAACGACAAGGACGTGTACCCAGGTGCACCCGAGGTCTGCGACGGCAAGGACAACGACTGCAACAACCAGGTGGACGAGAACCTGCCCTACACCGGCATCGACGGCGCCCCTGGCACGCTGGCCAAGGGCGACAGCTGCGGTGCGGGGGCGTGCGCTGGCGGCACCGCGGTGTGCAGCGCGGACGGCAAGGGGCTGGTGTGCTCCTCGGCCGACAAGAAGGCGGACAAGGAGATCTGCGACAACCAGGTCGACGACGACTGCAATGGCAAGGTCAACGACGGCTGTGCGCTGCAGGACATCGACGGTGACGGGGTCCCGAACGACAAGGAAGACGCCGCGTGCGCCTTCAAGTTCGCCCGCTATCACAGCGAGATCCACCCCGGAAACACGGTCAAGGAGCGCTGCTGCGTCGCCTACACGACCCTGATCTTGAGCAAGGATCCGGACTGGACGGACAAGGACCCGGTGCCCGGCGACGCTAAGGTCACCGACGCCGTCTTGGCCGCGTGCGACTCGAACTGCGACAACAAGGTGACCCCCTGCGCGCCGAAGGACGAAGACGCCGACGGCGTGGCTGCGCCGCTCGACTGTGACGACAAGGACCCGCTGACCTACCCCGGCGCGCCCGAGAAGTGCGGCGACGGCAAGGTGCAGGGTTGCGTCGGCGCGGACCCGGCCTGCGACCCGGCCACCGACAAGGACGGCGACGGTTGGGCGGCTCCGGCCGACTGCGACGACGACGACAAGAACGTCGCTCCGGACGCCGTGGAGGTCTGCAACGGCAAGGACGACAACTGCGACGGACACGTCGACGGCGGCAACCCCGAGGCCGAAGACAAGGTCTGCGGCGACACCGACGGCGAGTGTGGCAAGCAGCCAGGCGTCACCGTGTGCAAGCACTGGCCCGCCGGGCAGGACCCGGGGCCGCTGGACTGCCTCACCAAGGACTTCGACAAGACCTCGCTGACCTGCGTCGGCTGTGAGGGCGACAAGCGCCCCGCCACCGATGTCTGCGACTACCTCGACAACGACTGTGACGGCGCCTCGGACGAGGACTACACCTACGGCGAGGAGGGCACCGGCAAGAGCCTGAAGATCGGCGAGGACTGCGACGGCGTCGGCGCGTGTGGCGCTGGCAAGGTGGAGTGCCGACTGACCAAGGACAAGGCGGTCTGCTCGACCGACCCGGACGGCAGCAAGAAGCAGAACAAGCCCGAGGTCTGCGACAACAAGGACAACAACTGCAACGGCACCACCGACGAGACCCTCACCACCATCGCAGACTCCACCTGCGCCAAGGCTGGCGTGTGCGGCGGCGCGGCAGTGCAGTCGATCCTCACCGTGTGCAAGGCGGGCAAGTGGGTCTGCGACTACACCAAGGTGTCCGGCATCGAGTTCGACACGGCCAAGGAGTGCCAGCCCGGCGACGCCTTCTGCCACTGCCCCGGCTTGGGCGGGCAGAAGTGCTTCAAGCTCATCGAGGCCACCTGCGAGGGCAAGGACAACGACTGTGACGGCAAGACCGACGACGACTTCGCCTTCGACGACCTCGGCCAGAGCAAGGGCATCGCGTCGACGTGCGGCACCGGCGCCTGCGCCAGCGGCACGGTGGTGTGCAAGGGCGACGGCTCCGGCCTGACCTGCTCGAGCCTGGGCAAGATCTCCAAGGAGGTCTGCGACAGCAAGGACAACGACTGCAACGGCAAGACCGACGACGCGCTGACGGTGCTCGACTCGCCCTGCAAGCTGGTGGGGCAGTGCAGCAAGGACAACGTCGGCGCCGCCTGCACCCAGGGTCAGTGGGTGTGTGACTACGCCAAGGTCGACGCTTATCAGGGCAGCAAGGAGACCAGCTGCGACGGCAAGGACAACGACTGCGACGGCAAGACCGACGAGGACTTCAGCTTCGACGACCTCGGGCAGCCCAAGACCATCGGCCTCGGGTGTGGCTACGGCGTGTGTGCCAAGGGCAACGTGGTCTGCCGCAACGACAAGAGCGGCGTCACCTGCTCCACGCTGATCAAGAAGGGCACTGAGATCTGTGACACGAAGGACAACGACTGCGACGGCAAGACCGACGAGGGCTTCAGCTACGTCGGCATAGCGGTCGGGGCGTCGTGTGACGGCGTCGGCGCGTGCGGCAAGGGCGTCGTCGAGTGCACGCCTGGCAAGACCAGCGCCGCCACCTGCACCACCAACCCCGAGGGCAGCAAGAGCGAGAACAAGACCGAGGTCTGCGACGATCAGGACAACGACTGCGACGGCAAGACCGACGAGGGCTGCGACGACGACGGCGACAAGCACTGCGACAAGGCGATGACCACCGTCGGCAAGCCCAACACGTGCACCAAGGGCGGCGGCGACTGCAACGACAAGGACGCCAACATCAACCCGTCGAACACGGAGAGCTGCAACGGCAAGGACGACGACTGCAGCGGCACGACAGACGAGGTCTTCTTCTTCAGCCAGAAGAACAACGCCACCGGCAAGACCACCAAGATCGGCATCGGCAAGGCCTGCGGGCTGGGCGTGTGCGCGGGCGGCAAGGTGGTGTGCAGCGGGCTCAGCGCGGCGACCTGTTCGACCCAGTCCAAGCAGGCGACGGAGATCTGCGACGGCAAGGACAACGACTGCGACGGCAAGACCGACGAGGGCTGCGACGACGACGGCGACAACTGGTGCGACAAGAACATGCAGGTCGTTGGCAAGCCGGCCGTGTGTCCCAAGGGCGGCGGCGACTGCAACGACGCGGTCAAGAGCACGGCGCCCGACGCACCGGAGCTGTGCGACAACATCAACAACGACTGCGACGGAAGCACCGACGAGGCCTGTGACCAGGACGGCGACGGCTTCTGCGACGCGAAGCGAGTCGTGGTGGGCAAGCCCAAGGTGTGCACCAAGGGTGGCGGCGACTGCAACGACGTGCCCGGCGTCGGCAAGCCCGTGAACCCGGACGCCGCCGAGAGCTGCGACGATGTCGACAACGACTGCTCGGGCGGGACCGACGAGCTGTGCGACCAGGACGGCGACGGCTGGTGCGACGAGAACCGCGCCACCGTCGGCAAGCCCAAGGTGTGCAGCAAGGGCGGCGGCGACTGCAACGACAAGGTCAAGGCGATCTCACCCGGCGCGACGGAGATGTGCAACGACATCGACGACAACTGCAAGGCCGGCAAAGACGAGGGGTGCGACGACGACGGCGACGGCTGGTGCGACGCCAGCATGGTCACGAGCGGCAAGCCCAAGGTCTGTCCGAAGGGCGGCGGCGACTGCAACGACGGCAAGTCGTCGGGCGCCGCGGTGCGGCCCGACGCGGCGGAGGTCTGCAACAGTGTCGACGACGACTGCGACAGCAAGACCGACGCGGCCGACGCGGCCGACCTCTACAAGAACGCGCCGGCCTGCGAGAACACCAAGGGTGTCTGCAAGGCGGCGAAGAAACAGTCCTACCTGTGCGCGAACGGCGCGTGGAAGCCGTGTCCGGACTCGGTCTACAAGCTCGTCACAGGCTACGAGTCGACCACCGAGCTGACCTGCGACGACGTCGACAACAACTGCGACGGCGCCACGGACGAGGGCTGCGACAACGACAATGACGACTACTGCGACGACGGCATGAAGGTGAAGGGCACGCCCAAGGTCTGTCCGAAGGGCGGCGGCGACTGCAAGGACCTCAAGAAGTCCGTGAATCCGGGCGCAAAGGAAGACTGCCTGACCACCGACGACGACGACTGCGACGACGACACCAACGACAAGAACGCGCTGCACTGCGTCACCTACTACCAGGACGGGGACAAGGACGGCTTCGGTGTGGCCTCGTCGGCGGTCTGCATGTGCTCGTCGGTGCCCGCGCTCGACTTCACCGCGAAGAAGGGCGGCGACTGCAACGACAAGAACAAGGCGACCAACACGTTCACCTACACCGGCGTCGGGGGCTCCGCGACCATCGGGGAGAGCTGCGGCGTCGGCATCTGCGGCGGCGGCAAGGTCACCTGCGACGGCAAGGGCAAGGCCACCTGCAGCACCTTGTCCAAGGCCAAGTCGAAGGAGACCTGCAACGGCAAGGACGACACCTGCGACGGCAAGACCGACGAGAACCCCGACCTGAGCACGTACTCCTGCGACAAGACCAAGGGTGTGTGCAGCGCGGCCACCAAGGAGTGCATCGGGGGCAACCCGATCTGTCGCTACGACCTGATCTCAGGCTACGAGGCCGACGAGGCGTCGTGCGACAACAAGGACAATGACTGCGACGGCAAGACTGACGAGAGCCTCATGGACGTGTCCAAGTCGGACTGCAAGCTCACCGGCGTGTGCACTGCGGCGAACGTGCAGGCGAGCTGCAGCAAGGGCAAGTGGACCTGCGACTACGGCTCCGTGCCGCTCTATCAGTCCGCGACGGCCACGGAGACGAAGTGTGACTCCAAGGACAACGACTGCGATGGCAAGACCGACGAGGGCTGCGCTCCTTAGGAGCCTGTAGCGCATTCCGCCTCGGCGGCTTCATCGCGCTGACACATCGCCCTGCGACTCCGCGCTTGAATCGGCTACGGCCAGTCCTGCGCACTTGGGAAGCCACAGGGCTTGGTCATCGCGCGAAGCCCCTCGAGGCTCCAATACGCCACACACTCCTAGGCCAACTCTGGACGCACGGAGTCGGCCTGGCGCTCGGCTCGCAGCCCGTGCGTCCGCGACGCCGTGAGCGAGGACCGCGACCAACGCGGCCTCGCTTGTCGCTGCCTCCCTACGCGCTCGCGTCTCGCCCGACTCGATGTGGCGCCGGACCCCTTGCCCAAGTATGAACGTGCATGAGAGCGTGAGCCGTAGGTGTGACCGACCCCCGCGACCCATGGCATGACGCCTTCAACCGCGGTGGCCGCCTTGGCAACGGGGACGGATCGTGATGGGGGACGGGCTCGCGGGGGAGCGTCACCGCGCGCCCGTCGGACAGCGCCGAGACGTCGACGGACAGCGCAGACCGCGCTCCGGGAGAGGCAGATGACAGAGGCAAAGCCGAGGCGCCGCCGGGGCAAGAAGCGGGCCGAGCCCAAGGTCGCACCGGCGGAGATCTGCAGCGTTGTCTTCTGCGACGCGCACATCGTGGTGGTGAACAAGCGGCCCGGCTTCCCGGTGCTGCCGTCCGGGGGGCATCGCGAGCGCTCGGTGCTGAAGGCGCTGCACGCCATGGGCCTGGGCGAGGTGTTCGCCGTCAACCAGCTCGACCGTGAGGCCAGCGGCCTGGTCATCTTGTCGCGCTCCGACGAGGCGGCGAAGGCCCTGCGTTGGAGCTGGCGGAGCAACCTCTGCGAGCGGCAGTTCATCGCGGTCGCACAGGGCGACATCACCGGGGCTCGGGGCCGCATTACGCTGCCCATCGGCGCGGTGAAAGAGGGGGGCCGCGTGCGGCGCCGCGTGCTCGACCTGGACAAGGGCGGCCGGCCGGCGGCGACGCGCTGGCGGCTGCTCGCGCGCGGGCGCGGCATGTCTCGCCTGATGATCACGCTCAACCAGGGTCGCTGCCACCAGATCCGCATCCACCTCGCCGCCATCGGCCACCCGGTGGTGAACGAGCGCGCCTACAAGGAGCGCGACACGGAGATGCCGCTGTCTGCCCTGGTCGACATCCCCGACGCACGCAAGCGTGACATCCGGCGCATGCCGAACTACCAGATCGCCCTCCACAGCTTTCGCATCAAGCTGCCCCATCCGATCACGCAGACCGAGCAGCTCTTTGAAGCGCCGATCCCTCGAGCGCTGCTGGATCTGATGCCGGGAGCGTGGGTGGTCGACGCGACCTAGGAGCCTGTAGCGCATTCCGCCTCGGCGGCTTCATCGCGCTGACACATCGCCCTGCGACTCCGCGCTTGAATTGGCTACGGCCAGTCCTGCGCACTTGGGAAGCCACAGGGCTTGGTCATCGCGCGAAGCCCCTCGAGGCTCCAATGCGCTACACACTCCTAGCGCATCGGCCCCGGGACACGGGTCCACCGCCACACGTCACTCAACTGGCAAGCGCGCAGCTCGCGTCTGTGGACCGCCACGCGCGCGCCGCGGCCAGCGCACCGCTGCGCACGCCAGGCCATGGCCCAGCGCCGCAAGGGTCCGCCGCTCCGCCAAAACGACCGCGGCCCCCTGCCCGAGCGGGGCAGGGGGCCGTGGCGCGTCTCCGCGACGGGGAGCTACTTGCCCATCAGCGCCTTCAGCCACTGGTAGAAGCCGAAGTGAGCCGTGACCTTCGTGCCCTTGCTCTCACCGGCCACCTGGCTGCCGCCGACGAACATGCGCGCGTCGTACTTCTTGCCCGAGACGGTGACCTGGCCGTCCACCACCGAGCTGCCGAAGCGAGCGTGGTAGGCGGTCGGGGCGCAGCCCTCGTCCGTGGTGCCGTTGCAGGTGTTGTCCTTGCTGTCGCCGCAGACCTCCTTGTCTGCCGGCTTGACCTCGCCCGTGCAGGCGCCGAGCTTGCCCTGGCTGTCGCACTTCTGCTTGCCAGCCTTGCAGATGCCCTTGTCCTGTGTCTTCGGGTCGGCGGTGTAGCAGTCGACCTCGATGCTCGAGTCCACCGTGTTCTTGCAGCCACCCACCTTCTCGCAGGTGTCCTTGGTGCACGGGTTCTTGTCGTCGCAGTCGGGGCCCTTGCCCGCCAAGCAGGTCCACTTGCCCGCCTTGTCACCGCACTTGTCACCCTCGGTGCAGGCGTTGCCGTCGTCGCAGCTCTTGGTGAGCGGCTTCGTCGTGCACTTGCCGTCGGCCTTGCCGCAGCCGTCCTCGGTGCAGGGCTCGTTGTCGTCGCAGTCCTTCTGCTTGCCCGCGGTGCAGGTCTTCTCCTTGCAGATGTCGTCCACCGTGCATGCGTCGCCGTCGGCGTCGCAGGGGTTGGTGTTCGCGATGAACTTGCAGCCCGTCTTGGGGTCACAGGAGTCCGTCGTGCAGGGGTTCTTGTCGTCGCAGGCCACGTTCTTGCCGGGCGTGCACACGCCGCCAGCGCACTGGTCGTTGGCGGTGCACACGCTCTGGTCGGCGTCACACGCGGTGCCGTCCGACTTCTTGAGCACCAGGCACTTGCCGGTGGCCGGCTCGCACTTGGTCTGCGCGCAGAAGGTGTCCGTCGACGTGTCGCACTTCACGATCGTCTTGGGGTCCACCTTGCACAGGTAGGGCGCGCCCGCGCTCTTGTCGCAGAAGAGCGTGCCGTTGCACTTGTTGCCGTCGTCCTGCTTGGCGCAGTCGGCGTCCTTGGTGCAGGAGCAGATGTTCTTGCCGCCCGTGCAGGTGCCGTTCTGGCAGTTGTCACCCGAGCTGCAGGGGTTGCCGTCGTCGCACGAGTCGCCCGTGTTGATGTTGTTCAGGCAGCCCTTCACCGGGTCGCAGGTGTCCTTGGTGCACTGGTTGTCGTCGTTGCACTTGGTCTTGCCGTCGACCGGCACGCCGGCGCACTTGCTGTCCTTGCAGGCGTCCTTCTCGGTGCAGGCGTTGTTGTCGTCGCAGGGGCTCGACACGGCCGTGTGGACGCAGCCCTTGGCCTTGTCGCAGGAGTCCGAGGTGCACGGGTTGTTGTCGTCGCACTTCGTGGGGTCGCCGTTGCAGCCACCCTTCTGGCACTTCTCAGCGGAGGTGCAGGGGTTGCCGTCGTTGCAGGGCTGAGCCTCCTGGAAGGTGTAGACGCACTTGCCGTCGGAGATGTTGCACTTGCCGTTGACGCACTGGTCGCTGCTCTTGCAGGCCTTGGCCTCGCCAGCCTCGCACTTGCCGTCCTTGCACTTGTCGTTGACGGTGCACTCCGTGTCGTCCGCGTTGCAGGGCTGCGCGTCGTCGTTCGTGTACTTGCAGCCGTCCTTCGGGTCGCAGACGTCCTTGGTGCAGGGGTTCTTGTCGTCGCACTCGGTCTTCTCACCCGCGACGCACTTGCCGTCCTTGCAGGCGTCGTCCTTGGTGCAGACGCTGCCGTCCGCGTCGCAGGCGCCCGTCTTGTTGCTGCTCTTGCAGCCGTTCTTCGGGTCGCACACGTCGTCGGTGCAGTCGTTCTTGTCGTCGCACGTCGCCTCGTCGGTGTCGCCGTCGCAGTCGTCGTCCTTGCCGTTGCACTTCTCCTCGAGGGGCGTCGGCGCCAGGCACGCGGTGAGGCCGCCACCGGCCGGCGCACCCTGCTTGCCGTCCGGCAGGCAGGTCCGAACGCCCTCGCACTTGGCGCTGCCGCTCGTGGCGAAGCACGCCGTCGACAGCTCCTTGGCGATGGCGTCCTTGCTGCACTTGCAGGAGCCGCCACCCTTGACTACGCACTGCTTGACGTCCTTGCCGGTCACGTCCTTGACGTCCTTGCACTCGTACTCGTTCGGGCAGTCGGCGTCGGCCTTGCAGCTCGAACCGCAGAACGCGCCGCTCTCGCCGAGGTCGACGCACGCCGCCGAGCTGTCCGACAGGCTGCTGCACTGGTCGTTCTTGTTGCACGGGTTGCAGAGGTTGCCGCCCTGGGGCACGCACACGGAGATGTTGTCGCCACCAGGACCCGGCACCAGCTTGCAGATGAAGCCGTCCTTGTCGCAGGTGTCGACGCACTTCTGCGCGCAGACCTTGCCGTCAGGGCTGTCGATGCAGAAGCCCTGGTCGCAGTCGTCGTTCGTGTTGCAAGCGCAGTAGTCGCCACCGGGGCAGTTGTCGCCGCCAGCGTCCGCACCAGCGTCGCTGCCAGCGTCGCCGCCAGCGTCCGTCCCGGCGTCCGAACCCGCGTCGTCTGTCGCGGTGTCCGTCTCCGTGGCCGTGTCGGTCTCAGTGCCTGTGTCGGTCTCCGAGCTGGTGTCGCCACCCGACGAGGTGTCTTCGTCGATTTTGCTGGTGTCACCACCACCGCCGACCGTGTCGGTCTCGACGCCACCGCCGACGGCCGAGTCGTCGCTGCCGCATCCGACGGCGAAGGCCATGACCAGGGCGGCGGCGAGGGTCGCTGAGCGACTCTTGAGGAACGTATTCGTGCGCATCTGCGTCTCCGGAGCGACGGGCCGTCTGTGGCCCTCGACGAGAGGAGTCTAGCGTAGGTCCGGGTCCGAAGCGAAGCCGCTAGATGGCGACTTCGCTTCGGACAAGTCGACTACTTGATCGGGTCCGTGGTCCAGCCGTTCGCCTTCCAGTCGAGGTCGTCGACGAAGTGCAGGCCGGAGGGGAGATTCAGCATGTTGTTGTAGAAGGCCAGGAAGCAGGTCCGGAAGTAGCCGCTGGTCGGCGTCGAGCCCGCGATGAAGATGACCGTGCTGATCTTCTTCGGCGGGATCGTCAGCGTGGTCGCGTGCTGCTGGCTCGAGTGGTAGTTGCCGCTGCCGTCCCAGGTGTTGGCGCCGTTGACCGTGATCGAAGCGCGCTCACCCCAGCCGCCGTACGAGGTGGCGTACCAGTACACCGGCCAGCTCACGTTCTTGTCGGTGGAGTTGTAGATCCGGAAGTAGGCGGCTGCGTGCTCGCTGTCCGTGGAGCTGTACATGTACCAGGTGCGGGCGTGAACCATCGCGTTGGGCGAGTGGCTCGCGATGGTCGCGCGGCTGGTCTGGAAGAGCGTGCGCATGTAGTTGGCGTCGCTGCTCATCTCGTAGGCGCGGCCGTTCGAGTCACCCCAGTGCGAGGGGTACTCACCACCGAAGAGCTCGCGACGGTTGTCGCCGAACCAGTTGCCGTTCCACTGGCCGTAGGAGTGCCAGGTGGCGTAGCGGTAGAGCGCGCCGTTGAGCTTGGTCCAGACGTAGCCGTCACAGCGCTGCACGTGGCCGTTCCAGTCGCGAATCGCGCCCTTGTTGCCAGCGTCGCACGTGGCGTCGGCGCCGAGCTTCACACCGCTGCCGATCTTCAGCGTGCTGCCGGGCTTACCGTGGCCCTGGTCCTTGCCCCAGAGCGTGCCCGAGATGTAGACGTCGCCGTTCTGCGCGACCTTCTGGTTGCTCAGCGTCTTCAGCTTGATGCTGAAGTACGAGATCCAGCCGTCCTTGGCGTTGGTGGTGTCGCAGTAGGCGGCGTTGCCCGGCGCCTGCGGCACGCAGAAGCTGGTGTCCTTGACCTTCAGCGTCCACAGACCCTGCGGGTTGGCGCCGATCCAGTCGGCGATCTTCTTGCCCGCGCCCTTCTGCTCTTTGGGCGCGTTCTTCGGGTTGAAGGTGGCGTCGTACTTCTTCGCGTCCTTCTGGCCGCACGGATCGCACAGCACCCAGCCGGTCTTCTTGTCGTCCGGCGGCAGCAGGTAGATGGAGACGGTGCTCAGGTCGGTGTTCTCGACCTTCACGTTGATGTCGATCTCCTGCGCCGTCCCGATGTTGGGGAAGGTCAGGTTCCACACCGCGTCGGTGCCCTGGTTGTCCGGGATGGCGACCTTGTTGCCCGTGGCGGTCGCGGGGATCTCGTCCGTGAACTGGTTGGCGATGAGGCCGTTGGAGATCTCGTCGATGCCGTCCTTGGGGAGCGCGGTCGGGTCCATGGCCTTGACGCACTTGAGAGAGCCGTCGGCGTTGATGCCCTTGACCACCTCGCCGGCGGTCTTGCACTCGCCGGCCGGGGTCTTGAGGCCAGTCAGCTTGGAGCCGTCACCGACGAACTCCTGCGCCATCACGGTGCCAGCGGCGGTGATGTTGGTCGCCTTGAGGCTCTGCTTGCCGAGATCGACGTCCTTGTCGAACTTCAGCTCGTCGACGCCGACGCAGCCGGTGCAGGCGAGGTCGCTCGCCGGGCCACCCTTGGTCTTGCTGCCCGCGTAGTTGAAGCCGAGCTTCGCGGCGGACAAGGAGCCGTTGGCCACCTGGTCGGCGGTGACGCAGCCCGTGCAGGTCAGCTTGTCGGCCGCGCCCGCGTGGAGCGCGAAGAGCGTGGCGTGCAGCTTCACGCGCGCCAGCTCCGGGTCGGCGCCGATCTTGACGCCCAGCCACTGCGACTTGAGCGCGCCGAGCTTGGTGATGTCGATGGTCTTGGTCGTGCCCAGCGCGTAGCTGAACTGGCCGCCCTTCACAGCGACCTTGACCGGACCCTCGGACCACACGGCGTTGCCGCCCGAGCCCGCTTCGTAGACCGAGAACGTGACGTCGTACGTGCCGTCCGCGGCAGCGCCACCACCGGCGGACGTCATCAGCCCCTCGATGAGTGAGGTGGAGGGCGGGGCGGCCATGGCGCTGCTCGCACCCATGACGAGCGCGGCGCCCGCTGCGGCGGCCATCGCGCGCCGCTTGAATCCTGCTAGACGACTGATCATCTGACTCTCCCCAACTCTAACCCCAACAGACGGGGTCTCCCTGCCTACGAACAGCCACTCACTGCCCGCTTCATCTCGTTCGGCTTCTCCACCCTACGGTTGTCCGCCGTTTTCGCAAGCGCTCGACGCGCATTGCTCTACTTCAGCCCGAGCAACGTGGTCAGCCACTTGTAGAAGCCAAGTTGCGCGCCGACCTTGCCACCGTTGGCTACGGCTGCGTTTCCTGCGGTGTTGCTGCCGCCCACGAAGCCGCGCACGGTCACCTTGCCGGACGTACCGGACACGGTCGCGTTGCCGTTGCGCACGATCACGCCGGTGGGCGCGCAGCCCTCGTCGGTGATGCCGTTGCACGTGTTGTCCTTCGAGTCGCACAGCTCCTTCGGGGCCGGCTTCACGTCGTTCTGGCACGGGCCGAGCTTGCCGTCCGTGGTGCACTGCTGCGTGCCGTCCTTGCAGATGCCCTTGCCCTGCGTCCCGTCCGGGCCGGTGTAGCACGCGTGCTTCTTCGTGGTGTCGACCACGTACTTGCAGCCGTCCTTGGCCGTCTTGTCGCAGCTGTCGACCGTGCACTTGTTGCCGTCGTCGCAGTCCTTGCCCTTGCCCGGCAGGCAGGTCCAGACGCCCTGCGAGTTCTTGCCGCACACATCGCCGTCCGTGCAGATGTTGCTGTCGTCGCAAGACTGGGTCAGCTCGGTGTAGACGCACTTGCCGGACTTCTTGTCGCACTTCTCGGAGGTGCACGACTCGTTGTCGTTGCAGTCCTTGGCCTTGCCGACCGTGCACTTGCCGTCCTTGCACACGTCGTTCTCCGTGCAGGCGTCGCCGTCCGCGTCGCAGCCGCCGGCCTGGTTGAGGTGCGTGCAGCCCTTCTTGGGATCACACGTGTCGGCGGTGCAGGGGTTGAGGTCGTCGCACTTGAGCGCGGCGCCAGGGGTGCACTTGCCGCTCTTGCAGGTGTCGCCCACCGAGCACACCGAACCGTCGGCGTCGCAGGGCGTGGCGTCGCTCTTGGTCTCGGTCACGCACTTGCCGGTCTTGGGTACGCAGGCGGTGGTCGAGCAGAAGTTGTCCGCGCTCGTGTCGCACTTGACCACCGTGCTCGGCTTCACCTTGCACTGGAAGAGGGTGCCGCTCTTGTCGCAGTAGAGCGTGCCGTTGCACAGGTTGCCGTCCTCTTGGTTGTTGCAGTCGCTGTCGACCTGGCACGCGCAGAGGTTGGTGCCCGCGGCGCACTTGCCCGACTGGCAGGTGTCGCCCGAGGTGCACTGGTCACCGTCGTCGCACTTCGACCCGGAGACAGCCTTGTGCTGGCAGCCGCTCTTCGAGTCGCAGCTGTCCACGGTGCAGACGTTCTTGTCGTCGCAGTCCTGAACCGAGAGCGCGGTGCCAGCGCAGGCGCCGCTCTTGCACGCGTCGCCCTTGGTGCACGCGTTGCCGTCGTTGCAGCTGGTGCCGTCGTTGACCGGCGAGGTCTGGCAGCCCTTCTTCGCGTCGCAGCTGTCGCTCGTGCAGGGGTTGCCGTCGTTGCAGGTCACAGGCGTGCCGGCCAGGCAGGTGTACTTACCGGTCTGGTTGAGGCCGCACTTGTCGTCCTTGGTGCAGGCGCTGCCGTCGTCGCAGGCCGACGCCAGGTTCTTGCTCTCGCACTTACCGGTCTGCTTGTTGCAGCTGTCGCCCGTGCAGGGCTCGCCGTCGTCGCAGTTCTTGGCCTTGCCCGGCAGGCAGGTCTTACCGCTGCACACGTCGCCCTCGGTGCAGGCGTCGCCGTCCGCGTCGCACTTGTCCGTGTTGGCGGCGTAGACGCAGCCGGCCTTGGGGTCGCAGCTGTCGTTGGTGCAGGGGTTGTTGTCGTCGCACTTCACCGTCGCGCCTGCGGCGCACTTGCCAGCGCCGTCGCACGCGTCGGACTGCGTGCAGACGTTGCCGTCGGCGTCACACGAGGTGCCCTTCGTCTTGAAGTCGAGGCCGCACTTGCCGGACTGGGCGTTGCAGACGTTGCTCTGGCAGGCGTTGTTGATCGACGTGTCGCACTTGACGACCGAGGACTCCTTGATCTTGCACTTGAACGGGGACGCGCTGGTGTCGCAGAAGAGGGTGCCGTTGCACAGGTTGCCGTCTTCCTGGCCGGCGCAGTCCTTGTCGGCCTTGCAGTCGCACACGTTGCTGCCCGGCTTGCAGGTGCCGGCGTCGCAGATGTCGTTGTTCGTGCACTTGTTGCCGTCGTCGCAGGTCACGCTCGAGAGCGGCGCGTGGACACAGCCCTTGCTCGGGTTGCAGCTGTCCTTCGTGCACGGGTTGTTGTCCTCGCAGGTGACGGTGACGTTGACCGGGAGGCCGACGCAGCCGCCGTCCTTGCAGCCGTCCTTCTCCGTGCACTTGTTGCCGTCGTCGCACACGTCGGTGTTGTTGGTGTGCTGGCAGCCGCCCTTGGTGGCGTCGCAGCTGTCGGTGGTGCAGGGCTTGCCGTCGTCGCACGACGTGGCGGTGCCGGTGCACGACTCGCTCTGGCACTTCTCGCCGGTGGTGCAGGGGTTGCCGTCGTTGCAGGGGATGCCCACCTGCGGCGTGTACTTGCACTTGCCGGTCAGCAGCGAGCACTTGCCGGTGACGCAGACGTCGCCCGAGTCACAGCTCTTCAGCTTGCCCGACTCGCACTGGCCGTTGTTGCAGGTGTCCGACTGGGTGCACTCGTTGTCGTCCGCGTTGCAGGGCTGGTTCGACAGCGGGGCGTGGACGCAGCCCTTCTTCGGGTCGCAGGTGTCGCCGGTGCAGGGGTTCTTGTCGTCGCAGTCCTTGGGGTCGCCCGGGGCGCACTTACCGTCCTTGCACGTGTCGCCGACGGTGCACACGGAGTCGTCCGCGTCGCAGTCGCCGGTGGCGTTGGTCTGCTTGCAACCGTCCTTGCCGTCGCACTTGTCGTCGGTGCAGGGGTTGCCGTCGTCGCAGGTGGCCTCGTCGGTCTGGCCGTCGCAGTCGTTGTCGAGCGCGTCGCACTTCTCGGCCTCGGGGTCCGGGGCCTTGCAGGGGGAGAGACCGCCGCCGGCCGGGGCGCCTTCCTCACCGTCGGCGAGGCAGGTCCGGATGCCGGCGCACTTGGACTCGCCGGCCGTGACGAAGCACTTCGTCGACAGCTGGTTCTTCATCGCCTCGTCGGAGCAGCCGCAGGCGCCGCCCTTCTCGACCACGCACTGCTTCACGTCGTTGCCAGCGATATCTTTGACATCCTTGCACTCGTAGCCGCCGGGGCAGTCTTCGCTAGCCTTGCAGTCGACGCCGCAGAACGCGCCGCCGTCGCCCCGGTCGACGCAGGCCGCCTTGAAGCCCAGCGCGCCGCACTCCTGGTTGGTGTTGCAGGGGTTGCACAGCTTGCCGCCCTCAGGGACGCAGATCGTCGCGACGTCACCGCCAGCGCCTTCGACCGTCGCGCACTTGAAGCCGGTGGGGCAGTTGTTGACGCACTGCTTGGCGCACTGCTTCCCCTTCGGCGTGTCGATGCAGTAGGGGTAGTCGCAGTCGTCGTTGCTCGTGCACGAGCACCCGGGCTCACCTGGGCAGACAGGGCCCGCGTCCGCCTCGTCTCCCGTGTCGGTCGTGCCCGTGTCCGATCCGCCGCCGGTGTCGGGGTCGGCCGTGTTGGTGTCGGTCCCACCCACGTCGGACTCACCACCCGCGTCCTTGCCGACCGTCGCGTCCTCGTCGGAGACCTCGGTGTCGAGGTCGGTCCCGCCGGTGGCAGGGTCGTCTTCGGAACCGCAGGCCGCTACGGAAGCGACGAGGGCCAATGCCACAAGGGCGTTTCGCACGCGTGAGACGCGGGAACCGGTAGCTGCAAAGAGCATAGTGCGCATTTCTCCCTCTCCATACCTAGGTCCGGGCAGTGATACCCATCGCCTGAGGACATTGCAAGGCGACCTGCAGCCGACCGCGGGCTCCCAGCATGAGCGTGTCTGCTCACCGCGCAAGTTTGACATTTTTCGGTGTCGGCGGGCTCTGTCCGACGCGCCCCGCCGTCGCCGCAGCAGGGCGGGGGCGAACAAGGAAGGACCGAGCGCGGGGGCCTGTGTCGAGCGCCGACGCGACAAGCGAGCCAGCCACACGCTACAAGGGCCTGGGGCCGTGGCGTCACGTGTTGGGTGCGCCGCCGCGCCCAGCGCCGAGCGACCGGCATTGCGGCAGCAGGAGACGACGTGGTGACAGGGGCACAGGAGCGCAGCGCGCGCGCTCGGACGGCGCTGGCGTTCGGCAACTTCGACGGGGTCCACGTCGGACACCGCATGCTCATCGACCAGCTGCGGGCGGCGGCCGCACCCGAGGGGCTCGAGGTCACGGTCGTGACCTTCTCTCCGCATCCGCTGGCCTTGCTGCGACCCGAGCGGGTGCCGTCGGCGCTCGACTCCCTGGCGGGTCGGGTCGCCTGGCTCAAACGCTGCGGGGTGGACCGGGTGGTGGTGCTGCGCTTCGACGACGCGCTGCGCGAGACCTCTCCGACCGACTTCGCCGATCGGGTGATCTTCGGCGCCCTCTCCGCCCGCGTCGTCATCGCCAGCGACGACTCTCGCTTCGGTAGCCGCGGGGCGGGCGACATCGGACTGCTGCGTCAGCGGGCCGACGCCCATGGCGCCCGTGTGCTGCGCTGTCCGTCCGTGAGCTGGGGCGGGGAGGTGGTGTCGAGCTCGCGGATTCGCCGGCTGGTGTCTGCGGGTGAGATCGGCATCGCCAACACGCTCCTCAGCCGCCCCTTCGCGCTGCGCGGGGAGGTGGTGCACGGCGACGCCAAGGGCCGCACGATCGGCTTTCCGACCGCCAACATCCACCCGGATCAGGGCGCGCCAGCGCAGGTGCGGCCGACGGCGGGGGTCTACGCAGGTCGGCTCTGTGTGGACGGCGTCGTGCACGACGCGGTGTGCAACCTCGGTGTCCGGCCGACCGTGTCCGGTCGTGCGTGGCGGGTGGAGGCGCACGTGCTCGACTGGAGCGGCGATCTCTACGGCAAGCGGGTCGACCTCGAGCTGGTGGCCCGCCTCCGCGGCGAGCGGCGCTTCGACGGGCTGCCCGCCCTGGCCGCGCAGATCGCGAAGGACTGCGACGCCGCCCGGGGCCGGCTGCAGGGCGCTCCCGCCGACAGACCGGTGCCTGTGCCGAGCGCTCAGCCTGCCGCGGTCTCCCTCACGACCCTCCTGGGGCAACGCGAGACGCAGCCGCGGTGAAGGGGCCACGCACCTCCGCCACCACGCCCCACCCACCGGGTGGGCCGCAGCTGCGTCTGGGGCTGGTCGGTCGGTCCATCGCGCACTCGCGATCGCCGGCCCTGCACCGCGCGGGGCTCGACGCGCTCGGCGTCGGCGGCGTGTACACGCTGCTCCCGTGTGCCACCGACGTGGACGCCGAGCGCGCGTTCGCGCGCGTCGCGGAGGGCGAGCTCACGGGCCTCAACGTCACGACGCCGTACAAGGGGCTGGCGGCCGCGCGCGCAGCGACGCACTGGGTCTGTGGCGCTGAGGGCACGTTGACCCGGGCCGACGATCGCCTGGCGGCGGTCAACACACTGTGGCGCGGGGACGACGGGCGGCTGCACGCGACCAGCACCGACGGCGCGGGCCTTGGGCTTGGCCTGCGCCATGCAGGACTCTGGCCGGGGGCAGGACCGCGCTCGGGGCGGCCGCCGCTGCCAGGGCGCGTCGCGATCCTGGGCGCTGGCGGCGCGGCCGTCGCCCTGGCGACCTGGCTCGCGCGCGCTGGCAGCGAAGTGACGTGGGTGTGCAACCGCGACCCGCGGCGTGCGCGCGCCCTGGCGGAGCGCGCCGGCGCCGTGGCGGTCCCGTGGCGCGAACCGGCCGCGCTGGCGGCGGCCGACTGGGTGATCCACGCCACAGGGCTCGGTCACGGCTGCTCTGGCGCCGCGGCCGTGGCGGCCGGTCAGGGGCTCGCGCACCTGCCGTGGCGCGCCTGGGCCAGTCGGTCGTGCCTCGTCGACATCGTCTACGCCCACGGCCCGACCGCGGCGCAGCGCCTGGCCGTCGCGGCGGGCGCTCGAGCCTGGCCGGCCATCGGCCTCGACCTTGGCGACACGCCAGGGCAGGGGGCGCTGCAGCACGGAGGGCGGGTGTGGCTGCGCAGCGGCGAGGCGATGCTCGCGGGGCAGGCGGCGTTGAGCTTGGGGGCGTGGGCGCGTCGGCCGCCGCCCGTGGCGGCGATGCTCGAGGTCGTCAGCTGACCCGTGTCGCCGCGCGTGACCCGCGATCTCCCACGCAGCCTGCTGACGTGGCGGCCTACCAGCTGTAGACCAGCGCGCCGTAGGGCAGGGGCACCAGCATGTCGAAGCCCTCTTCGTCCCACACCGACGTCAACAGCAGGTCCACCGAGAGCGAGAAGCCGTTGCGCAGCACACCGCCGAACTCGAAGCCGACGCCTGCGGCCAGGGTGGTGGTGTTCTCGACCTTCGCCTCTTGCGCCGGCGTCGACGTGCAGTTCACGCCGGCGCAAGGGGCGGCGTCGACGAAGCTGCTGGCGTCTCGAGAGAACCACGTCGAGGCGAGCCCGACCGCGCGCAGGGCCGTGGTCGTGGGCATCAGCGACGCAGACCGCTGGCGATGCCAGACGATGAGGTAGCGGCCAAACGACGCGCCGAACATGAGCGCGAGGAAGTCACCGCGGTCGGCCATCAGCGGCAGCGCGCTGATCTGGACGAAGTTGTTGCCGATGTATTTGCGGTAGGCGAAGCCGTTGGCGCCGCCGTACCCGCCCGTGAGGCCGAGACCGTGGCTGTTCTTCTGCAGCTGCATCTGGTGGCCGGGCAGCACGGTGCGCTGCGGCGGCCCCTGTTGGGCGAGGGCCGTACCGCTGAGCAGCGTGACGAGCAGGGCCGCTAGGACGAGTCGTTGCATGAGGGGACTCCGAGAGCGCGGCGGCGCTACCAGCTGTACATGAGGGTCAAGGAGGGGAGCGGCCAGATGCGGTCGAGCTTGCCGTCCGAGACCATGGCCGTGAGCTGCAGGTCGAGGGCGACGCTGAAGCCGGGCGTCATCACGGCGCCGAACTCGAAGCCGATGCCGGCGCCCAAGGACAGCAGGTTGAACGTGTCCTTGATCTCCTCTTCCTGCGTGACGCGCGCGCACGACTGCCCGGCCACGTCCACGCACGCAGAGTCCACCTTCTTGAACACGATGTCCGTCGCGGTGCTGCTGTTGTAGAGGTAGGACAGGCCGCCGACCAGCCGCAGCGCCGAGGTGCTCGGCAGGATCGAGGTGCGCCGGTTCTCGTGCCACACCAGCAGGTAGCGCGCCGCCTGGAAGCCGACCCACACGGTGGCGTCGCTGCCGCGGTTGGTGATCGTCGCCCAGAGCGCCCCCTGCAGCATGGTGTTGCCCATGTAGTAGCGGTACGCGAAGCCCGAGCCGGGCGAGAGCCCGCCGGTGACACCGAGGCCGTGCTTGTTGTTCTGGCGCCGCACCTGTCGGCCGCGCTGGGCGCTCGGCGCCGCGCGGGGCGTGGGCGCCGGCGCCATGGCGGCGGGCGGCATCGGCTGGGGCTCAGGCTGCGGTGCTGGCTGGGCGCTGGGCTGGGCCGGGGGCGCCGGACTTGCCGGGGTGGCGTCCCCGGCAGCGGGCGGGGCGGGCTGCGGCGCCGGCTGCGGCGCCGGCTGGGCCACGGCGACCGAAGCCAGCGTCACCAGGCCGAAGGTCAGCGCGCACCGTTGAAAGGCGGGACGAAGCCACATGCGGAACTCCTCGCTGCCAACCCGGGCTCGCAGCGGCGGGAGCGTAGCAACACGGAGTGACACGCTGCAAACGCGTCAGATCGCGCCAGCCTCCTGCAGGAAGTGCTCCTGCGGCCGGTTGGTCGTCCAGCGGTCGAACATCGCCAGATCGTCGGCGTCGGCGTCGTGCAGCTTCTTCGCCAGATAGTCGAAGATGTACTTGTGCTTGCGGCACCAGGTGCTGTCGCGCATGCGCCCGCCGATGGTGCCCTGGGTCTTGTAGTTGTACTCGGGCTGCTGGCCGCAGTAGGGCCGGTAGGTGCAGCTCACGCAGTCGGGCTGACCGAGGTTGGTGCCCGCGATGACGAGCGCGCGGGTGGACGCCGCCGTCATCAGCTCCTGGTAGGTGTTGTCGAGCGTGCCGATGCAGAAGGCCTCGTCGCCCATGGCGCCGACCATGCGTCCCTCGTCGGACGAGTAGATGCGACCGTCCGGGTGGTAGCCCAGCTGCCCGATCACGGCGCCGCCGGGGCTCCGCAAGTCCAGGTAGTTGGGCTCGTAGTCCGCGATCATCTTGCTGAGCATGATGGCCGCGTTGCGCTCCATGACCTGCACACCCTGCTTGTTGAGCTCGATGATGTAGTCCACGGCCTCGATGTAGAAGTGGATGAACTGCTCCATGGAGTAGCCGAGCGTCTTCGCCGTGCGGGCCGCGAACCCGAAGGGGTCCAGCTTGCGCAGGAAGATCGCGCGGCAGCCGAGCTCGACATAGGTGTCGACCAGGTCTTGCGGTCGACTCAGCATCGCCCGGGTCACCGTGGGCAGCGCCTCGACGCGGTACAGGTTGGTGTCGAGCCCCATCTCCACGTAGCGCTCGTTGATCCGCTTCATCCACCCCGTGGTGGTGTCGAAGCCGTCGGCGTCCCGGTAGATGCGGTGCTTGTTGTGGAGATCCTTGGGGCCGTCGATGCTCGTGCAGATCTGGATGCGACGCTCGAGCAGGTAGTCGAGCTTCTCCTCGGTCATCAGGCTCAGGTTGCTCACGAGCGAGAACGTCAGCGACTTGCCCACCAGCGCGTTCTTCTGCCGGGCGTACTCCACGATGTGCTGCAGCACCTCCCAGTTGGCCATGGGCTCACCGCCCTGGAACTCGATCGTGATGCCCGGGCTGGTGCTCTGAAAGGCCATGTCGACGGCGCGCTCTGCGACCTCGATCGACATGTCGGTGTCGGTGCGGTGCATGCCCACGATGGAGCTGTGGCAGTACTGGCAGCCGAAGTTGCAGCGGCCTGTGAGCACGAAGGCGTGCAGCGTGGGCCCGTAGAACAGGAACTGGTTCTTCCGGCGCCACCGCTCGGCCTGGGCCGGGATGTCGAGCTCCGCGGCGATGAAGTTCTTGTCGGCCAGGCGCGCGTAGAGCGGCTCGTCCTTGGCGATGTCGCCGTAGGCCAGCTTCTGCAGCTCGCCCGGCGTGACGAAGGTGAGGTCGCCCAGGTCGTTGGTGATCAAGAAGTTGTCGCCGACCGCGCGGTGGTTGAAGGGGACCGCGAAGTCTCCCTTGACCTTGCGCAGGCTGATGAGTCCGTCGAGGCGGGGCTCGGTCATCGGTGGTCTCCGGTCGGGGTGCGAGCCCCGCGCTGGCCGGTGGAGGCGGCGTGGATGGGTGGCGCGCAGGGCGCGGGAGCTGTCTCGGGCCGCGGCTGGGCGCGACGCCGGCGCCGCTACTTGGGCGTGCGACGCTTGCGCTCGATGGTGTGGGCCAGGGCGAAGTTGCAGAACTCGCCGACCAGGTCGCCGTCGACGTCGGCGTCGACGTCCGCGATGGCCACGGCGTAGTGGTCGCCGTCGCGCTCCATGGAGAACTTGGCGAAGTCTTCGAAGACGCGCATGGCGTCGCGGATCGCTTGGGCCATGTACATGGCGCGGTGCAGTCGCAGCGTATGGGCGGTGGCCATGGGGCCCTCCTCGCAGGCCGGAGTTCCGGCGCGTTGGCGGTAGCTCAGGCCTTCTTGCTGAACTTCTCTTCCCAGGGCACGGCGATGCCCAGCGGGTCGTCCAGGAAGTCGAGGTCGTCGTCGTCGTCGTCGACGAAGTCCTGGGGCAGGCTGGCTCCGGTGGCGCCGGCGATGGCCTGCGTCACGATCTCCTCGATCAGCTTGCCGTTCTGCTTGACGACCTTGCGGCGCAGGGCCTGGCTCAACAGCTCGTTGCCGAACTCACCGGACAGCGCCTGCACACCGGCCTCGTCGAGCTTGGCCTTGCCGCGCAGGTGGACCAGGAAGCGGCTCCCCTTGCCGTCGGCGCGGCTCTCCTTGTCGAGCAGCACGTAGGCGCGGTCGATCAAGGCGTAGGCGGCGCCGTAGACGACGTCGATGGGGTACACGCCCGCGTCCAGGCTCAGGACTGCGGCGTTGGTCTCGGCGTCGAAACGCTCGAGCGTGTGCTGGGACATGGGTGGTCTCCCCGGGGTAGGCGCCGCTGGGCGCGTAGGACGTGGCCGTGGACAGGGCCGGAGACGCCGCGTGTGCGGGTCGGTGGTGCGGAGGCAGGTCCGTGGGTGTGGGCCGGAGGGGGATCGACCCGTCGTGGCGGGTGGCTGGCGCGCCGCGTGGTCGACGCGACGCTGGGGCGGCCGCCGTTGCCGACGACCGTCGCTGGACCGACCTGTTGCCAGGGTTGGAGCCAGCAGGGATCTGTGCGCACACCCGTGCTCGGGCTAGCACCGCGCCGACCCCTGCGTCAACCCGTGACACCGGCAGGGCGTGAGTTCCTGGGTCTACGCTGCGTCAGCGCCGCGGGGGCGCGCGCGGCGCGAAACGACGCCGGCAGACCGACGAGCGAGGGAGAACGGGGGCGGTCACCCCTCTGGCGTCGGCTGACCGGGTAGGGGGGCGTCGACCGGGTGCCAGTCGACCCACGGATCACGGCGGCGCTTGCGGTTGTGGCTGGGCGTCACGAGCCGGCTCCCGTCGGGTGGGGCCATGGTCTCGGGAGGCTGGGGCTCGTCGGCTACCAAAGCCGCGGTGTCCTTGAGCTTTGCGCGTCGCCAGGCCGGGTCGCTGGCCTCGTCCGCCGCCACCCGGTCGACGATGGGCCGCGGGTCGACGAACACCGGGGTGAGCTCCGCCGGGTCGTAGGCGTCGCCGCGGTCGAAGAGCCCGGCGCAGAGCCCCCGCAGCGTGCAGGACCGACACACGGCGTGGTGCTTGTGGCCCCACTGCTGCTGTCGAACCGTCCCTTTCTCGTCGAGGAAGTGCACGATGCGCTCTTCGGACTTGATGATCTTCCGCGTCTCCGTGCTCGTGTGCTCGAAGCCCCCCATGTAGCAGAGCGGCACCTTCTCCACGCGAAACGTCCGCCCGCTCGCCGTGAGCCGGCGCGCCGCTGCGTGCAGGGCGTACTCGAGGTCGCGTAGCTTGGGCGTGAAGTACGTGTTCGTGTGCGCTCGGCCGATGCTCGGGTCGAGGTTGTTGAAGATGAAGTGGCGCACGTGCGGGTAGCGCCGCTCGAACCAGGCGATCGTCTCGTGGAGCTGATCGCAGTTGAAGCGGTTGATGACGACGTTGACGTCGACCCGGACCGGGCTCTCAGCCAGGTGACTCAGCGCCTGCTCTGCCCATGCCAGCGAGCCCGGCGTGCCGGTGAGGAAGTCCTCCAGCGCCGCCTTGTGCGAGTGCACGCTGACGTGCACGTGCTGGAGCCCGGCGTCCTCGAGCAACCTGAGGTAGGCGCGGTCCGCCAGCTTCTGGCCGTTGCTGATCAGGCGGGTGTGTAGCCCGCGGTCACGCGCGTGCGCGATGGCGTCGGGCAGGGCCGGGCTGAGCGTCGGCTCGCCGCCGGTGAAGATGACGCCGAAGTAGCCGCGCGCTGCGAAGTCGTCGACCAGATCGCGCACCTGGGCCGCGTCGTGGAACCACGGCGTCTCAGGGTTGGAGCAGAAGCCGCAGTTCTGGTTGCAGTGCCGCACCATCTGGATGTAGCCGATGTTGGCCATGGTGCTCGCCCGCGCTAGGCCCCGCCCGGACCGCCGAGGCGGGTGTCTCCGAGCGCCACGCGCACGCTCTGGGCCGGCTGGTGCATGCCGACGATGCGCTTGCGGCTGCGCTTGTCCTGCTGGGCCGTCGCTTGCTTCAGCACCTGCGTGATGTCTTCGAAGGACCCGGCGTCCTCCAGCTCGCGGCCCGCCGCGTCGAGCGGGCGCAGGATCTTGAAGCCGTGGTTGCGCAGATAGTTGATGTGCAGCCCGCTACAGCTGTCGTTCTTGGCGCAGCGGTGACACCGCAGGCTCTTCGCGTAGTACTCGTGCTCGATGTAGTGGTGCACATAGCCGTCGAGATCGAGGTCACCGCCGCGGTCGAGCATGCCGGCGTCGAGCATGTGGTGGTCGTGGGGCTCCGTCGCGCCGCCGGCAACACACTCCGGGACGTTCTTCAGCCGCGCGCCCTGCCGCGCGAGCTTGCGCAGCGACTCCGGCGTGGGGTCGGTCTCCTGTGACCCGCTCAGGTACTCGTGATCCTGCACGGTGAGGATCAACCGGCTCCCCCAGGAGCGCAGCGTCGTCGGGCGCGCGAGCAGCCAGGCCGCCAGGGCCCGGTCCAGCAGCACCTCGACCTCGGTCGGCGCGGGCACCTTGTCCTTGCCGACCAGCGCGCGCGCGGCGTCCGCCACCGACGCCACGACGACCCGGTCGACCCGGCCATGGCTCAGGGCCGTGTCCAGGCTCGCGCCCGGGTCGAGCTGCAGGGTCACCGGCGTGTCGCCGAAGGGCAGCGACTCGAGCGCGCGCGCCGCGTCGTCGCCGTCCCGGGCGGTCAAGGTCACCCGCTGGGGAGCCTGGGCCTCGAACACGGCCCGCGCCTCGTTCGAGGGCCACACGGTCTGGCTGTCGAGGCGGACGTGCGGGAACGATCGTGCCTCGAGGTGGCCCCGGTAGGGGAACATGGTCGACCGGCACGGGCCGTCGAGGAAGCAGTAGTCGCACCGCTCCCCCCAGCAGTCGGGCTTCAACCCGCGCTTGAGGAAGCTCTCGAAGTTGTGGCGGCCGCCGTCGAACTCGTAGGTCAGCTTGTGCGGGTCCTGGATCAGCCGCTCGAAGTCCTCGAGGTAGGGCACGGGCAGCCGGTTGGTCCACAGGTACACGCCCGGCTTGTTCGCCCAGGCAAACGCCTTGCGGAAGTAGGGGACCGCGTCGTTCAGATCGAAGAAGAGGCTGTGGCGGTGCTCGTCGAAGCCGCGGCCGAAGGGGATGATGTGCAGCAGGTCGAACTCGCGGATCGACATGTTGTAGTAGTACTCGATGATGTCGGGCAGGTGCTTGTAGTTCTGCTTGTTGATGACCACGTCGACGTTGACCACGACCTTGCCGGTGTTGATCAGGTTCTTCATGCCCTTGATGCCGGTGACGAAGGCCCCAGGCGTGCCCGTGAGCCGGTCCTGCAAGTAGGCGGTGTGGCCGTGCATCGACACCGTCGCCTCATTGAGGCCGGCGTCGGCGCACTTCTGCGCGAACTTGCGGTACGAGAACATCATCCCGTTGGTCACGGTCTGAATCCACTCGTAGCCCACCTCGCGGCCAAAGCGGATCAGCTCGATGTAGTCGGGGTGCACGCTGGCCTCGCCGCCGGAGAGGATGAGCCGCTCGCGCCCCATCTTGCGGCCGAGGGCGATGTAGGCCTTCAGCGAGTCCGTGTCGATCATCGTCCCGTCTTGATTCATCGAGTCGAGGCAGAAGGTGCAGCGCTGGTTGCACACGCGCGTCACCCGCACCCAGTGGCGCTTGTGCTTGACTGCGGCTTCCTTCACCGCGTCCTTCTCGTCGCCCTCCGACACGCCACCCCGGGTCTCAGGCAGCGCCTCCATGCGAGCGGCGCCGCCGCTGTCGCTCTGCTGGCTGTGCTCCAGCGCACGGGCCTCGTCGCGCGTGAGGACGCCGTCGCGCACCAGGCGGTCGATGTCGATGTGTTCGGTCGCGGCGACCACGGCAGCGGCAGCGCTCTGTTCACTCGAACCCGACATCGTCTCTCCTTCCCGTCCGGGGCGGTGCCCCGGCGTTGCGTCAGCGCTGGCAGTGTGGGCGCTCCGGCTCGCTTGTCGCAAGGCGAGCGGCCAGGAACGTCGCGGCGGCGCGGCGCGCTTCGGTCGCTCAGTCCAGGGGCGCGATCCCTGCCCAACCCGTCTGCGACACGTACGACGTCAGGGGGCCAGGACACTGTGCCGTCCGCGCGCACGAAGCGCACGGCGAGCCGTGAATTCGCTCGCGAAAGCCCGCGGTTGGCGCTGCGTCGTTGGGGCCGCTCGGCCTGGATTCGGGCGGTGGCGCCGCGAGATCGAGGGTCACGTCCCCGTCGGTGGCGCTGGCGGCGGCCTCACCGAGGAGGCAGTGCGGGACCCCCCACACGCCCACGCCTCGCTTCGCCGCGCGAGCGAGCTGCACCGCGCGCTCGATGTGAGGGCCGGCCAACGCGAGGTGGGGGTGCAGCCCGTGGGCGTCTCGGTCGGGGCCCACGGGGGCGCGCAGCTCGAAGCCGGACACGCCGATGGCGAGGGAGCGCCGCACCAGGTCCGGCAAGGTGCGAAAGCTGGGCCGCAGCACGGGCGCGATCACGCGGGTGCGGAGCCCGGCGGCGCGCGCGCGCTTCAGCCCGCGCAGGGAGCGCGCGAAGGCTCCCTCGGTCTCGACGATCCAGTCGTGCGCGGCGGCCCCCGCGCCAAAGAGCGGGACCAAAACGTGGGTGAGCCCGGCGTCGACGAGCCGGTCGGCCACGCCAGGCTTGGCCAGCAGCCACCCCGTCGTCTCCGCCGCGATCGCTCGCGCGCCACCCGCGCGCGCCGCCGACACCCAGTCGAGCAGCC
>JAUIAC010000544.1 GCA_030425545.1 bacterium | reverse complement strand
AGGCGCGTCGCCACCTGCGCCGCGCGGCCGAGCTCGAGCCGAACCTCTACGGCGCGTGGTCCAACCTGGGCGTGCTCTTCCTCCGCAACGCCGAGGTCATCGCGGCCATGAAGGCCTTCGAGAAGGCGCTGGCCATCGCGCCCGACGACGCTCGGGTGCTGAACAACCTGGGCAACGCGTGGCTGCAGCGCGGGCGCTGGTCCTCGGCCTTGGACGCCTACGAGCGCGCGCTCAAGATCGCCGGCGAACACGGCACCACGCTCTACAACAAGGCCCTGGCGCTGACCTATCGCTACGAGTACGCCGAGGCCCGGGCCATCCTCGAGCAGGTGCTGAGCATTCGTCCCGGGTTTGCCCTCGCCCGAGCCCTGCGCGTGGCCTGCTTGCAAGGCGAGGGTCTGCTGGCCAAGGCCGAGGCGGCGGGGCGCAAGGACCTGACCCTGGTCGAGCCCACCCCCGACAACCACGTGGTCTTGGGCCGTGTGCTGCTCGCGGCGGGGAAGGTCGAGGCGGGCCTGGAGCAGCTCGAGGCCGCGGTCGATCTCGACAAGGGCCACGCCATCGCGGTGATGAGCTGGGCCGAGGCCCTCGACGCGGCGGGTCGCAAATCCGAGGCCAAGCACTGGTACGGTCGCTACCTCAAGCTCGAAGACCGCCTCTTCGAGGACAGCCGCCGCATCCGACGCCGACTCAAGGCCCTCAGTCGCGGCGACAAGAGCTGACCCGCCCGGAGCCCGCATGACCTCGCCCCCGATCCCACCGCTCTCCCTCGCGCCGCGCGCCAAGCTCGCAGCGGTGCGCTGCATCGCCACGGACATCGACGGCACGGTGACCCGCAACGGCAAGCTGTGCGCCGACGTGCTCACCGCCTTCGCCGCCCTGGCCAGCGCCGGAGTGGAGGTGCTGCCGGTGACCGGTCGTCCCGCTGGGGAGGCCCTCGGGCTCGCGCGCTACCTGCCGCACGTCCGGGAGGCCATCGCGGAGAACGGGGCCGTGCTCGTGCGACCCGACCAAGACGTGGTGCCGCTGTGGTCGGCCCCGGACCGCGACCGCCTGCTCAGGGTGGCCGCCCGCATCAGCGAAGCCGACGTGCCGCTGCAGCTCGCCGAGGACGCCTTCTGCCGCGTCGGCGACGTCGCCTTTCGCCGCGACGGCCGCGAGGACGAGCTCCTGGCGGTGTTGAAGCAGCGGGCCGCAGCGCAGGACGTGTTCCTGGTCTGGTCGTCGGTCCATGTGCACTTGAGCCTGCAAGAGCCGGACAAGGGCGCCGCGGTGCTGCAGGTGAGCGCCGACCTGGGCTACGCGCCGGAGGAGGTGCTGACCATCGGCGACGCGCCGAACGACGTGGGGCTGTGGCACAGCGGCCGCTTTGGGCTCACGGTCGGCACCAGCGACGTGCTCGACCACCTCGCGCAGCTCTCGCACACGCCTGAGTGGCTGTGTGACGGGCGCGGCGCCGACGCGTGGCTCGAGATGACGCACCGGGTGCTCGCCGCCAAGGGCGCCGCCTGACGTGCGCACGGGTGCGACAGTCCCGCTGTCCACCCCGGAGGCCGTGATGACCGAGGAGACCGCGCTGGAGCGCCCTGCGCTCTTCGACACCGGCGTCGCGGCGCTCTTGCTGCTGAGCCCGGACGGCACCGTCGCTCACGTCAGCCGCGGCTGGTCCGAGATCTTCGCCTGGCCGGCCGACGAAGCCATGGGCCACAAGGTCACGGACCTCTGCGCCGCGGAGCACGCGCCTCGCTTCGACAAGGCGCTGCGCCACATCGGCCGCGGTGCTCCGTCTGCGGTGGTGCGCGCGCGCTTTCTGCGGCGTCGTGAAGGGCGCGCCACCGAGGGCGCGACGCCGCTGCAGCTCAGCTGTCGTCTGGAGCCGCTCGGCGCTGGCGTGCTCCTGGCAGCGGAAGACACCCGGGAGCGGCAGGTGGTGGTCCAGGGCCGCTCGACGCTGCAGACGCTGGTGGATCTCTCCTTCGACACCTGGCTCGTCCACGACCTCGACGGCCGGCTGCGGGACGCCAACCGCTGGGCGAGCGAGTCGCTGGGTTACACGCGCGAAGAGCTGCTGAGCATGCACGTCGCCGACTTCGAGATGACGATGAAGCCAGGGCGGCTCGACGGCGTGTGGAACCGCATGGAGGTGGGCCGCCCCGTGACCGTGGAGGGGCGTCACCGGCGCAAGGACGGCTCGGAGTTCCCGGTCGAGGTGCGGCTCGGCATCTTCGTCGACGAACACGACGAGGGGTTGATGCTGGCCGTGTGCCGCGACATCACGCTGCGCAAGCAGACCGAGCGGCGGCTCGAGGAGCTCAACGCCGAGCTGGCCACGCTCAACGCCGACCTGGAGGCCAAGGTCGCTCAGCGCACCGAGGAGGTCCGGGTCATGCTGACCCAGCGCCAGGGCATCTTGGACCACCTCGTGGACGGGCTGGTGGCGGTCGACACCGAGGGGCGCATCGCCGCCGTGAACCCGCGCCTGGTGGCCCTGCTGGGGCTCGACGAGGGCCGAGACCCGGGCCGCGACGCGAACATGGCGGCGCCGCAGAGCGGCACGCTCGACCTCGACGCGCTAGAGGGGCAGCCCGCCAGTGACCTGCTGCCGGAGCACCTCGTGGCGCTGCTGCAGCGCGCGACCGATCGGTGGGCGGTGGACGCCGTCGAGGTGCCGCTGCCCGACGGCCGCGTGGGCCTCGCGTCCGTGTCGCCCATCCTGGGAGACGTCGCCCGGGACAAGACGCCGCTGCCCGCGAGCGGGACCTTTGCCGGTGCGGTGCTGCTGCTGCGCGACATCACGCTGGAGAAGGAGGTCGATCGCATGAAGACCGACTTCATCACCACCGTGAGTCACGAGCTCCGCACGCCGCTGACCTCGGTGCTGGGCTTCGCCAAGATGATCGACAAGCGCCTGGAGGATCGTGTGTTTCCCGCGCTGCCCAGCGACGATCGCAAGGTCGAGCGGGCGCGGGAGCAGGTGCGCCGCAACCTCGCCATCATCGTGCACGAGGGCGAGCGGCTGACCCGCCTCATCAGCGACGTGCTCGACATCTCACGCATGGAGTCGGGGCGGGTGGTGTGGGCGCGCGACCCGGTCGAGCCGCAGGTGGTGGTGGACCATGTGTTGGGCGCGGCGCAGCACCTGCTGCACAGGGAGCCGGGTCAGCCCTCGCCCGTGCAGCTGAGCGCCGAGGTCGACGCCGATCTGCCTGCGCTGGTGGGCGACGCGGACCGACTCGAGCAGGTGCTGCTCAACCTGGTGAGCAACGCCGCCAAGTTCACCACGGCGGGCCGTGTCGACGTGCGCGTGCAGAAGGTTCCAGGTGGCATCGAGTGGAGCGTGTCCGACACCGGCCCTGGGATCCCAGAGGCGGACCGGGAGCGCATCTTCGACCGCTTTCATCAGGTCCGGTCGGACACGCTGACCGACAAGCCCGAGGGCACCGGCCTGGGGCTGGCCATCAGCGCGCAGATCGTCGCGGCGCACCACGGCGAGATCGGGGTCGAGCCCGCGGAGGGCGGCGGGGCGCGCTTCTGGTTCCGGCTCCCTGCGGTGGCTGGGCTGATCTGAGGTGTCATGGGTTGGCGCGCGGCCCGAATCAGCCGGCCCCAGCCACCGTGAGCTTGTCGACCACAAAGCTGGGCGCAGACACGCCGCGAAAGGGGTCGAGATCGTCGGCGCGCGCGCTGATGCCGGCGAGCAGGTCGTCCAACGCGCCCGCGACCGTCACCTCGTTGACCGGGTGCTGAATCTCGCCGCCCTCGAACCAGAGCCCCGT
>JAUIAC010000543.1 GCA_030425545.1 bacterium | reverse complement strand
CTGCGACGCCAAGACCGGCGCGTGCGCCCTGGTGAGCCAGCCGGAGGGCGCGCCCTGCGACGACGGCAACGTGTGCACGACCGGCGACGGCTGCGCCAAGGGGGCCTGCACCGGCGCGGTGGTCGATTGTGACGACGGCTCGCCCTGCACCTTCGACGTCTGCGACAGCAAGGCCGGGTGCACCTCGGTGAACCAGGACGGCGTGCTCTGCGACGACGGCAACGCCTGCACGAGCAGCGACGTGTGCAAGGCCGGCGCGTGCGTCGGAGGCGCCAACACCTGTGACTGCAAGACCACCGCGGACTGCGCCACCCAGGAGGACGGCGACCTGTGCAACGGCACGCTGGTCTGCGTGGCGAACCAGTGCGTGGTCGACGCCAAGAGCGTGGTGGTGTGCGAGGCGCCGGGCACCTGCGCGGTGAACACCTGCGTGCCGCAGACCGGCCAGTGCACGACCGGGCCCGCGGCCGACGGCGCGCCCTGCGGCGGCGACGCGCTCTGCGGTGGCACCGGCACCTGCGCCAAGGGCGTGTGCCAGGGCATGTCGGGGTGCCCGGACGACGGCAACGTGTGCACCGAGGTGTCGTGCAACGGCAAGGGCGGCTGCGAGTCGAAGGACGTGACCGTGCCCTGCGACGACGGGGACAGCTGCACGGTGGGCGACACCTGCCTCGCCGGGCTGTGCGCGCCGGGACAGGACCAGTGCGAGTGCAAGACCGACAAGGACTGCGGTGGCTTCGACGACGGCGACCTGTGCAACGGCGTGTGGTCGTGTGGCGCGGACGGCAAGTGCGCGTTCAACGCCGGCTCGGTGGTGGTGTGTCCGCCGTCGACCGACCCGTGCACGCTGAGCGCCTGCGCGCCGACCACGGGCGTCTGCACGAGCAAGGCGCAGCCCAACGGCGCCGCCTGCGTGGACGGCGACGCGTGCACCACCCAGGAGCGCTGCTTTGGCGGCACGTGTGTGAAGCAGACGGTGGCCTGCGACGACGACAACCCGTGTACGACGGACGCGTGCGACGCCAAGGCCGGCTGCGTGTCGAAGCCGGTCGGTGGGATTCAGACCTGCAACGACGGGGATCCCTGCACGCCGGTGTCGTTCTGCCAGGGCGGCAGCTGCGTCGGGCCGATCAACACCTGCTTCTGCCAGTCGGACGCGGACTGCGACGACGACGGCAACCTGTGCAACGGCACGCCCACCTGCCAGGGCGGGACCTGCAAGACCGCGCCGGGCAGCGAGGTGACCTGCGACACCAGCAAAGACGGGGCCTGCGACGCCACGGCGTGCGTGCCGCTGACCGGGCAGTGCCTCAAGCTGCCGAAGCCACCCGGCACCAGCTGCGACGACGGCTCGCTCTGCACCGCGAGCGACACCTGCGCTGGGGCGACCTGCGTGGGCATCCCGATCAGCTGTGGAGACGGCGTGGCCTGCACGACGGACGCCTGCGATCCCAAGGTGGGCTGCGTCTCGGCGCCGGACGACGCGGCGTGTGACGACAAGGATCCGTGCACGGACGACGTCTGCGACAAGGTGGCCGGCTGTGTCGCCACGGCCAGCGAGGGCAAGGCCTGCGACGACAGCGACCCCTGCACGAGCGGCGAGCGCTGCCTCGTGGGCGCGCAGGGCGTCGCGTGCACCGGCGGCGTGCCGACCAGCTGCGACGACGGCGACCCGTGCACAGACGACTACTGCGAGGGCGGCTGCAAGAACGACAGCGGCAGCGGTGCGGCGTGCGACGACGGCGACAGCTGCACCACGGGCGACGCGTGTGGCGTCAGTGGCTGCGCTGGCACGCCGAAGAGCTGCGACGACGGCAACCCGTGCACGGCCGACGCGTGCAGCCCAACGAGCGGCGCGTGCGTGGCCGTGGCGACGCCCGGCAAGTGTGACGACGGCGACGCGTGCACCACGGGCGACGCCTGCTCGGGCGGCGTGTGCAAGGCGGGAGGCGGGGTCTCCTGTGACGACGGCAACCCCTGCACCACGGACACGTGCGTCGGCGGCGGCGCGGGCTGCGTCGTCATCACCGGACCCAATGGCGCGCCCTGCGACGACGGCAACCCGTGCTCCACCGGCGAGGCCTGCGCCGCGGGCAAGTGCGCCGGCGGCAGCCCGAAGGCCTGCAACGACGGCAACCCCTGCACGGTCGACGACTGCGACGCGGCCACGGGGGCCTGCAGCAACAAGGCGGACGCGGGCGGCGTGTGCGACGACGGCGACCCGTGCACTGGCGGCGGCGTGTGCGACGGCTCCGGCGCGTGCAAGGCCGAGCCGGTGGTGTGCGACGACGGCAACGCCTGCACCGACGACGCCTGTGTCGCCGGCAAGGGCTGCGCGAGCGTGCCCAACACAGCCACCTGCGACGACGGCGACCCCTGCACGCCCAAGGACACCTGCCAGGGCGGGGTCTGCGTCGCCGGCCCGAAGGCGCAGCCCTGCTGTGACAAAGACGCGGACTGTGACGACAGCGACCCCTGCACGGCGGACACCTGCGAGGGCGACACGTGCAAGAACGGCTCGCTCCCCAAGGGCAGCTGCGAGGACGGCAACCCCTGCACCATCGGCAACTGCAAGCCCGGCGTGGGCTGCGAGGCCTTGCCCAAGCCGGGCCCGTGCGACGACGGCAACGCCTGCACCGCGTCGGACGCCTGCTCGGCGGGCAGCTGCGTCGGCAGCGGGCAGGTGGTGTGCAACGACGGAAACCCGTGCACCGACGACGCGTGCGCGCCCAGCAGCGGCTGCACGAGCACGCCCAACACCGCGCCGTGCGACGACGGCGAGCCGTGCACCGGCAAGGACACCTGCAGCGGCGGCGCGTGCGCCGGGTCGCCCTTGAGCTGCGACGACGGCAACAGCTGCACCACCGACAGCTGCGTGAAGGGCAAGGGCTGCAACAACGCGCCGCTCAACAACACCCCCTGCAACGACGGCGACTCGTGCACCCTGCTGGACCGCTGCGTGACCGGGAAGTGTGAGCCGCAGTTCACCGTCAACTGCGACGACAACAACGTGTGCACGACCGACGCCTGCGGGCTCACCGGCTGCAGTCACAGCAACAACACCGCCGCCTGCGACGACGGCAACGCCTGCACCGGGCCCGACGCCTGCAGCGGCGGCAAGTGCAGCGGCGGCACCACCGCGTGCGACGACGGCAACGTGTGCACCACCGACTTCTGCGACCAGAGCAAGGGGTGCAGCGCGGTGGCCAACAGCGGCCCGTGCTCGGACAACTCGCAGTGCACCCAGGGCGACGCGTGCAGCGGCGGATCGTGCAAGGGCACCGCCGTGGACTGCGACGACAAGAACCCCTGTACGCAGGACGTGTGTCTCGCCAGCGCGGGCTGCCAGAACACGGCGGTGGCCGACGGCGCGAGCTGCGGCAGCAGCGGCGTGTGCGTGTCGGGCAGCTGCTCGGCGGGCAGCGACGTGAACCCGGCGCTGTCGTGCAAGGACGTGCGCGACAAGGTGCCGGGCGCCAAGAGCGGCGCCTACTTCATCGATCCCGACGCGGCGGGCCCGGGGGCCGCGTACCAGGTCCAGTGCGACATGGACCGCTTCGGCGGCGGCTGGATGGTGATGAGCGTCGCCCAGGTGTCTGCGTTGATGACCATGCAGAGCCTGGTGCAGGGCGGCGGCTGCGCGTTGAGCAACGGCGAATGGAAGACCTGGGACGGCTTCGACGGCGCCACGGCCGACAACCACTTCTGCGTGGCTGAGCCGAAGGTCGGGCTCAACTGGCCGACCTATCAGGAGATTCGCATCGACGGCGTGCAGCTG
>JAUIAC010000542.1 GCA_030425545.1 bacterium | reverse complement strand
GTGGGCTTGGTGAGCCGATAGCGCCCCTTGAGGTTGAGGTAGGTCGAGTTGAACACACCGCCGCCGCTGTGCAGCGCGCCCGACGCGCGCCCGGCCGCCGTGTTGACCGAGCGCCCGTAGAGCGCGACGGGGTACATCAGCAGGCCCATCTTGTAGTCGTCGTGCACGGGGAACATCTGGAACACGCGGTCGCCACCGATGAGCTGCGGGTCGCCGGAGGCCGTGCCCCACTCCACCAGGGCGTCCCACTTCGGCGCGGTCAGCCCCAGCCGCGCGGCGGCGTTGACGATGTTGCCCTCCAGCGCGTTCTTGGCCAGCCCGGTCTCCTCGTCGAAGAGCCCGCCCGGCAGCAGCTTCAGGCCCTTGGTGCTGCCGCGGATCACCGACACCTCGCCCTCGGTCAGCAGCGAGGGGCCGGACTGGCTCAGCCCCAGCCGCAGCCGCCAGAAGCCGTCGACGATGTGCATGCGGCTCTCGTTGAACGACTGCCCGCGGCTCACGTACACCAACCCCAGCAAGAGCTCGTCGCTCGCCTGGTTCACCCGCAGGTCCGGATCCTTCCAGACGAGCGCGGTCAGCCACTGGCTCACGTCGTCGTCGCATTTGGCCGTGGGCTCCGTGCCCTCGGGCGCAGCCCCGCCACCACAGGTCGGGGTCGTCAGGAAGCCAAAGGGCCCCCCGCGCAGGCGCGTGCTGGGCGCCGCCGGATCGCTGCCAAAGCCCAGCGCGTCCTCCACCAGCCAGTCATGCCCCACCACCAAGATGAGCGGCGTCGGCCGCTTGTCGCCCTGGGTCAGCGCCCGAAAGAGGGTCAGCGGACGGGTCGCGAAGGCCACGCGGTCGAAGGTCGAGCCGCCCTGGGCGTCGCCAAAGTCGTTGCGGAAGCCGTTGCCGTCGTTGAAGAGCAGCCCCAGCCCGCCCTGGGAGGCCTGGCGCCCGATCTTGAGCAGGCCCACGGGGATCTTCAGGTCGATCCACAGCCGCCGCAGCAGCAGCCCGGGGCGCTCGCCGCCGCCGATGCCCGTCTGCGAGGGGTTCTCGGCGAAGAGCGGCACCGACGCCTGCCGGGCGTTGTCGCCGAAGAGCGCGTTGTCGAGCAGGTCCACCTGGCCGTGCAGGGCCACCTTCGGCAGCACCCCGCGCGCCGGGTCGCCGCCCCAGCGCAGGGTGGGGTTGAGCCGCAGCCGCATGAAGGCAAAGTGCGCGTCCGAGGCGTCGTCGCGGCCCGTGTGCGTGGCGCTCGCGAGGTAGCCCTCCTTGTCCAGGCGGCCGACCGGCACGTTGGCCATGCGCACGTAGCGCGCCCGGTAGTAGCCGTGCAGGTCCACGTGCAGCGGCAGCGACGGGGTCGCCGCGGGGAGCGCGGTGGGGGTCACCGCCTTGGGCGGCGACATCGGCCCGGCGAACACGCCCGACGCCCACGTCGCGACAGCCGCGAAGGTCGCGACCACGAGCGCGAGCGGCCCGATCTTCCGGCGAGCGAGGGGCACGGGCGACCTCAATCCAGGTTGCCGGTGCAGGCGTAGAAGGGCGTGTTGCAGCCCTTGTCCTCCTGGCAGTCCTTGCACACCGTGGCCTGGGCGTCGTCGATGCACTTGGCGATGCACTTCTCGATGGTGCAGAGCACGATGCCGCCGTAGCAGCCGGCGCAGCCGTCGCTCAGCTTCACGCCCTTGTCGCCGAGCATGCACTTGATGGCGCACTGGTCGGGCGCCGGGTGGTTGAGGCAGCCCAGGCCGCAGTCGCCGGCCGCCTCTCGGGCCAGGTCGCGGCCGCTCTGCCCGCCGCCCTGATCGGCCTTGAGCCAGGTCATGTCGGCGGTGTTCTGACACTGATCTTTCGGGCTCTCAGCGGCGTCTGCGGTGGCGCCCGCGTCGGCCGCTCCCGTGTCGGCTGCGTCGCCTCCGCTCTCGCTGCCGCAGGCGGTCAACGCCGCGCAGCAGAGCAGGGCGGTGAGGGCGATGCGGAGGCGGGACCAGGGCAGCGACCTGGACATCGGGGGCACAGGGGTGAGGGCAGAACGAGACATGGCGGCTCCACAGAGGCGAGGTCCGCGGAGTGTGCCAGAGGGCAGGGCGCCTTGCATCGGTCCCGTCGCGCAGCAGACCCGACCGCGCGCGCCGCGAGTCTCCCGCCCACCCGAGCCGGACAGGCACCTCGCGGCGCGCCGCACCACCGCGTGTCTTGCGCATCGCCGCAATCTGCCCCACGTTTCGCCTTCCCGAGCGGGTGTGGGAAGGTCACCCAGCGCCCCGCCGCCGCTCCCGCCGACGCCTCGCCCTGGCTCCCGACCCCGGACCCCCCTCGTGCTCGCATCGCTCCGCAAAGACCCCTGGCTGGCCCTCGCGCTCCTCGTCTCGGCGGGCGCGTGCATGGTGCCGCTGTGGGTCGCCGACCTGCTGCCCTTTCAGGACCTGCCGCAGCACCTCGCGGCGGTGCGCACGATCCACGACCTCGACGACCCCACCCTCGCACTGGGTCGCTACCACGCCGTGGAGCTGGGCCGCACGCAATACCTGAGCTGGTATCTGCTCCTCGACGCGCTCTGCTACGTGCTGCCGCTCGACCTCGCCAACCGCCTCGTGCTCTCGCTCTACGTGGCGGCGGTCCCGCTCTCGACCTACGCCCTGCTGCGCGCGCTCGGCCGCAACGGGGCCGCCGCGCTGCTCGCCGCGCCGCTGGCGCTCAACACCTATCTCTACATGGGCTTCGCCAACTACGTCGTCGCGCTGCCCATGGTGCTCTGGGCCTTGGCCTGGCTGGTGCGCCTGCAGGACCGGTGGGACCTGCGGCTCTCCCTCGCCCTCGGCGCGCTGGTGGTGCTGCTCTTTTACAGCCACGTGCAGGCGCTGCTGATGTACCTGGGCTTCGCCGGCATCACCCTCGCCCTGCGCTCGCCGGGCCTGCACCCCCGTCACTGGTGGCGGCCCGCGTCGCACACCGCGCCGACGCTGGGGCTGCTCGTGATGTGGATGGCGCGCTCGCGCATCTTGGCCACCGGCAAGGACTGGGCCGAGGGCCACGGCGGGCGTAACACCACCGACACCAAGGTGAACTTCGAGCCCATCCTGCGGCGCTTCGAGGCGGTCCCAGGACAGCTGATGGAGGTCTTCCGCGACGACAGCGACGAGAAGATCCTGCTGGCCTGGCTCGGTCTGCTGCTGTTGGTGGCCCTGGTCGGCCAACGCTCGCCTGCGCCCCTGCCCGGCGACACCCTGCCGACGTCTACGGAGCCCCACTGGCCGACCTTCGGGCGCACGCGGGCCGCCCTCGCTGGCAAGCTGCCCGTGGTGTTGCTGGGCGCGGCGTGCGTCGTCTATGTGCTGAGCCCCATCTCGTACAAGTGGATCTGGCCCATCTCGCACAGGCTTGTCCCGTTGCTGGGCATGATGGCGGTGGTCGCGGTCGGCTGCGTGTCGATGCCCTTCCGCAAGTCGCTGCTGCTCGTGCCGGCGACGCTGCTCTGTGTCCACACCGGCGTCGTGCACGCGGACCACGGCGAGCGCTTCAACGCCGAGGCCGGGCCCATCCGCGACCTGGTCCGCACCGCGGAGCCCGGCAAGAAGCTGGTCGCCCTCATCTTCGACAGCGGCAGCGGCGTGACCCGCGGCAACCCCTACCTGCACTTCGGCCAGTACTACGTGGTGGAGCGCGGTGGCATGGCCAACTTCTCCTTCGCCAACATGCCCCAGTCGCCGGTGGTCTACCCCGACACGGGCGGCCCGCCGACCCTTCGCGCGCGCTGGGAGTGGCTGCCGCATCTGTTCCGCTGGGGACGCGAGG
>JAUIAC010000541.1 GCA_030425545.1 bacterium | reverse complement strand
TCGCGCTGCCCGTTCAGGGCAAGCGCAGCAACCTGAGGGTGGGCGCGTGGCGGCGATACGCAGAGGCGATTGGCTTGCCCGGCTCAGTGCTGCAGGAGGTCGCGCAGGCGTTGCTACGAGCCTGGCCGGAGGGTGAAACGCTGGTGGCGCGGTCGGCGCTGTCCGACGAACACAAGGCGGCGTACGTGGCAGGCCTCGCAGCGCGTGGGGCTGTGCTGCAGCGGTTGGCCGGTGGCTAGGGAGCTGGCTGTCTCTCGAGTGGGCGCGCGGACAGGCCGGCGGGTGGGCTCAGGCAGGACGAACGGACGCTGACCACCGCACAGCGACCAGCGCCCTATGACCCCCGCTGCGCCGCCCGCGCCAACGCGTCGTCCGCGGTCAGCAACCTCGCGCCCAAGTGACCGGCCAGCGCGAGGTAGGTCGCGGCGTAGCCCGACAGGTTGTGGTCCAGCGCCAGCGCATGGGCCGCGTCGAAGTAGACGCCGTGCTCCACCGTGCGGCACGGCAGGGCGCGCAGGTCCTGCAGCAGCGCGCGGCTCTTGTCGCCGCTCACGATGCCCCTCCGCTCCAGCCTCAGCACCACATGCAGCAGCTCCGTGTGGAACAGCGCCGGGACGAAGACGAGGGCCGATCCGCTGGTCGCGTCGCTCATCGCCCGCTCGAGCCCGTCTGGGATCGGCCCGTCCTGCAGGAACAGGCGCAGCGCTGCGGAAGCTTCGAGCACATAGCGTCCTGTCATGGCCGCGCCTCTCGCGCGGCGGGGAGCTCGTCGACCACATCGAAGCCGTCGGGCAGCTCGATGCTCTCGCGCCACCTGGCGGCGCGTGCGAGCACGTCGGCGCTGCCCTCCAGCGCGCGCGCCGCGTCGAGCAGCAGAATGGCCTGTTGCTGCATGCTGCGGCGCTCACGCTCAGCCAGGCGCTTGAGCGCGTCGTAGGTCGGTTGCGGCAGGTTGCGAAGGCTGAGGTGCGGCATGGGGACTCCTCTGTCGGATCACGACACCACATTCTGCAGTGACTGCAGAATGCATGCATCGCTGAGCGCTCTGAGGAAGAGCAGTCCGGCGTCCTGCTGCACACCCGGCCGCCGGAGCGTGAAACGCTGGTGCCGCGCTTGGCGCTGTCCGACGAGCACAAGGCGGCGTACGTGGCGGGCTGTACGCGGGCCTCGCAGAGCGTGGGGCGGTGTTGGAGCGCCCTGCGCGGTCGCCGCGCGTGACCCCGCCGCGATGCCGGTGCAGGCGCCGACGACCAAGACGCGCTCGCTCAGCCAAGAGCCACCTGAGCCAAAGATGCTGGTGTTGACCACCGACATTGGGATGTCTGTTCGTGCACACATGAAGCACGCTCCAATGTCGGTGCAAGCAAGCTTGAAGCTCAAGGCCAGCCACAAGGACCTGTTTCGCCTCCACAACCCATGGTGGGAGGACGCCGAAAGGCGCCCGTATACCCCCGGTGCGTCGCATCGCGCGCTCTACGGTCGGTTGTGGGTGCACCTCTTGAGCACCGCGGCGCAGGGGCAGCGCATGGTGGGCTGAGGCGCGGAGCACAACGCAAGACGCCGCCGAGACCTGCAGGGTCCCGGCGGCGTCGTGCTTCTCGCGCGGACGCGGCAGCGCTGCGCTTACGTCACAGCGCGGCACCTCACGGCGCGTCACGCCCGTGAGGTCAGGGGCGAGCGGCTACTTGCAGCCGGCGCCCTTGGCGATCTTCTTCGCGCCCGAGCGGGTGCTGTCGACGCCCACGAAGGCCCAGCTGCTGCCCTTGGCCTTCTTGAACGCGGCCTGGTCCCGCATGGTGATCTCGCACTTGTTCGTGCCCTTCTTCTTGTACACGTAGTACTTCGTGCTGCCGGCGAAGGCGACGCTGCTGAGGAGGAGGGCGCCGGCGAGGACGGCGGCGAGGGTGGTGCGCTTCATGGTGGTCTCCTGTGTGGGGGGCGTAGGGTCGGCGCGTCTGGCGCTGCGCCCTGGTCCGGGAGTGTGGCGCCTTCGCCGCCTCGGCGCGCCCTTCCTGGATCTCACAGGGGCGACGCGCTGGGCACACCTGCCTCGGGCTCGTCGGCGTAGAAGGCGCGCAGCCCCTCGGCGAGCGCGTCGTACACCGCACGCACCCGCGGGCTCCGGCGCAGCTCGGCGTGGGCGACAAGCCACAGCGGCAACGCCGGCAGCTCGAGCTCCGGCATCACCGCCACGAGTGGCGCGGACGTCGGTTGCAGCCGCGCCGCGATGGCGGTCTGCACGCCGCCGATGCCCAGCCCGGCCAGCGTGGCGTGGATGTGAAAGAGCTGGTTGTCGCAGCGCACCGGAAAGTCGTCGCGCGCCACCACCACGCCCCGCGCCTGCAGCGTGCGCAGGTGCAGGTCGTCGCGGTCGAAGCCGAGAAAGGTGTGGCTCCTCAGGTCCTGAAGCCCCCGCGGCGCGCCGTAGCGGGCGACGTAGCCGGCGCTGGCGTAGAGGCCCAGCTGCGCGTCGGCCACGTGCCGCGTGATGAGGTCCGGCTGCGCGGGCCGAAACATGCGGATCGCCACGTCGGCGTCGCGTCGCAGCAGGTTCGCCGCGCGGTTGTCGGCCACCACCTCGAGCTGGATGCCCGGGTGCGTCGCCCGCAGCGTCGCGAGGACGCCGGGCAGCACGTGCACCGCGACCACCTCCGACGCGGTGACGCGCACCGTGCCGTCGAGCCCCGGGTCCAGCCCGGTGGCGCGCCGGGCGAAGTCGTCGACCCCCGCGCGCACCCCGGCGGCGACCTCGTAGAGCTTGGCGCCCTCGTCGGTGAGCCGCAGCCCGCGCGCGTGCCGCACGAAGAGCCCGATCCCCAGGGCGTCTTCCAGCTCGGCCACGTGTCGGCCCAGGGTCGGCTGGGAGCTGCCGAGGGCGCGCGCCGCAGCGCTGAGCGAGCCCTCTTCGGCCACGGCGACGAAGGAGCGCAGCAGGTTCCAGTCCAAGCTATTCATCGTTGAATACTATGTGCGCATCTTTGGCGGATTTCAATGCGCCAGTGTCTCGCTAGGGTGAGCTCGTCACCCCGGGCGGTGTCCAGGTCGTGCGACCCCCGCCCCTCGCTCGCCATGGAGTCTCCGATGAACAAGCCCGCCTCGACCCCCACCTCGACCCCCGCCTCGTCTGCCCCCGCCGGCTCACGGCAAGCGACGCCGACCCTCACGAACCCCAGCCCAGCCGCCGCCGCTGTTCCTCGTGGAACGGCCCTGGTCCTCGGCCTCACGGGGGGCTACGGCCGCGCCATGGCCGCCGAGCTGCTCCGGGCCGGCTGGTCGGTGCGCGCGCTGGTGCGAGACCGGGCGCGCGGCGAGGCGGCGGCGGCGGGGCTGCCCGGGCCGGTGACCCTGGTGGAGGGCGCCGTCGGTCCGGCCCCGGCTGAGCTCGCGGCCCTGCGCCGGGCTGCGAGCGGGGTCGACGTGGTGGTCCACGGGGTGAACACGCCCTACGACACCTGGGCCAAGCTTGCCGTGCCGATGGCCCAGGCCGTCGCTCAGGTGACGGCCGAGGAGGGGGCGACCCTGCTCTTCCCCGGCAACGTCTACGGCTACGCGCCGGGCGAGGGCATCTCCGAGCGCACGCGGCCCGCGCCGGTGACGGCCAAGGGCGCGCTGCGCGTGCAGGTCGAGGCCGCCCTGGCCGACGCCACGACCCGGGGCGCGCGGCTCATCGTCCTGCGGGGCGGCGACTTCTTCGGCCTCGGGCACGACTCGAGCTGGATGCACTTTGTCCTCAGCAAGGTGTCGACCCGGGGCCGCCTGACGGTGCCGGGCCGGCCTGGGGTGC
>JAUIAC010000540.1 GCA_030425545.1 bacterium | reverse complement strand
CCTTGATGCCGTCGCTCATGACCCACACGTTGGTGTAGCCCATGTCCGCGGCGGCGTTGGCGGCCTTGTGCGAGGCGGCGCAGCGCGGGCTGCCGCAGTAGAACACCAGCATCGCGTCCTTGTTGGTGGGCAGCTTGGCCTTGGCGAGCTCACTGGCCTTGGCGTGGATGGCGCCCGGCACGTGACCCTTGGCGTAGCGCTCGGGCGAGTTGACGTCGACCACGTGCACCTGCGCGGCGCCCTGGAGCTTCTGCTGCAGGTCGGTGGCCGAGATCACGCCGAACTTCTGGGCCTGTCCGCCCTTGTCGGCGGGGTAGCCAGCGGCCTCCCAACCCTTGATGCCTTCGGGCATGACGAAGACGTTGGTGTAGCCCATGGCCATGGCGGCGCGAGCGGCCTTGTGCGACGCGCGGCACTTGCTGCTGCCGCAGTAGAACACCGTGGTCGCGGCCTTGTCCTTGGGCAGCTCGAGGTGGGTGAGCGCGTGGTAGTTGACGTGCACGGCGCCGGGGACGTGCCCCTTCAGGAAGCGCTCCTTGCGGTTGACGTCGTAGACGACCAGCGACTCCTTGGCCTCGATGCGCTTCTTGACGTCGGCCGCGGGCATCATCTTGAAGGCGACGTCGCCCCCCTCGCAGTCACCCTTCTTGCAGTCGCCCTTCTTCTTGCAGTCGCCCTTCTTCTTGCAGTCGCCCTTCTTCTTGCAGTCGCCCTTCTTCTTGCAGTCGCCCTTCTTGCAGTCGCGCTTCTTCTTCTTGCAGTCCTTCTTCTTGCACTCTGGGCCGCACTCCTTCTCACCGCTCGCGGCAGCGACCTGGGTGCTGGTCGCGGACTTCTGAGCGCCGCCGCAGGCGACGGTGAAGAGCGCAGCCACCAGGGCAGCGGCGAGGGACAGGGGCAAGGTGACTCGCGTCGTTTCGGGGCGATGCATCGGGTCCTCCGGGGAGATGGCGCTGGGCGATGGCCAGCAGTTCGGGCGGCAGGGATGCCCGTCCCGCGTGAGGGTGTCAAACCCCGCAGTCCGTGGCGCTGCTGCCGTGGCTGCAACACGCGACATCTGTCCAGATTCCCCGCCGGCCGGCAGCGGGCTGTGCGCGGACGTCGAAGCCGCGCTACGCTCCGCCGCCGAACCCGCCCGCACCTCTCCTCCGCTCGACCGCCATGCACCACGACCCCCGCCGACCCCCGCTTGCCGCCCCGCCGACGCGCCGCGCTGTGGCTGCGTGGGCGTGGGCCATCGTCGCGGTGACGGCGACCTGGGGTGGGCTGCCCCGCACCGCGCTCGCCTTCGACCCGGCGGTCCACCGGACCCTGACCGTCCGTTCGCTCCGCGGCCAGATCAAGCATGGCTCGGTGTTGCCGCCGGAGCTGAAGGACCTCATCGACTTCTACACGTGGCTCGGCTGGTCCATGGCGACGCGGGGCAGCGACGAGGCTGGCAAGGCCCGCTTTCGCGCCCTCTTTCCCGGGCGGCAGGACTTTGACGGCATCGGCGTGCGACGGCTGCTCTCCTTGAGCCTCGACCCCGGCATCACCGTCTACGGGGTGACCCAGGTGGGCAAGGATCCGGAACCGGACCGCTTCAGCACGCTGGCCGACGCCAGCACGCGTCCCCCGCGCGACGGTCGAGACACCAACCGCGTCGCCTTCACGAAGGCGCACGAGCGCGTCACCGGCCCAGACGGCGCGCCGACGCCGCTGGACCCGCGCACGCTGCAGCACGGGCCGGCGGTCGGGCCTGGCAGCGGCGAGTGGGCGCACACCGCCTTGCCCCCTGCGGCGACGGGGGTCGACGCGCCCGCAGCCAAGGGCTTGCGGGTGGTGCCCGTGCTCCCAGGCGTGGCTGTGCGCGGCGGCGCGGCCGAGATGGCGCAGCTCCACATGGACCTGAGCGTGCTGGCGCAGAACTGGGGCGACACGCAGTACAAACAGACCGCGGAGTACCTGAGCCTGGTCTGGCTCGGCGGCGCGCTGCACTACGTCCAGGACGCCGCGAGCCCGCTGCACACCGTCCAGCTCAGCAGCCCGGGGCTCCTCGCTCACCTCGATGCTGCTTTCCGCGCCCGCGCCCTGCGCACCGGTGGCGGCGTGTGGGCGCCCCTGGAGCGCCCGGTCGGTGACACCCTGGCGTTGCGGCGGCGCTTGCGGATCACGGCGGATCGCCTGCTCGCCCATCAGGTCGAGGCGGTGCTCGACGAGAGCGCCGCGCCGGCGTCGATCACCGCCGCGATGCGAGCCCTGGGTGAGGGAGATCCCGCCTTCGACGAGGCCGTGCGACCTGGGCTCGAGCCCTGGCTTCAGCCGCCGCGGAAGGACGAACCTTCGGCCAAGGGCAAGGGCGCGGTGTCCGTCATCGTCGACAGCCTGGCCGCCGCGGGCGCAGAGGACGGAGCGGCCCTCTACGACCTGCTCCTCGTCGTGGCGAAGCCGCGGGTGCTCTCGGGCGAGCGCACGGTGGCGGAGGTCGGGGCCCTCAGCGCGCCGCTCTGGCGCGAGGCCGAGTCCGACGAGGTCCGGGTGGCCCTGGACGCGATCGCGGCCATCCAGGCGCGCGCGCTGCGGCGGGCCGCCACGGCGACCCGCATGGCCTTCGACGCTTGGCTCAACGCCAACCCGGTTGCCGCGCTGGACCGGCTGCGACGGGTCCGCACGGTGGCGCTGGAGCGCGAGGCCATCGACGTCAGCGCCTGGCAGGCACGCACAGATCTCGCGTCGCTGCGGCAGGTGCGTGCCCCGGCGTGGGCCGCGGCGGAGGTGGGCGGGGCGCTCTTGCTCGTCCTGCTCGCGGTCGGCTGGCTGCGACGCCGGCGCGGCGCCAAGCCGCCCAGGAGGACCCCATGACCACGGCTCACATCACCGCGGCGGCCGCCGCGCTTCGAGACCGCGGCGACGCGACGGCCCTGCGCGTCGCCTTGATGCAGGAGAGCCCGACGCGCGCGGAGGTCGACGCCGCCCTCGCGCAGCTCTGGCGTGAGGCGGACGACGGGGTCAAGAGCGGCGGGCTGCGCGACGCCCTCGACGGCCTGCTGCTGGGCACGGAGCTGGTGCGGGCCCTGCTCGACAGCGTGGACGCGGCGGTGGCCGGGCGCGGCACCGAGATCGCAGCCAACGCCGCGCTGCGCGTGCTGCGCGAGGCCGGCGACGATCCGCTCGACGGGGCCGGTTGGTGCAGGATCGCGGCCGTCGCCCAGGCGCTGCGCCACGAGGCGGTGCCCGCCCTGGACGCCGCGCTGCTGCTCGCCGAGCGGGGGCCGGCGGCGGCTGGGCCGACCTTGGCGCTCACCGCGTTCCGCGACGGCCCTGAAGACGCGGGCGACCGGCTGGCGGCCCTGGCCGCCCTGGGGCGCTACGACGACCCGCGTGTCATCGGTTGGCTCGCTGCGGTCGTGCGCTCGGGCGCGGCGACGCTCGAGGCGCTGCAGGCCGTGGCCGACGTGGCGGCGCGCGCCCACGCCGCAGGAGACGAAGCCGGGCTCGAGGGCGTGCTCGCGACGCTGGTGGCCGCGCTCCCCCTGGACGAGCCCGACGCCGCCGCGGTGGGCGACGGCTGGTCGCGCTGGCTGGCGCTCGACATCTTCTCCCGGCTCGTGGGGCCAGCGGCCGTGCCGGTCCTGCAGGCGGTCGCTCAGGCCGGCGGGCAAGACGACGTCGACTGGTTCTTGCCGCAGGTTCGCGCGCGCATCGACTCGTTGGGCGGCGTCGCCGGCGGCGCGTCGCCCGCCGGCGAGCCGCTACCCCACGTGCCTCCGCTGCCCGGCCTGGCCGCGCGGGTGGGCAGCCGCAGCC
>JAUIAC010000539.1 GCA_030425545.1 bacterium | reverse complement strand
CGTTGTTGTCGAGCCCGCCGGTGAACACGCTGTCGACCTGCACGCCGTGGAGCCAGCACCCTCCGCTCGACTCCCCGTTGGCCACGCCGCTGAGGTGCGTGCCGTGAATCCGGAGCCCGCGCGCCCGCAGCGTCGCGCCGTTGCGGATCGAGATCCCGTCGCCCCAGTCCTGGGTGCCCTCCTGGGTCTGCACGCCGTCGATGAGCACCTCGCTCAGGCGGGTGGCGCTGCCCTTGCCGGTGACGTCGAGCCCGCTGATGCGGCAGCCGGTCAGGCGGGAGCGGACCAGGTGCAGCCGCCCGAAGTCCCCGGTCTGACCGCACTTGGCGTAGCCGGCCGTCTTCACTCGGACACGGCTCACCAGCGAGTCGGTCAGCGTGAGCGCCGCGCCCTGGGAGTCGACGTTGAAGCCAAAGAGGCGCGGGCCGTCGACCCACACGTGGGTCAGCTTGACGTGCAGCGGCCCACGGACGTTGACCCCGGCGCTGTCGGTGCTGGTCAGCGCGAGGTCGCGCACCGTGGCGACCCCAGGCTGCGCCTTGGCGTTGACCCCGAGCACGGCCACGTCGGCGGAGCGCACCCGCACGAGCGCGGCGCAGCGACCGCGGAGGTGGACCGGGCGCTTGAGCAGCAGCGCCTCGTCATAGAGGCCGGCGGCGATGGCCACGGTGCCGCCGGTGGGCGCCGCGTCGACGCCTTCACTCACGGTCCGGAAGGGCTTGTCGCTCGTACCGTCGCCGCCTGGGGCTGCGAGGGCGCTGACGTACACGGTGTCGGCAGGCAGCTGACCGGCGGGGTCCGACGCCGACGGCCAGGGGCCGGCGCCGCAGCGACCGGGGTCGGCGCGGCAGGCACCGAGGCCGCCCGGAGGCACCTCGCCCGTCGGGTCCGGGACGAAGCCCTCGGGGCAGGTCCATGGGACGCCAGCGGGCACGCAATCTGGCGCCTCGGGGGTCTGCGGCGAGCGTGGCCAGGTCCCCTCGGCGCAGCCCCTGCCCGCAGCCCGCTCCGCCGGGGTGCAGGCGCGTGCGGTGGGCCAGCAGGTGTCGCTGGGCGCGTCGCAGCCCCCGCCGCCGGGCTCCATGAGGTCCCAGCACCAGGAGAGATGCGGGGGCTTCGGGGCGAGCGGGTGCCCCTGGTCGTCGGCCGATCGGTCCGCGCGTCCCGGCAAGGCGCACGCGCCGGTGGCGGTGGGCCACTCGCCCGCCGGGCACCCGGCGCCCTGGTCGAGCTCGGTCTGGCTGCACGCGCGCGGGCTCGGCAGACAGCCCAAGGCCGAGGGGTCGCAGGAGGCGCCCGTGGCGTCCTGCCAGTCGGCGCACCAGCGGGGCACGCAGGCGGCCAGCGCCGCGACCTGCGCGCCGGCGCCAGAGGTCGCCACGTGGGCGCCGCACGAGGGAGGTCCCAGGGCGACGCAGGTGCCGTCGTCGCCCAAGACCGCGCCCGCAGGGCAGCACGCGCCGTCGGCCGCGCGCACGGCGCAGCCCGCGCCGCCGTCCGCGCCTGCGATCGCGTCGGCCGCCGGGTCCGGCCCGTCGCTCGGCCCACACGCGCCGAGCGCGCACAGGGCCAGCCAACCCAGCGCGGCACGCACGAGGGCGCGAGGCCGCGCGCGGCGGCCTGGGCGAGCGGCGCGCGGGGACGGCCACGGGGTCGTGGCGCGGCCGTGGCCGAGGGGTCGTCGCGCGGGAGCGGAGCCGGGAGGTCGCGTGTTCACGGGCCGACCCTACGTGACGCCCCGCAGGGCCGCCAAGGCCGCGGCGGAGATCGCGACGCGGAGCTCCACCGCAGCCTTCACACGCAGGCCGCCAAACGCGGCGCGGTAGGGCCGCAGACCAAAGTCGCGCACGTCGAGCGAGGCGGTGTAGATCGGACCGGCTGCCGGGTCGCCGGTCCGGGGTGCGGGTCGCTCCCCCGCCAAGGTCGCGTCGGCGGCCATCGCGGTCCACGTGACGTCGCGCTCGCGCCCGGCGAGCCGGACCACGCTCGCCAGCCGCTCCGGCGCGTCGGCGACCTCGGGCGGCTGAACCCACGCCTCGACGAGGGCGCAGCGCGGCGCCGGCAGCACCTCGCGCCGCAGCGTCTGCTGGATCTTGGCGCGGTCGCCAGCCGACAGCGCGCGCGCGTCGAGCTGCCCGTCGCGCAGCGCGCCCACGACCACCAGGCCGTCGACGGGGACGCGCACGTGCCACCCGCGCGCGGGGTCCGGCGTGGCGCTCAGGCGCTGGGCTCGCAGGGCAAGATCATGGCCCACGCGGCTCAGGAGGCCTTCCTTGTAGGTGCGCACCTCGCAGCGAATCGAGGTTTCGTCGAATGAAGTCATGGCGCGCTCCGTTGCATGCACGAGGGGCTTCCTTGCCAGGACGGTCGCAGTGGGGCAGACACCCCAAGAGCCTGAGAACGCCGCGCGACCCCGTAGAGACAAGCTAGTCGTCCGCCGCGTCGACGGACAGAGACCCAGGGAGACAGCCATGAGCAGCCACACCCGAACTTCCCAGCCCAGCCACCCGCGACGCGGGCCCCTGACGTGGGCGCTGCTCGTGACGGTCGTGGCCACCGTCGTCGGCGCGTGCGGCCCGGTGTACGTGTCGCCGACCGACCCCGGCTACACCGCGCAGACCCGGCCGCAGCAGCCGGTGTACGCGCCGCCCGCGCAGCCGGCCCAGCCGGCCTACGCGCAGCCGGTCGCGCAGGCCCCGGCGCAGAACGACCCCCGTGTCACCTTCTCGGACCTCCAGCACCACGGCCGCTGGGAGTGGGACAACCGCCACAGCTGGGTGTGGTTCCCCAACGCCAACCAGACGCCGGGCTGGCGCCCCTACTACCTGGGCCACTGGGACCACACGTCCTACGGCTGGACCTGGGTCAGCAGTGAGCCCTGGGGCTGGGGCCCCTACCACTACGGTCGCTGGTTCTGGAGCAACAACCTCCGCGGCTGGGCCTGGAAGCCGGGCTACGAGTGGGCGCCGGCCTGGGTCTACTGGCGCAGCGGCGGCGGGTGTGTCGGCTGGGCCCCGCTCGGCCCCGGCGGCGCGACCTACAACAACTACAACTACTGGATCTTCGTGCGGCAGAACCGCTTCTACCGCCAGCCCGTGAACACGGTGGTGGTGCAGCCCGCCGTGGCGCGCACCGTGTACTCGCAGACCGTGGTGCTCGGCCACCGCGGGCGGGTGCGGACCCAGTCGGGCACGACGGTGACCTACCGGCGTGGTCCTCGGGTCACGACGGTCCAGCGCTGGGGCAACACGCCCGTGCGGACGCGGCAGGTCACGCAGATCCCCTCCGCTCAGCCGCGCAACATCCGCGTCCGCACGAGCACGCCAGCGCCTCGCGTCGAGGGCGGCGGGCGGGGGCACCGCGACACAGGGACGCGGGTGATCCCCGGCACCAGCAGCCGCCCCGGACCCGGGGTGCCGGCCAACCCCGGCAGCGCGACGCGCCGTCCGGCCTACCAGCCCCCAGCCACCACGCGCCCAGCCACCACGGGTCCAGGCACCACGCGGCCAGGCACCACGGGTCCAGGCACCACGCGTCCGGCCACCCCGGCCACGGGACGCCGCCCCGCGCCGGCGTACCGCCCTGGGACAACCCCGGGTCGCACAGCGCCGACCTACCGGCCCACGCCGACCTACCGCCCGGCCCCCACCACCCGGACGCCGGCGCGCACCGCGCCCACCTACCGCCCGGCCCCCACCACCCGGACGCCCGGCCGCACCGCGCCCACCTACCGCCCGGCCTATATCCGCTGGCGCGCCCGGCTGAAAACTCTTCTCTTCGAACACCTGCC
>JAUIAC010000047.1 GCA_030425545.1 bacterium | reverse complement strand
GTCCTCGGCGCGGGGTGCGGCGCCGTGGCGCAGGTGGGCGATCTCGCCGAGTCGCTGTTCAAGCGCGCCTCGGGCACCAAGGACAGCGGCAACCTGCTCCCCGGCCACGGTGGCATGCTCGACCGGCTCGACGGTGTGCTCTTCGCCGCGCCCGTGTTTGTCGCCTGGCTGCTCCTGCGGGTCGCCACGTGAGCCGGTGACCCGCCCACCGCCCGCCGACGCCAGGGTGCGCAACACCGTCGACCATCGCCCGCGCCTCCAGGGCGCCGCCGCGACCTGGGCTGGACGGCTGGCCTTCACCGACGCCCACGCCCTCAACCTCGAACACGCCGCCGCCGCTGCCCAGGACGGCGAGCCGCGCCTGCTCCTCTTCGAGCCCGTGGCCGCCGTGCTCACGTTGGGACGCCGGGTCTGGCAGCGCGGCGATCTCGCTGACACGATCGCCGCGGCTGAGGCGGCGGGGATCCCGACCGTGCGGGCCGATCGCGGTGGCCAGGCCACGCTTCACCTGCCCGGGCAACTGGTGGTCTTCGTCGCGGTGGCCTGCGACCGGACCGCCATCGCGGGCCTGGTCGACGAGCTGCTCGACGCCGCCCGGACGATCGCGACCGCCCACGGCGTTCAGGTCACTGCAGGTACGGGCGTCGACACGGGCCTGTGGGTCGGCGGGGCCAAGCTCGCCAGCGTCGGTCTGCGACACGCGGACGGCGTGGCGCGGCACGGGCTCGCGATGAACGTGGCCATCGACGCGGAGCTCACGCCCCACCTGACCCTCTGTGGTCACCGTGGGGCGGGCTACGTCGACCTCGCCCAACCGGCCCAGCGCCCCGCGGTGGCCGACGTCGCGAAGGCCCTCTGTGGTGCATGGAGCGTGCGGTGGACCGACGATCGCGAGCCAACGCCCGCCCACGACCGGACGCGCACGGGCTGAACCCGCCAGAGAAGCGCGCTTGCCGCTCCCTCCCGGTGGTCCTGCCAGGCGACGCTTCGGGGCGACGCTTCGGGGCGACACTGCCAGGCGACGCTGCCGGGAGACCGCGCCGGCTGACCGCCCCGGCGGTCGTTTGACGGCGGCCAGTCGCACGTCGCTGCCGCTCGCCACAGCCGCTCGCTACAGCCGCAGATCAGCCCGCAGCCTTGCCGCGACGACGGACGCTGCGGCCCCGATCCGGGGGCACAACACGCGCTGCGCCGGGGGCGCGCGCGACATGGCTCGCGAGCGGCTGGCGACCGCCTGGGTGACGATCCGGGACCCTCACCATCCGCTTGCCTTCAAGCCCTTGCTTTGCTACGTTTTGTTACTGAGGGCCTTCTATCTCTGTCCCCCAATGGAGTGGTAGGTCGCAGGGTTCCGCAAGCACCCCGAACCTCAACGACGCAGGAGTCACGCCTCAAATCGGACCCCAACGACCGCCTGAACGCCCCGCGTTTGTGTGGTTTTTGCCGATAGGAGGAGGGCTGTTGTGGCGCCGCTTTGGTGCGCTTGAGGTAGAGCCAGATCCCCCGACATAGGTACGCGAAGGTCTGTCGATCTGCCGGGACCTGTCGTGAGGAGGATTGGAATGCGGCATCAGCACCACACCCACGCTACGCAGGAAGCTGCCGTGCGGGGTCGCGCCGTGAAGCGTCGCGCCAAGCAGCAGTCCGCTGTGCGGTCTGGCCTACGGCTTGGGTTGCTTGCTGGCTTGGTCTTCGTCCTCGCCTCGTGCGCCGAAGATCGCCAGCCCGAACCCGCAGCTGGGCTGCTGACGGACTACGCCTCCGGCGTGGACGCGGCCTTTGGCGTCGAGACGTTCAACCTCGGCGAACCCGCCATCAACGTCACGGCTCCCACTGTGGACCAGGAGTGGGTGGTCGCCGCCGGCGGCTCGCAGGACGTCACGTTCAAGTTCACGACGTCGAACTTCACGCCCGGCAAGATCAACTGCTACCTCAACGGCAAGCTCGCTGGCGCGACCACGGGCACCTCGTACACCTTCTCCAAGCTCAAGGTCGGCTACCACACCCTCGCGTGCGTGCTGGTCAACACGAGCAACAACGAGCTGACCAACAAGGAGGCGCGCGGCGTCCGCCGAGTCATCATCAACCACCCGTGCGCCACGTCGAGCGACTGCGACGACGGCCTCGCCTGCACCAACGCGTTCTGCATCGGCAACAAGTGCAAGTTCGAGCTCACCGCCAACTGCTGCGGGTCGAGCTTCGACTGCGCCGCCGGTGAGACCTGCACCGACCCCAACACCGCGAACTCCAAGTGCACCGCCTGTCTCAAGGACACGGAGTGCGACGACAACAACAAGTGCACCACCGACAAGTGCGATCTGTCCGGCCCCAAGGGCGTCTGCAGCAACGTGAAGGCGGACCCGGAGTGCTGCGTCAGCGAGAACAGCGAGTGCGACGACGGCAAGGGCTGCACGGTCGACACCTGCAACGCCGCCACCGGCAAGTGCTCCCACGTCAAGCCGGAGGGCACCTGCTGCGCTGACAGCGAGTGCGCGTCCAGCGATCCCTGCCTCGTGGGCTCCTGCGTCAACTTCGAGTGCCGCTTCGACGTCAACTACTTCCGCAAGGACTGCTGCAGCTCGGGCACGAACACCGCCTGTGACGACAAGAACTACTGCACCATCGACAAGTGCGATCAGCCTCAGTCTGGCGGCTGGACCAAGTGCAGCCACGTCACCGACGACTCCAAGCCCAACTGCTGCGACGAGTTCAAGCAGACCAACGAGTGCGAGGACGACAACGAGTGCACGTGGGACTACTGCACCGGCAACCAGTGCTACAACGTGAAGCTGGTCGACTGCTGCGAGAAGGACGCCGACTGCAACGACAGCAAGCTGTGCACCGTAGACAGCTGCAAGAAGAACTCGCCCACCGACAAGAACGGCCAGTGCTTGCACGCCAAGACACCCGGCTGCTGCGAGTCGATCGTCGACTGCGACGACGGCAAGTTCTGCACCTACGACGTCTGCGATCTCGACAAGAACCTGTGTAATTACCCGAAGAAGTGGCAGGGCTGCTGCGACGCCAACAGCGAGTGCAACGACGGCAAGGTCTGCACCGCAGACGTGTGCGTGAACCACGGCTGCGTCGGCATCAAGGACAAGTTCAAGGAGAACTGCTGCGACGCCACGGGCGACTGCAACGACGGCCTCGCCTGCACCATCGACAGCTGCGACACCACCACCAACACCTGCAAGTTCGTCGACAACGGCGACGCCAGCTGCTGCAACGGCCCTGAGGACTGCGACGACAAGGACTGCACCACCACCGACTTCTGCGACGCCAACAACAAGTGCGCGTTCAAGGCCGCTGACGACAAGTGCAAGGAGTCCAAGGACTGCGACGACAACAACCCCTGCACGGTGGACAGCTGCGACACGTCGGGCTCCTGCGGCGAGTGCAAGCACACCCCGTCGGAGAGCTGCTGCGTGGCCGACTGGCAGTGCGACGACAAGAACCAGTGCACCGCCGACAAGTGCGTCGACAACAAGTGCGCCGCCACCAAGATCGCTGACTGCTGCCTCGACGACAAAGACGCCCTGACGGCCTGCGACGACAAGAACCCGTGCACCATCGACTACTGCCTCAACAACTCGTGCCGGCACTCGGCGCCCAAGAACGGCTGCTGCACCGGCGACACCGACTGCGACGACAACTGGGCGTGCACGACCGACACCTGCAAGAGCATCACCAACGGGCAGGGCACCTGCGACTTCGCCAAGAAGCCGGAGTGCGACTGCGTCAACGACGGTGAGTGCGACGACAAGAACAAGTGCACGCTGGACACCTGCGTGGAGGGCAACTGCGCCCACAAGCCGCAGCAGGGCTGCTGCAACGACCAGTTCGACTGCGACGACGGCAACGCCTGCACCAACGACTACTGCATCTTCGGCCAGTGCGGCAGCTTCGAGTCGGTGGGCGAGGGCGGCCTGTGCTGCTCGGTCGAGACCGAGGCCAAGGACTGCGGCCACCTGAGCAGCGCCTGCAAGACGGGCAAGTGCAAGACCCAGCCCGACGGCTCGCGCCAGTGCGTCGCCGAGGCCAAGTCGGTCTGCACCTTCGCGTTGAACTACTGCCAGGACTTCTCCGAGTCGACCAACCTGGCGCTCATGGGCTGGCACCCGACCGACGTGACCGGCACGGCCAAGACCAACTGGGCCGTGGACACCCAGGGCGGCCTCGGCCCCGACAACTACGCCCGGCTGACCTGGACGCCGATCAAGGTCAACTACGAGACCTGCCTGCAGTCGCCGATCTTCCAGGCGGCGGGCTCGAGCAACATCACCATCCAGCTCGACCGCGAGTTCATCAAGAACAGCGGCGACACCACCCTGCGCGTGCTCGGCAGCCTCGACGGTGAGAACGTCGACTGGACCAAGGCCACCACGGTGGACGTGGTCACGCCCAGCAAGAACATCGTGGCTGAGACCATGACCGTGAAGCTGCCGCCCGAGCTCTCCGGCTCCAACGGTCTGCGCCTCGCGGTGTGCGCGTCGAGCGGCAGCTCGTTCAACCTCACCCGCTTCGGTGTCGACAACTTCTGCGTCGCCAAGGGCTCCGCGCCCTCGTTCCAGTCCTGCCCGCCGAACCAGACCGTGCTCGCGGGCACGTCGAAGACGGTACCGGTCAAGGCGAAGGACCCGGACCTGGCCGACATCGTCAGCTTCCAGCTGGTGAAGGCGCCCTCGTTCGTGAGCATCTCCACGGCCCTCTACTACTGGCTCGACGGCTCGTGGAACTCGACCCTGACCATGGCCCCCAAGGCGACGGACATCGGCGACCACGAGGTCACCATCAAGGTCACCGACGGCCACCTCTACAAGCTGTGCACCTTCTCGATCACCGTGACCTACGAGGGTGGCGTGCTGATCTGGAAGCCCAGTGAGGTGCCGCTGAGCAACGCGCAGCCGGTCTACGACGCGGTCAAGAAGCTCGGCAAGCAGGTGCAGATCGCGCAGGACATGTCGCTCTACAAGAAGCTGTCGAGCTTCGAGGCCATCTTCATCCTGCTCGGCGTCTTCCCTGACAACCACGTGCTCAAGGAGACCGAGGTCGAGGCGCTGAAGCTCTACCTCTCCGGCGGGGGACGCATCTACCTCGAGGGTGGCGACACCTGGGCCTTCGACTCGCCGACGTCGCTGCACAACTTCTTCAAGGTCCAGGGCGTGCTCGACTCGGCGCCCAACGGCGTGACCGGGCCGCTCACCGGCTTCCTCACCTACGCCGACGTGGCCAGCAACAAGAACTACAAGTGGGGGTACAGCCAGGACTTCACCTGGAACAACCTCAACGACCAGATCGCGGGCAACCTCGCGGTGAAGCGCACGGGCAACCTGCTCAAGAACACCGGCGTGGAGAAGTTCTGGGTCCACGTGGCCCACGACAACCCCACGGCCAAGTACCGCACCATCGCGTCGTCGGTGCTCTTCGGCGGCGTCAAGAGCGACGTCGACACCCCCGACGACCTGATGAAGCTGGTGTTCCAGTTCTTCGCCAACGGCTTCAAGGACTGCCAGGGCGCCAAGGACTGCGACGACGGCGACGCGTGCACCGCGGACACGTGCTCCAGCGGCGAGTGCAAGCACAGCAACACCTGCCTGTGCAGCGCCCAGACCGCGTTCAAGTGCGGCGACTCGGTGACCAAGCTGGTGACCAACAGCGGCGCGGCGACCGACATCGTGTCGAGCTACAGCTGCGCCGGTGGCGTGACCCTGAACGGCAAGGAGGTCGCCTACTCGTTCACCAGCGACAAGAACGTGCCGGTCATCGTCAAGGTGACCAACTCCACCAGCGACAAGGTCAAGGTCTTCGTGCTCAAGGAGACCGCCAAGGGCTGCGATCCCTCGAGCTGCCTGGCCTACGCGTCGGTGTCTTCGGGCAAGGGCGAGGCCTCGTTCCCGGCCCAGACCGGGGTGAAGTACTACGTGGTCGTCGACGCCCTGGGCGACAACGACTCCGCCACCTTCGACATCGAGGTCGACTGCGCGAGCGGTGAGATCTGCGACGACGGCAAGGACAACAACAACAACGGCAAGACCGACTGCGACGACTGGGCTTCGTGCTGCGGTCACCCGAAGTGCGGCGAGATCTGCGACGGCATCGACAACGACTGCGACAGCAGCATCGACGAGGGCTGCGACGAGGACGGCGACGGCTACTGCGCGGCCACCGCGTCGGTGAAGAAGTCGGCCAAGTGCGTCAAGTCGACCCTGCCGGCCGACGACAGCACCGGCACCGGCGACGACTGCACCGACCAGGACGGCACGGTGAACCCGGGCGCGACCGAGATCTGCGGCAACGGCAAGGACGACAACTGCAACGGGCAGCAGGACGAGGAGAACGCCTCCGGCTGCACGAACTTCTACGCCGACCTCGACGGTGACGGCTTCGGCTCGGGCGCGCCCAAGTGCCTGTGCTCGGCCTCCGGCGCCTACAAGGCGTCGAAGGGTGGCGACTGCAACGACGCCGACAAGAGCGTCAACCCGGCCGCCAAGGAGCTCTGCTCGACCTCGGTCGACGACGACTGCGACGGCGACAAGAACGACCTCAACGCCGAGGGCTGCACCAACTTCTACACCGACCAGGACTCGGACAAGTGGGGCACGACGCCCTTCAAGTGCATCTGCGAGGCGACCGGCGCGTTCACGGCGACCAAGCCGGGTGACTGCGACGACGCCAACCAGCCGGTGAACCCCGACGCGTCGGAGAGCTGCAACAACAAGGACGACGACTGCGACGGGACCACCGACGAGGGTTGCGACGACGACGGCGACGGCTACTGCGACGTCAACGTGGTCTACGACAACAAGGCCAAGCCGATCACCGCGTGCCCCAAGGGCGGCGGCGACACGGACGACACCGACAACAAGATCAACCCTGAGGGCAAGGAGATCTGCGACGACCTCGACAACAACTCGGACGGCAAGATCGACGAGGGTTGCGACGACGACCAGGACACCTACTGCGACAAGGACATGATCACGGTCGGCAAGCCGAACTCGTGCATCAACGGCGGCGGCGACTGCAACGACACGGTGGCCAAGGTCAACCCGGGTGTGAACGAGGTCTGCTCCACGGAGATCGACGACAACTGCAACGGCGACCTCAACGACGTCGGCGCGACCGGCTGCAAGCCCTTCTTCTACGACGGCGACTCCGACGACTGGGGCACCAACGTCAGCAAGTGCCTGTGTGTGGGCAAGTCGCCCTACGTCGCGGTGAACCCGGGCGACTGCAAGGACGACGACAAGACCGTCAACCCGGCGGCTGAGGAGATCTGCAACGGCCTCGACGACAACTGCGACAAGAAGGTCGACGAGGGCTGCGACGACGACGGCGACAAGTACTGCGAGAAGGGCAAGACCATCGTCGGTACGCCTGCGGTGTGCATCAACGGCGGCGGCGACTGCGACGACACCGACGCGTCGATGAACCCCGGCAAGGCCGAGATCTGCGGCGACAACAAGGACAACAACTGCAACGGCACGCAGAACGACGAAGACGCCATCTACTGCAAGAAGTTCTACAAGGACGGCGACGGCGACAGCTTCGGCGCGGGCACGGCCAAGTGCTACTGCGAGGCGACCAGCACCTACAAGACCACCAAGGCGGGTGACTGCGACGACACGTCGGACACGGTGAAGCCGGGTGTGCTCGAGATCTGCGACGACAAGGACAACAACTGCGACGGCAAGACCGACGAGGGTTGTGACGACGACGGCGACAAGTACTGCGACAGCACGCTGCAGATCGTGGGCACGCCGAAGGTCTGCCCGAACGGCGGCGGCGACTGCAACGACCAGGACGCCAACGCCTACAAGGGCAAGGCCGCGGAGCTCTGCGACAACAAGGACGACGACTGCAACGGCGAGACCGACAACGGCTGTGACGACGACAAGGACGGCTACTGCGACGCCAAGCTGCTCGCCGGCAACCCGATCTCGACCCTGTGCAAGAACGGCGTGGGCGACTGCGACGACTTCAACTTCGACGTGCACCCCAAGGCGCCCGAGGTCTGCAACAACGGCATCGACGACGACTGCGACGGCTCGCAGAACGACCAGGACGCGGCCGGCTGCTCGGAGTTCTACTTTGACGAGGACAACGACGGCTTCGGTCTGTCGCTCAAGAAGTGCATGTGCAAGGCCGACGGCTTCTTCCGCGCGCCGAAGGGCGGTGACTGCGCCGACAAGAACACGGCGGTCAAGCCGGGCGTGACCGAGGTGTGCGACGGGGTCGACAACGACTGCGACGGCGTGCTCGACAACGAGAACGCCACCGGCTGCAAGACCTACTATCTCGACAACGACAAGGACGGGTACGGCCTGACCCTGTCGAAGTGCCTGTGCGCGCCGACGGCGCCCTACAGCGCGGTGCAGAAGGACGACTGCAACGACGCCAACAAGAAGGTCTTCCCGACCGCGACCGAGGTCTGCAACGACGCCGACGACAACTGCGACGGCGCCATCGACGAGAAGTGCAACAAGGACGGCGACGAGTACTGCGACGAGAAGCTGACCACCATCGGCTTCCCGAACGTGTGCAAGAAGGGCGGCGGCGACTGCAACGACAGCAACCCCAACGTCAGCAAGTCGGGCGCCGAGATCTGCGACGACGCGGACAACGACTGCGACGGCACCACCGACGAGAACTGCGACGACGACAACGACAACTACTGCGACAGCAACCTGAAGATCGTGGGCACGCCCAAGGTCTGCAGCAAGGGTGGCGGCGACTGCAACGACAGCGCGGCCGCGGTGAACCCGGGCGCGGCTGAGCTGTGCGGCAACACCACCGACGAGAACTGCTCCGGTGGCTACAACGACATCGGCGCCACCGGCTGCACCAACTTCTACGTCGACAAGGACAACGACACTTACGGCTCGGGCGCGACCGCGCCAAAGTGCATGTGCATCAAGGCCGGTGAGTTCAAGGCGACCAAGGGCGGCGACTGCGACGACGCCAACTACCTGATCAACGCCGGTACCCAGGAGCTCTGCGACGGCGTCGACAACAACTGCAACGGCGCCACCGACGAGGGCTGCGACGACGACAAGGACGGCTACTGCGACTCGGGCATGACCACCATCGGCACGCCGGCGGTGTGCACGAAGGGCGGCGGCGACTGCGACGACCAGGCCAGCGGGGTCAACCCCGGCGCGACCGAGATCTGCGGCAACACCGTCGACGAGAACTGCGACAACTCGCTGAACTCCAACGCGGCGGGCAACTGCACGACCTTCTACTACGACGGTGACGGCGACGGCTTCGGCGTGCAGGTGTCTCAGTGCCTCTGCACCGCCGAGGGCAAGTTCAACGCCACCAAGACGGGCGACTGCGACGACACCAAGACGTCGGTGAACCCGAACGCCAAGGAAGTGTGCGGCGACGGCCTCGACAACAACTGCAACGGCTCGCTGAACGAGGTGGGCGCCACGAGCTGCACCAACTTCTACAAGGACGTCGACAAGGACGGCTTCGGCGCCGGGCCTGCGCGCTGCCAGTGCGTGGCCGAGGGCGACTACCTGACCAAGGTGGCCGGCGACTGCGACGACAACGACAACACCACCAAGCCCGGCGGCAAGGAGATCTGCGACGCGGTCGACAACAACTGCAACACCGTCAAGGACGAGGGCTGCGACGACGACAGCGACGGTCACTGCGACGCGAACATGCAGATCACGGCCAACGCGCTGTGCGTCAAGAGCAACCCGAAGTGCGACGGCGTGGTCTTCAACAACGTCTGCTACCAGGCCTTCAACACGCTCAAGACCTGGGGCTCCTCGCTCAACGCCTGTGAGTCGCTCGGCGGCTCGCTCGCCTCGATCAACTCGGTTGAGGAGAACACCGCGGTGCGCTCCGCCATCACCAAGGGCTGCGGCGCGACGGTGAAGGGCTGGGTCGGCGCGAACGACATCGACACCGAGGGCGTGTTCAAGTGGAGCAACAGCTCGCAGTTCAACTACACGAACTGGAGCGGCGGCGCCCCGAACAACTCGGTGACCAACGACGGCGTGCTCATGGGCACCGACGGCAAGTGGACCATGAGCTCCGTGGGCGTCGGCAACTGCTACGTGTGCAAGCGCGGCAAGGTCAACACCGGCAGTGGTGACGACTGCGACGACAACAACGGCGCGGTGTCCCCGAGCGCGAAGGAAGTCTGCGACGACAAGGACAACAACTGCGACGGCAAGAAGGACGACGGCTGCGACGACGACTCGGACGGCTACTGCGACAGCAAGGCGTCGATCGTCGGCACGCCGGCGGTGTGCAGCAAGGGCGGCGGCGACTGCGACGACTCCAACGGCCAGGTGTTCCCGGGCAAGACCGAGATCTGCGACGACGCCGACAACAACTGCGACGGCAAGGTCGACCTCGGCTGCGACGACGACGGCGACGACTACTGCGACGCGGCCATGGCCACCCTGGGGCAGCCCTCGGTGTGCAAGAACGGCGGCGGGGACTGCGACGACACCAAGAAGGGTGTGAACCCCGGCGCGGCTGAGGTCTGCGGCGACAGCCTGGACAACAACTGCGCGGGCGGCGTCGACGAGATCTGCAACGACGGCGACGGCGACGGCTACTGCAAGGGCACGCAGGCGGTGAGCCCCGGCTGCCCGAAGGGTGGCGGCGACTGCGACGACGGCAACAAGAACGTGAACCCCGGCGCGAAGGAAGACTGCAGCACGCCGATCGACGACGACTGCAACGGCCTGACCAACGAGGAGAGCGCGCTCAACTGCAAGGAGTTCTACCCCGACCTCGACAAGGACGGCTTCGGCGCTGGCGCCAAGAAGTGCATGTGCGTGCAGTCGGGCTCCGAGTCGGCGGTGGTCGGCGGTGACTGCGACGACGCGGACGCCACCATCAACCCCAACGCGTCGGAGATCTGCGACGGCAAGGACAACGCCTGCCTCGGCTCCATCGACAAGGGCTGCGACGACGACGGCGACGGCTTCTGCGCCGCCGGCATGCTGGTGACCAACAACAGCAGCTGCCCCAAGACCGGCACCGAGGCTGGCCCGGGCTGCGTGCAGGCGACGCCCTCGTTCATCGGCACGGTCAAGAGCATCAACACGCGGAGCTACGCGGGCCTCTACCACCCGAAGTACGACGAGTACTGGTACCCGAGCTACACCAGCGGCGGCACGTACATCTACCGCTACAAGGCCAGCGACCTCAGCTACGTCACCAACTTCTACTCCGGCGTGCGCTACATCTACGGCGCCACGGCTGACCCGACGAGCGACAACTACTACCTCGCGAGCTACTACTACGGTTGGTACAAGATGAACGGTATGACCAGCGGGCAGAGCTGGCGCCGGGACCAGGGCTCGGGGCACAGCTCCATCGCCGTGGTGGGCAACAAGGTCTACGGCGGCTGGCACGGCAGCACGACCGTCTACGTGCTCGACCGCGACAACGGCAACCAGACGTCGACCTTCTCGCTCACGGGCGGCTTCACGGGCAGCGACGTGGACGGCTTCACCATCCACGACAACAAGCTCTACCGCGCCGCGACCAACCGCTGGGTCTACCGCTACGACCTCAACGGCAAGCACGACGGCATGAAGTTCCAGGTCGTGCCCGGCGTCTACACGTCGGCCTACGACGGCAAGAACATCTGCTACTCGAGCGGGGACTCGTCGCTCTACTGCTACACGCTGGGCAAGTTCGACTGCAAGACGGGCGACGACTGCCAGGACAAGGACGCCACGGTGAACCCGGGCGCGACCGAGATCTGCGACGACAAGGACAACAACTGCAACAGCCAGCTGGACGAGTCCTGCGACAAGGACAACGACAACTACTGCGACATCAACGCGGAGTTCACCTTCGGCAACTGCTGCGCGGGCCACGGCGCCAAGGGCTGCTCCGTGTCGAGCATCTCGACCTGCCTGTGCGCCAAGCCGGGCTACGGCTACTGCTGCTCGACGAAGTGGGACGACAAGTGCGCCGCCGCGGTGAAGACGCTCGGCTGCTCGACCTGCCAGTTCCCGTCGACCTGCACGGCAGGCTCGAACGACTGCCACGACGGCTCGAACAAGATCAACCCTGGCGCTCAGGAGTCGTGCGGCACCCCCGACGACGACAACTGCGACGGCAAGACCAACGACGTCAACGCGCTCGGCTGCGGCAAGTTCTACATCGACAACGACGGCGACAGCTACGGCGGCAACACCTACCAGTGCCTGTGCAAGGCCGAGGGGGTCTACAAGTCGACGGTCACCGGCGACTGCGACGACAACAACGCCGAGGTCTACAACGGCCTCGCCGCTGAGATCTGCGACAACAAGGACAACAACTGCAACGGCGTGACCGACGAGGGCTGCGACGACGACGGCGACGGTTACTGCGACCCGACCAAGATCGTGAAGGACAACACCGTCTGCAAGAATTCCAAGGTCAGCGCTGCGGGCTGCGGCAACGAGCTGGTGTCGAAGGAGACGGTCACCCCGACGGTCATCGGCCTGGACCACAAGAGCTACGGCGGCGGCTACCACCCCTACTACAACGAGTTCTGGTACCCCGAGTGGTCCGGCAGCAACACCAAGGTCTACCGCTACAGCACCACGGCGCCCTACCCGCTGAAGAGCAGCTTCAACAGCGGCCTCGGCAACGTGCGGCAGCTCCACGGCGAGACCACGGCGACGGACTGGTACGCCGCGGTCTACACCAGCAGCAGCGCGGGCGGCATCGTCAAGCTGAAGTCGGGCACGAGCACCAAGCTCTGGAGCTCGCCGAGCGTGACCAGCTACTTCAGCGGCGTCGCGCACTGGAAGGACCGGGTCTACGGCATGCGCTACACGGGCAGCCGGGTCTACGCGTTCAACTCGACCACCGGTAGCCGCGACACGAGCAAGGAGTTCGACGTCAACAGCTACACCGGGACGACCTACGGCATCGGCATCATCGACGGGCGCTTCTTCCGCTCGAGCGACAACAGCTGGATCTACCGCTACGGCTTCGAGAAGGGCACGCGTGGCGCCTTTGACGGCATCCGCATCCAGACCAAGCAGGGCAACCACGCTGTCGCGGCCACCAAGACGCAGATCTGCGGCGCGTACTACAACGGCCTCACCACCTGCTACTCGGTGCCGGACTCGGACGAGGACTACACGGTCAAGCGCATCGACGACAACATGCGCTCGCACGGCGGCGGCTTCCACCACAAGCGCCAGGAGTACTGGTACCCGCAGTGGTCCGGCCAGACCGTCTACCGCTACAGCCACAACCGCGCCTACCTCGGCAGCTTCAACTCCGGGCAGAGCCAGCTCATGGGTGTCGTGGGCGACCGCACGGACGACGCCTGGTACTCGGCGAACTGGGGCTACAACACCATCACCCGCCGCGAGGGCGCCAAGTCCACCGGCGCGACCTGGAGCTACAACATCGGCAGCACCGCCGGTGGCGTCGCGGTCGACAAGACCTACGTCTACGCCATGCGCTCGACGGGCACGACGGTGTGGCGCCTGGCGCGCTCCAACGGCGCGCTGAGCACGACCTTCAACATGAGCGGCTGGTTCACCAACTCGACCATGTACGGCGGCCTCTTCTGGCACAACGACCGCTTGTGGCGCGTCAGCGGCAACAGCTACGCCGCGCGCTACAAGATGAACGGCCAGTGGGACAAGTTCTACACGCGGCCGACGCAGACGCCCTACACGGTGGCCTTCGACGGCGAGCACATGTGCACGTCGAGCACGAGCAGCTACATCTACTGCAACACGCTGCCCGACAACGACGTGACCTTCGAGAACACCAGCTACAACTCCGGCAGCTGGGGTCACTACAAGCGCACCATCACGGTGAACCCGCGCAGCCACGGCGGCGGCTACATGCCCAAGACCAAGGAGCTGTGGCAGCCGCAGTGGACCAGCGGCAACACGCCCGTCTACCGCTACAACACGAGCGGCGGCTACCTGGGCTCGTTCACCCTGAGCCAGAACTACATCATGCAGCTCTGGGGCAACGAGGACGGCACCTTCGCTACCGCGAACTGGGGCAACGGCTACGCCCGCGGCTTCACCGAGTCCAAGAGCGTGAAGTGGACCTACAGCCCCGGCGGCACCATCGGTGGCGTGGCGTGTGACAAGACCTCTTGCTACATCATGCGTTACAACAACAGCACGGTGTGGGTGGTCGACCGCAACAACGGCGCCTACATCCGCTCGTTCAGCCTCTACAACTACTACGGCAACCTCTACGGCGGCTTGTCCATCGTGGGCGACCACCTCTACTACGCGAGCACCAACCGCTACCTGCGTGGCTACAGCAAGCACACCGGCACGCCCACGGGTGAGAGCTTCTACATCCACCAGACCCCGTACCTCAGCGCTACCATCGGCAACGAGATGTGCATCGCGTACCACGGTGGCAGCAGCCAGCCCTACTACTGCTACAAGCTCGGCCGCGCTGGCGGGACCAAGGGTGTGCAGCTCAATGGCTACAGCTCGAGCTACTACATCGCGGGCAACAACCACTCGCACGGCGCAGGCTGGCACCCGCACTTCCAGGAGTACTGGATGCCGGCGTGGTCGGGTGAGTGGGTCTACCGCTACAACAAGGCGCGCAACTACACCGGTCAGTTCTTCTCAGGTCAGTCGCAGATCATGGGCTTGGCCGGCGAGCTCAACGACGAGGACTGGTACTCGGCGAACTGGGGTTACGCGACCATCTCGCGCAACGACGGCATGAACCGTCGCAAGGTGTGGAACCGCAGCATCGGCACCACCGCCGGCGCGGTCGCGGTGGACGCCAACTACGTCTACGGCATTCGCAATGGCAGCTCGACGGTGTACCGCCTCAACAAGTCCAACGGCACGGTGCACTCGACGTTCAACCTGACCGGTGGTCAGTACATGAACAGCACCGTCTATGGGTCGGCGGGCGTCTACGGCACCAAGCTCTACCGCGGCAACTCCAACGGCTACGTGGAGCGCTACGACCTGGCGTCGGGCAAGTACGACGGGCTCACCTTCTACCTGGAGCGCGACATCCACGGCGGCTCGTTCAACCCGACCGACGGTGAGTTCTGCGGCTACCACAACAGCTACCCGGGTGACGCGCGCTGCGTGAACCTGCCGAAGAACCCGCAGGGCGGCATCAACGCCAACCAGGTCTTGGGCATGGACACCAAGAGCTACGGCGGCGGCTACCACCACCACTACGACGAGTACTGGAACCCGGAGTGGAATAGCTCGAACGCGACCATCGTCTACCGCTACGACAAGACGGCGAAGTACAAGGGCTCGTTCAACAGTGGGCTGCAGTACATCCGCCAGATTCAGGGCGACAAGGGCGAGACCGACTACTACGCGGCCAGCTACAGCAGCAGCTCGACTTACTCGCGCGTCTACCGGCTGAAGTCGCAGTCGTCGACCAAGGTGTGGACCAGCCCCTACGCCACCACCTACTACGGCGGCATGGCGCTGGACACGAACTACGTCTACACGATGCGCTACGACTCCAACACGCACGTGTACGCGTTCAACCGCAGCAATGGCGCGCGCCGGACCGACAAGGAGTTCGACCTCGGCGGCGACTTCAACGGCGGCAACTGCTACGGCATCGGCATCAAGGACGGCAAGCTCTACCGGACCAACAGCAGCAACTGGGTCTACCGGTACGACATGACCGACTTCAAGCACGACGGCATCAAGTTCAACACCGCGGTGAACCCGGACTCGGTGACCATCAACAGCAACAACCAGCTGTGCGTGGCGGACAACGCCTCGCCGCAGCGGGTGTACTGCTACCCGCTGGCCGACAAGGACGCCAACTACCAGCCCACGACCTACGTGGTTCCGACCTACGGTGAGGGCGGCGGCTACCACAACTTCCGCTCCGAGTACTGGTTCCCGCAGTGGAGCTCCGGCAGCTCGAACATCTACCGCTACAACAAGAGCAAGGTGTCGGTGGGCAGCTTCACCTCGTCGCAGCGCTACATCCGCCAGGTGTGGGGCGACACGGGCACGGACCACTACTACACGGCCAACTGGAGCGACAGCACCATCACCAAGCGCGCGGGGCTGACCTCGAACGTGACCTGGTCGCGCAACATCGGCGGCAACCCCGGCGGCGTGGCCGGCGACGACAAGGCCGTGTACGCGATGCGCTACAACAGCCGCACCGTGTGGCAGCTCAACAAGCTGACCGGCAACATCGACCGCACCTTCGACCTCCAGGGTGACTACACCAGCAGCCTCTACGGCGGTCTGGCTGTCGGCGAGGGCAAGCTCTTCCGCGGCTCGACCAACGCGTGGGTCTACCGCTACGACCTGGCGAGCGGCGAGCATGACGGGTCGAAGTTCACGACGGCGACGGGCATCTACGGCTCGGCCTTCGACGGAGAGACCTACTGCGTGCACAGCTCGAGCAGCAGCAACACCACGCTCTACTGCTACAACATCGTCCAGACCAACTGCACCAAGGGCGACGACTGCGACGACACCCGGTCGACGGTCAACCCGGGCGCGCAGGAGATCTGCGACGACGTCGACAACGACTGCGACACCGCGGTGGACAAGGGCTGCGACGACGACGGCGACGGCTACTGCGACGACAAGCTGCTGACCTACGGCACTCCGAAGATCTGCCCGAAGGGCGGCGGCGACTGCGACGACACCAAGGCGGAGAGCTCGCCGGCGTCGGTCGAGATCTGCGACGGCAAGGACAACAACTGCGACAAGGTCGTCGACGAAGAGAACGCTCAGGGCTGCAGCAGCTACTTCTACGACGCGGACAACGACGGCGTGGGCCTGACCAACTCGTCCAAGTGCCTGTGCGCGCCGAAGGACCTGTTCAAGACCACCATCGCCGGCGACTGCGACGACACCTGCTCGACGTGCGCGCCGACCAAGCCGGAGATCTGCGACGGCAAGGACAACGACTGCGACGCGCCGCTGCTGAATGGCGTGTCCACCTCCGCGTCGAAGATCACCTTCAACCAGAGCTACATGCGCTACGGCGGCTGCTGGCACACCAAGCAGAAGGAGTACTGGTTCACCTACTGGGACAGCCCGTACGTGTACCGCTTCAACGCGAGTGGCAACTACATCACCAACTTCTACTCGGGTCAGTACGCGATGATGGGTCTGGCGTGCGACGACGTGTCGGCGGACTACTACACCGCGAACTGGAACTACGGCACGGTCACGCGCCGGGCCGGCTCGTCGACCAAGTGGTCGCGCAGCATCGGCACCTACCCGGCTGGCGTGGCGTACGACACCGACACCGTCTACGCGATGAAGTACAACAGCTCGTACTACACGCTCTACAAGATGGACCGGAACAACGGCGCCAATAAGGGCAGCATCAACCTCAGCGGCTGGGGTCAGTGGAGCTCGAGCAGCACCTACGCGCCCTACGACGGACTCGAGGTGGTCGACGGCAAGCTGTGGCGCATCACGCGCAACCGCTACGCGGCGCGCTACAACCTGAGTGACGGCAAGTTCGACGGCTACTACTTCTACACGTCGCCGGGCGGCAGCTACGCCGAGCACACCTTCATGAAGGACGGCAAGCTCTGCGTCGGCTCGTACGGCCGGAACGACATGTACTGCTACGACCTGCCCAACGCCAACGTCGGCGCCAAGACGCGTCAGCTGTCGATGAACACGTACTCATACGGCGGTGGTTACCACCCGTACTACAGTGAGTTCTGGTACAACAACTACGGCAACTCGACGATCTACCGCTACGACCGCAACGGCCAGGCGCGGGGCAGCTTCGACGGCGGCCACGTCAACGTGCGGCAGATCTCTGCGCTGCAGGAAGACTTCTACTACATGGTCCGCTACAGCTCGTCGTCGGGCTCGTCGTACGTGGTCAAGAACAAGGGCAAGACCAAGACCCAGGTGTGGAAGGCGACGCCGTCGACCTACCTGTCGTCGGTGTCGGTGGACGGCGCCACGGTCTACGCCCAGCGCTACGACTCGAGCCAGCGCACCGTGTACACGATGAAGGCGACGGACGGCACGATCACCGGGTCGTTCAACCTCAACGGCAGCCTCGGTGGCTACAACTACGGCGGGCTCCTGGTCACGCAGGGCAAGGTCTACCGGGCTTCGTCGGACGGCTACGTCCGGCGCTACGACCTGAAGACCAAGAACTACGACGGGTTGGTGCTCTACTACGGCAACTACCACAGCAACTACAACCTGGCGTGGGACGGCAACGAGATGTGCCTGTCGAGCGGCAACAGCGCGGTGCACTGCTACCGCATGACCAGCAACGGCAAGCTCGTGGACGAGTCGTGCGACCCCGACGGCGACGGTTACTGCGACGCCAGCAAGGTGACCATCGGCAAGCCGGCGGTGTGCCCCAAGGGTGGCAACGACTGCGACGAGACCTCGACCACGGTGAACCCGCAGGGCATCGAGATCTGCAACGGCAAGGACGAGAACTGCAACGGCGTGCTCGACGAGGGCGCCGACATCTGGTGCGAGGAGGGCAAGAACGCCCAGGCCAAGTGTGAGTCCGGCAAGTGCAAGATCTACGAGTGCAACACCGGCTACGCCGACGTGAACGGCCTCGGCTCGGACGGCTGCGAGTGCTTGGAGACGGACGGCTGGGAGCCGAACAACACCTGCGGTCAGGCGACCAACCTCGACGACTACGTCTACGACAACGGTGTGACCCGCTACGTCACGGCGAAGGTGGTGAGCAACGGTGACGTGGACTGGTACCGCTTCCGCGCGGTCGACCAGACCGACAGCGGCACGGCGGTGTGCGACAAGTTCAACGTGCGGGTGCGCTTCATCCAGAACCCGAGTAACAGCCTGCGCTTCGAGATCTACCGCGGCGGCTGCCCGGGCACCTCGTACCACACCGAGCAGCACAACGTGTCCGGCACGAAGACCACGAAGAACGCGGTGTGTTGCGGTCAGACCGACTTCAACTGGTTCACCAACTTCAAGGGCTACTTCAAGCACGGCTACTCGTCGTACTACTCGGAGTGGGGCGAATGTAACTGCACCACCAGCAGCTCGCGCTACGACACGTCGCGCGCGGGTTGGAACTACGGCCCGGGCTACAACCCCTACGGCACGGGTGGCGGTGGACCCTACAAGCGCTTCAACGCCAGCTCGGGCGTGACGGACCGCAACACGGCCAGCTGGTCGCTGGGCTATGACCACACGCGCTGCCACAACGACACGGCGGTCTTCTACATGAAGGTGTACAAGGCCACCGCGGCGACGCAGTGCGGCGACTACAAGCTGGAGATCACCAACGGCGTGTACGGCGCGCCGTCGACCGGTCACCGCGGGTACGGCGTGCACTAGCCCCGACAACGCAGCTCAAGCGAGCGCGCCCCCAAGCAGTCCGGCTGCTTGGGGGCGCGTTTCGTCTGGGGGCGCGTTTCGTTTGGGGGCGCGTTTCGTTTGGGGGACGAGACGGGCGCTGCGGCGAAGCCTTGGGCTAGGAGCTCGACAGCCGCTCGCGGAGCAGGGCGCTGACGGCCTTGGCGTCGGCCTTGCCCTTCATCTCACGCATCACCTGCCCGATGAAGAAGCCGAGCAGCTGCGGCTTGCCGCCGCGGAAGGCCGCAGCCTGGCTCGGGTGCGCGGCGATGACAGCGTCGACCGCGGCGTCGAGCGCGCCGGCGTCGACCTCGAGGACGCCGACCGCCGCGCGCGCCGTCGAGAGCGCCGCGACGAAGGGCGCGGGCGTGCCGGGGTCCGCGGCCTCGTCGTCGTGGGTCGCGAAGGCTTGGACGAGCAACGTGGAGAGCATCTTGTTGCTCAGCTTGCCGGCGCGCCACTGGTCGTGGACCTCAGCCAGCGCGTCCAGGCCAGCGTCCACGTCGGCCCAGGTGTGGTCGGACTTGTTGAGCACCCCGGCGACCCGCGCGAAGAGGAAGCTCGCCAGACTGCGCGCGCGCTCCGGCTTCGTCTCGGTGCCCAGGGCGCGCTCGAAGCGCTCCGCGCGCTCCGGCTCCTCGCACAGGTGCCACAGCGTGTCTTCGTCGAGCCCGAGCTGGTCGCGATAGCGGCTCCGCCGCGCCGCGGGGAGCTCCGGCAGCTGCGCCGACCACGTCGCCAGGGTCTCGGGGGCGATCACCAGCGGAGGCAGGTCGGGGTCGGGGAAGTAGCGGTAGTCGTGGGCCTCTTCCTTGCTGCGCATGGCCGCTGTGCGCGCCTTGTCGGTGTCCCAGAGCCGCGTCTGCTGGACGAGGGGCTGTCCGGACTCGACGACGCGCACCTGACGCGCCGCCTCGTAGACGATGGCGTCGCGGATCGCGCGAAACGAGTTGAGGTTCTTGATCTCGCAGCGGGTGCCGAGGACGTCGCTGCCCACCTGGCGCACGCTGACGTTGGCGTCGCAGCGGAACGAGCCCTCCTCGAGGTTGCCGTCGTTGACCCCGATGTAGACCAGGATCGCCCGCAGCTCGCGCAGGTACGCCACGGCCTCCTCGGCGCTGCGCAGGTCGGGCTCGCTGACGATCTCGATCAGCGGCACGCCGGCCCGGTTCAGGTCCACAAGGCTGCCGCCGGGGCCGTGGCTGGACTTGCCGGCGTCTTCCTCGAGGTGGATGCGGGTGATGCCGACGCGCTTCGACGCCCCGTCGACCGCGATGTCGAGGTGGCCCGCGGTGCAGATGGGCCGGTCGAACTGCGAGATCTGATAGCCCTTGGGCAGGTCGGCGTAGAAGTAGTTCTTGCGCGCGAACACCGAGCGTTCGTGCACGGTGCAGCGCGTCGCCAGGCCGGCCAGCGCCGCCATGCGCACCGCCTCGGCGTTCAGCACTGGGAGCGCGCCGGGCAACCCCAAGCTGACCGGGTCGACCTGGCTGTTGGGCGGCGCACCGTAGGCGGTCGGCGCCGGGCCGAAGAGCTTGGTGGCGGTGCGGAGCTGGGCGTGGACCTCGAGGCCGATCACGGTCTCCCAAGCGGTGCTCATGGCGTCTCCGTCAGGCCGGTGGGGGTGGCGGGTAGGGCCGGCGCCGCACGCTCCAGCGCGCCCGCGGCGCGGAAGAGGGTCGCCTCGTCGAAGGCCGCGGCGTGCAGCTGCACCGCCGCCGGGAGGCCGTCTGCGCCGAGCCCCCACGGCAGGCTCACGGCCGGGAGGCCAGCGAGGTTGGCGGCGGTGGTGTACTGATCCATGTGATAGGTGGCGACGGGATCGGCCAGGGCTTCGCCCAGCGGCCAGGCGCAGCGTGGGGCGGTGGGGCCGAGCAGGACATCGCAGCGCTGCAGCGTGCGGGTGAGCTCGTCGCGGACCAGGCGGCGCACCCGGCAGGCGCGGTCGTAGTAGGCGTCGTAGTACCCCGACGAGAGCGCCCACGTCCCGAGGATGACGCGGCGACGGACCTCAGGACCGAAGCCCTCGGCGCGGGACTGGGCATAGAGCGCGTCGAGGTCGTCGTCCGCCGACAGGGCGGCGCGGTGGCCGAAACGCACGCCGTCGTAGCGGGCGAGGTTCGCCGAGGCCTCGCTCATGGCGATGACGTAGTAGGCCGGGACGGCGTGCGCGGCGAGCGGAAGAGCGACCTCGTGGAGCGTGGCGCCCGCCGCCTCGAGGGCGGCCGCGGCGGTCTCGACGGCCAGCCGGACGTCGTCGCTGACCGCGTCGAGCCACGCGGACACGACGCCGACCCGCAGGCCGTCGACCCCGCGCCCGCAGGCGGCCTCCCAACCTTCGGCGTCTGCGCCGCCCGAGGGGTCCAGGCTCGTCGCGTCCTCGCCGCAGGGGCCGGCGATGCAGCGGAGCACCCGCGCGGCGTCTGCGACCGTCTGCGTCAGCGGGCCGACCTGATCGAGCGAAGACGCGTAGGCGACCACGCCGGAGCGCGAGACGCGGCCGTACGTGGGCTTGACGCCGACGACACCACAGAGCGCCGCGGGGAGCCGGACGCTGCCGCCGGTGTCGGTGCCCAGGGACGCCGCGCCGAACCCGGACGCGACCGCGGCGGCCGATCCGCCCGACGAGCCGCCCGGCACCCGTCCCAGATCCCAGGGGTTCCGGACGGGGCCCTGAGCCGCGTGCTCGTTGGTCGAGCCCATGGCGAACTCGTCGAGGCTGACCTTGCCGAGGATCACGGCCCCGGCCTCGCGCAGCTTGCGGACCACCGTGGCGTCCCGTGGCGGCAGATAGCCTGCGAGCATGGCGGAGCCGGCGGTCAGCGGTTGCCCGGCGACCGCGATGAGGTCCTTGATCGTCACCGGGACGCCCGCCAGCGGGCCCAGAGGCCGGCCCGCGGCGGCCTGCGCGTCGACCGCGGCCGCTGCGGCGAGCGCGCCGGCCTCGTCGACATGGACGAAGGCGCCGACCGCGTCGTCGTGGGCGCCGACGCGGGCCAGGGCGCCTTGGGTCGCCAGGGTGGCGGTGGTGGTGCCGGCCTGAATCGCGTCGGCGAGGGTGATCAGCGACATGGGAACTCCGGAGCCGGCCCGGCTCAGCCGACGACGCGGGGCACGGCGAAGTGGGCGTCGCGCGTGGCAGGCGCGTTGGCCAGGGCCTGGTCTTGGGTCAGCGCGCCAGCGTCGGCCGACGTCGGGACGCGATCCGGGCGCAGCGGCATGGCGTCGTGGTTCGGGTGCACCAGGGGGGCGATGTGGTCCACGTCCACGCCCTGGAGCGCGTCGACGAACACGCGCACCCGCTCGAGCTCGTCGGCCAGGCCGGGGAGCTCGTCGTCGCGGACCGCGATGCGGGCGAGGCGCGCGGCGCGGCGCACCGTGGCCGTGTCGAGGACGGTCGTGGCGGCAGAGGCGTCCCCTGCCGCGCCGCCTGCCGGGCGCTGGCTCATGTCAGAGCCTCCTCGGCGCGCTGGATCTCGGCCTCCAACGCGGCGCGGATCGTGGCGAGCCGGTCGTCTGAGGTGGCCTCGCAGCGCAACACCAGCACCGGGCCCGTGTTGGACGCGCGCACCAGCCCCCAGCCGCCGTCGAAGAGCACCCGGGCGCCGTCGATGTCGATGACCGTGTGGGTCTGCTGGAAGTGCGCGCGCACCGCGTCGACCACGGCGAACTTCACCGCGTCGGGGCAAGGGAGCCGCAGCTCCGGCGTGCTGCAGGTCTCAGGCAGGTCCGAGAGCAGCTGCGACAGCGGCACGTCGGTGCGGCTCAGGATCTCGAGCAGGCGGCAGGTGGCGTAGGTCGCGTCGTCGAAGCCGAAGTAGCGGTGCTTGTAGAAGATGTGGCCGCTCATCTCGCCCGCGAGGAGGGCTCCCTCCGCCTTCATGCGGGCCTTGATCAGCGAGTGGCCGACCTTGCTCATGATGGGGCGTCCGCCCCTGGCCTCGATGTCGTCGAAGAGCGTCTGGCTGCACTTCACCTCGCCGACGATGGTCGCCCCGGGGACCTCGGCCAGCAGCGCCCGCGAGAGCACCACCATCAGCCTGTCGCCCCAGATGATCGTGCCGCGCTCGTCGACGACGCCGATGCGGTCGCCGTCGCCGTCATAGGCCACGCCGAGATCGACGCCGTGGGTCCTCACGGCGGCCTGCAGGTCCACCAGGTTCTCGGCCACCGTCGGGTCGGGGTGATGGTTCGGGAATCGGCCGTCCGGCTCGCAGTAGAGCCCGTGCACCTCGCACCCGAGCGCGGTGAGCAGCCCAGGCACGATCGGCCCGGTCGGGCCGTTGCCCGCGTCGATGGCCAGTCGCAGCTTGCGCGGGCCGAGCGAGATGTTGCCCCGAACCCACGCCTCGTACTCGGGGCGGATCGGGTGGCTGTGATCGCTGCCGGCGCCGCTCGCGAAGTCCGCAGCGGCGATCCGCTCACGGAGGCGGGTGATGGCGTCGCCGTGAACGGAGTCGTGCCCCAGCATCATCTTGAAGCCGTTGTCGGGCGCCGGGTTGTGGCTGCCCGTGACCATGATGCCGCCGCCCACGTCGAGCTGATGCACCGCGAAGTAGAGCAAGGGCGTGGGCACCATGCCGACCGACACCGTGTCACAGCCGGAGGCGTGCAGGCCGGCACGCAGGGCGTCGCGGAGCCGGGGGCTCGACAGGCGCGCGTCCCACCCGACGGCCACCACTGGCTTACGGCCCTCGCGCTGCAGCTGGGTCGCGAAGGCGCGGCCGAGCCCGTGGACGAGCGTGTCGGTCAGGTCGCGTTCGGCGACGCCGCGGATGTCGTAGGCGCGAAAGATGTGCGGGTTCATCGGGTCTCCGTTCAGAGCAGGTCGTTGCGCCCGCGCTCGCGCAAGGCGGCCACGACCGTGCGGACGTCCTGAGCGCGCTCCACGGGCAGCGCCAGGACCGCGTCGTCGGTCGCCACCACGGCGACGCCCTGGAGCCCGACCGCGGCGAGGAGCGGCCCTTCACTGACCAGCACGGAGCCCTCGCAGTCCAGGTCCAGCACGTCGCCGCGCACGTAGTTGCTCGCGCCGGCCTCGCGGTGGTCGAGCAGGCTCCGCCACGCGCCGACGTCGCTCCACGCCGCGTCCAGCCGAACGCTGCGCAGGTCGGTGCGGTGCTCCATGACGCCGTAGTCGACGCTGATCGACGGGCAGCGCGGGAACGCCGACGCAAGGGCAGAGACAAAGCCGTCGGTGGTGAAGTGGGGGCCCCCGTTGGCCAGCGGGGCCAAGGCCGCGCTCAGCTCAGGCAGAGACGACGCGATGGCCGCGAGGGCGACGTCGGCGCGCAGGACAAACACGCCCGCGTTCCACAGGTGGCGTCCCCCCCGCAGGTAGGACAGCGCGGTCTGCGCGTCCGGCTTCTCGACAAAGCGCGCGACGCTCCACACGGCGGCGTCCGAGCCCGTGGGGGCCTGGCTCGGTCCGCCCACGACCGGTTCGCCCAGCTCGATGTAGCCGTAGCCGGTCTCTGGCCGCGTGGGCGCGACGCCGAGGGTGACGATGTGCCCGGCGTCGGCCTCGACACACGCTCGCTCGAGCGCCGCCACAAAGCGCTCGGGCTGACCGATGTGGTGGTCGGCAGGCAGCAGCGCCACGATGGCGTCGGGCTCGAGCTGCGCCGCGACGATCGCCGCGAGGGCCATGCACGGCGCCGTGTTGCGCGCCACGGGCTCCCCGATGACGTGCGCCGACGGGAGCTCAGGCGCAGCCGCGCGGACCGCGTCGACCAGCCGCGCCGCGGTGATGACCAGCGATCGCTCGGGCGGGCACACGGGCGCGAGCCGGGCCAGGGTCTCGGCGAGCATCGTGTCGCCGCTCATCAGCGAGATCAGCTGTTTCGGCCTGGCCTTGCGACTCAGCGGCCAGAAACGAGTGCCGCTTCCGCCGGCCATGATGGTGCAGACCAGCCGGTCGGTCGGCGAAGGTGTCGAGGAGCGCTCGGAGGCGCGGGTGGGGGTGTGCACTGCCTATCCAAGCGCCATGGTGGTCACGTCGCCCACCACCTGAATCGGCGCACCGGTCCGCTCGCGGACCTCGTCCACCGTGACGCCAGGGGCCACCTCGCGCAGCACGAAGGCGCCGTCCACGATGTCGAGCACGGCCAGGTCGGTCACCACGCGGTCGACACAGCGCTGGCCGGTCAGCGGCAGCGTGCAGGCGTCGAGCAGCTTGGGGTTCCCGCGCTTGTCGCAGTGGGTCATGGTCACGACCACGCGCTTGGCGCCAGCCACGAGATCCATGGCCCCACCCATGCCCTTGACCACCTTGCCGGGGATCATCCAGTTGGCGATGTCGCCGGCCTGGGACACCTGCATCGCGCCCAGCACCGTCAGGTCGATGTGGCCGCCGCGGATCATCGCGAACGACTCCGACGAGTTGAAGTAGACCGAGCCCGGGATCTCGCTGATGGTCTGCTTGCCGGCGTTGATCAGGTCCGGGTCCTCGTCGCCCTCGAAGGGGAAGGGCCCGATGCCGAGCATGCCGTTCTCACTCTGCAGCACGATGTCGATGTCCCCTGGCACGTGGTTGGCCACCAGGGTCGGGATGCCGATGCCGAGGTTGACGTAGAAGCCGTCGTGCAGCTCCTGCGCCACGCGGGCGGCGATTTGGTCGCGACTGAGGGCCATGGGCGTCTCCAAGGGTTTCGCGGCGGCGTCGGCGGCCCGGAAGGCGGGGCGGCGACCGGCTGGCTAGCGCGCCGCCGTGGGCGGCGCCGCAGACGGGGCGGGGGGGGCGGCGTCTGGCTGCGCCCCTGTGGGCTTGTCCATGCCAGCGTAGCTCCGCCAGGCGGCTACGCTCTCACCGAGCCGCTGGCCGGTGACGTTTTCTAGCGCGTACACAACGTAGTTGGCAACCGGTCGCTGGGCCTTCTGCAGCTGCGTCACGAGGGCTGGGACGACGGTCTGATCGGCCAACGCGGGGAGCGTCTTGAGCACCTCGATCTGAGCCTTGGCCGGGAGCTTGTCGAAGCGGCCCATGAGCGC
>JAUIAC010000538.1 GCA_030425545.1 bacterium | reverse complement strand
GTCGCCGTCCGGGCGCTGCTCGGTGGCCGCGGCGAAGGCCCCTGCGCGCGCTGCGAGCTCGGGGTTGAGGTGGGCGATGCGCTCCTGGACCGCGGCCCGCGACACCGCCTGGCCGCACGAGAGACACACCACCCGGTCGAGCGCGCCGTGCAGCTCGACCACCGCGGCGCTGCCGGCGCGGCCGTGCAGGCCGTCGACGTTCTGCGTCAGCACCTGGGAGACCAGCCCGGCGCGCTCCAGGGCAGCCACGGCGCGATGGCCGACGTTGGGCACCGCGCCGGCCACCCGTGGCCAGCCGATGTAGCTGCGCGCCCAGTAGCGCGCGCGGCCCGCTGGCGACGCCACGAAGTCGGCGAAGCGCATCGGCGCGCGCGCCCGCCGCGCGGTGCCGGGGCCGCGGTAGTCGGGGATGCCGGACTCCGTCGACAGGCCTGCGCCGCTGACGACCACAACGTCGCCGCGGGCGAGCCACGCGGCCAGGGCGTCGAGCTCGGGCCCGTGCCCGGCATCGGACAGGCCGGGCTGCTCGCTCACGGCGCGCACGTCGCGCCGGGCGCTCGGTTCGCGCGGGTCCTTTGGATCGTTCACGTCGCTCACCAGGCCTCGTCACAGCAGCGGCAGACCCGCGCGGAGGACTCGCGCCGGCGCGGGGTCCCGCCTGCCGCGCCGCAGAGCCTACCCGATGACGTCCGCCAACCCACGCAGCCACCGCCCCTCGGGGCCCGCGTCGAAGGGGCCGCCGGCGAGCAGCGTCTCCACGTCGGCCTGCACGGCGCCGCGCTGTCGACGCGACGCGCGCTGCTCCTGCCGGAGCGCTGCCCGCAGCACGGCGCTCACGGGGTCGGTCGTATGCCTGGCCTCGGCGCGCACCGCCCGCTGCAGCACCGGGTTCGACGGGTGAGCGCGCTCGGACGCCAGCTCGGGGCCCAGGTGGTTCATGGCGTGCAGCACGAAGGCGCGGCGCTCCTTGAGCGGCAGCGACGCCAGCCGATCCGCCGGGATGGGCTGGCCGATCCACACGTCCTGCTGGGTCAGCCCCACGGGGAAGTCGAGGCGGGTGTCCACCGGCGTCGCCGGCAGCCCGCCGACGAAGCGCACCGGCACGATGGCCGCGCCGGTGGCCAGGGCCAGGTCGAGGAAGGTGCCCGCCAGCTGGGTCACAGGCTGCGCCGCGGCGGTGGCGCGCGTGCCGGCGGCGTGCACCATGACGTGGCGCGCGCCCGAGCTCAGGTCGCGGCCGAGCTGGTCCGCCAGGGTGAGCAGGGCCGCCGGGTCCTCGCGGTCGAAGAAGGTGATGACGCCGGGGTCCACGACCTCGGGGTGGGCGAAGCACGCCGCGATCAGCCGGCCGACGTGACTCTGACGGTGCTCGTCCTTGGCCACCGTGACCACGGGCGTGCCCGTGAGCGCCGGGACCAGCACGCTGAAGAGCAGGGACTCGATGGCGACCTGATGGTTGGCCAGGAAGATGGCGCCCGGCCCAGACCTCTCGCCGGGAGCGTGGGCTCCAAGGGCGGCCAGACCGGCGGGATCGAGCACCACCACGTCACGGACAAAGGCGTCGATCAGGCCGAAGAAGAGGGACTCCACGGCCCAGGGTCCGCGGCCGAGCCGCCCTCGCCAGAAGCGCCGCGCCGGCTCGAAGTCACGCCGGGCGCTGTGGGCGTCGCGGACCTCGACCTGCTCGGGCGCCGCGGCACGCGTGGCGCGCAGGGTGTGGCGGAGAAAGGGCTGCGAGGCGGCGACGGCGTGCAGCGTCAGGTCCGCGGTGTCGCCCTCAGCCGGCTCAAGGGCCACGGCCCGCGGGTGGGTGAAGAGGCGACGCGCCACGTGCTCCTTGGCGGCGACCGTGAGGTCGAGCGGCAGCGCCCCGTCGTCGGTCGGCGCGCCGTAGAGCTGCGCCACGGTGCCGGGCAGCCAGTCCAAGGTGCGCAGCTCGGCGCGCTGCAGGGTGGTCACGCCCTCGCGCTCGGTGCTCATGGCGACGTGCGGCGCGGGCAGCCCGGCCACGAAGCGGCGCCGCGCCGCCAGGGGCGCGCTGCCGATGCGGCCCTTGGGGAGCAAGATCTCCTCGAGGCGCAGGGTCGCGAGCACGCGCGCTGCTGCTGCGCCCGTCGGCTCGGCGACGAGCTGCACGTCGGTGGTCGCCAGCTGCGCGCCCTGGGTGCGCTCGAGGCCGACAAAACGGGCCTCCAAGCGCAGCGAGCCGGTCGTGGGCAGCGGCTCGAAGCAGCGCAGCCGCACCACCCGGTGGGGGTACGCGGCCACGTCGGCAGGCACCTCGGCGCTCCAGCGGTGCAGCGCGTCGTGGGGGACGACGTGGGTCATGACGTCGAGCAGGCCTTGGTTCAGCGCGCCGACCGGCACCTGCACGCGGCTGGCGTCGACCGTGGCGCTCGCACCCGCCGCGCCGACCCGCCAAGGGCCCATGGCCTGAAACGCGGGGCCGTGAAAGAGCCGGCCCTCGCCGTAGGCGTCGCGGATCACCGAGGTGTCGGCCGTGGCCGCCAAAGCCGCCCAGGGAGCCGGCGCGCCTTGAGGGAGCTCGATCGCGTCCGATGTGCGCACCAACCCCGCAGCGACGGGCTCGAAGCGGCTCAGCGCCGGGTTGCTGGCCTCGCGCCAGGCCTCCAGCTGCAGGGCCAGCGCGCCGGCAGGCAGGTCTCCGTGGCGCTTCGGATCGCCGTCCACCACCCGCACCCGCTGCGGCGCGCCGTCAAAGCGCAGCCAGCGGTGGGCGCGCACGTCGTCGACCGCCGACACCGCGGCGCCAGTCCGGCGGGTCGCTTCCGCCGCCAGCAGGTCGACCATGCTCATCATCGGCAGGGTCGGCACGGTCCATGTCGGACGGTGATCGACCACCCAGGGCGTGTTCTCCAGGCTCAGGAGCTGCGGCGCGCCCTCGGCCGTCGCCGTCGCGTCCCCCGCGCCCCCCGCGCCCGCCGCGCCCAGGGTCGCCACGCTCGCCTCACCCGACGCCGCCACGCTCGGTGTGTTCGTCCGGAGCGCTCGCGCACCGCCCTCGTCGTCCCCCGACGGCGCCGCCACGAGCCGCATGCCGAAGCCCTTGGCCTCGTAGATGCGCTTGCCGTCGACCCACAGCGAACAGTCGGCGATGGCGTAGGCCCCGCGCTCGTCCTGCCCCACCTCGGTGAGATCGAGCTCGGACTGGATCAGGCCGTTGCTCGGCACCACCTGCCCCCGGTACTTCCACGTCAGCGGCTGACCGGACATCAGCGCCTCGAAGCGGGCCTCCGCCGGGGCCAGCACCTGGTCCAGCTCCAGCTCCAGCATGGTCCACTGCAGCAGCTGGGCCATGGCCTCGATGCCCAGGGATCCAGGCTGCACGGGGTCCTGGAAGAAGTGGGCCTTGAAGAACCACTCGGCCGGATCCACGGTCTTCTCGCCGCGCGCGCGACCGAGCCCAGCCTTGCCCCCGGTGGGCTGCCAGTCGGTGACGCGGTCGAGCATCAGCAGCATCGGCTCGGCCAGACGAGCCGTCTTGCGGCCCGAGCGGTCTCCACAGTAGCGCGCAGGTCGGGTGGTGAGGTCGACCGTCAGCGCGCCGGGAGCGCTCATGGCCGCCTTGGCTTCGGCCTTGGCGGGCAAGCCGGCCTGGTTCTCGAAGGCCGCGGTGGGGAAGAAACCGAACACCGTGGTCATGTCGTAGACCAGCGCGCCGGCCTGGGTGCAGCGCACCGCGAAGCTGACGATGATCATGCCCGCGGTCTGCGACAGGTTGGTGAGGGTCACGTCGGTGACGAGGGGCCCGCTGCCGGGGGTGACCTCGCGGTGCAGCGTC
>JAUIAC010000537.1 GCA_030425545.1 bacterium | reverse complement strand
CAGGCCCTGGTGAACGCGCCCTTCGAGAACACCTACGTCAAGACCAAGATCGCGGACTTCTTCAAGAACTGGAAGGCGCACATGCTGCTGCTGCGGGGCATCGCCGACAAGGAGCTCAAGGGCGAGCAGCTGTCGACGGCGGACGTCGACTTCCTCAAGAAGACCATCGTCATGGAGAGCGTGTGCGGCGGGCCGATCTTCACCGGCTGGTACACGAGCCTGTACTTCTCAGCGGACAACTTCGACAAGTTCCGCCCGACCATCGCCGACGTGCACACCAACCCGAACTCGGGGCCGCTGCCCGGGCCAAACGTGCTGCACGTCGCCACGGCGTCGGTGGACCTGATGGTGTTCACGTCCGACACCTGCGACGGCGCCGAGGCCTTTGTGGGGCCGGTGTTCCGCTACCACGAGGTCGACGTCAAGCAGATCAAGCGCCTCAGCGACAAGGACTGGGAGGCCATGCTCAAGGACGGCAAGGCCCCCGCGCAGCCAGCGTGGACGCAGAGCTTCGTGGCGCCGGCCAAGTAGCCTCCGCGCCCTTGCGCACGGGCGGGCTCCGCTGCTACGAGGCCCCATGCAGCACGTGCTCCTCATCGGCGCGACCTCCGCCATCGCCTCCGACGTCGCGCGCCTCCTGGCCCAGCGCGGCGCTCGCCTGGTCCTCCTCGGCCGAGACGCCGACAAGCTCGGCCGGCTGGTCGACGAGCTCGGCGACGCGGTGGTGGGCAGCCGGGCCATGCACTTCGACGACGCGGAGGCCAACGAAGCGGCGCTGCTCGACGCCGTCGCGACGCTGGGGCGGCTGGACCTGGCGTTGATCGCCCAGGGCTACCTCAGCGACCAGCTGCTCAGCGAGCGCGCCTTCGACGAGGCGCGCCTGAGCACCGAGGTCAACTACCTCAGCGCCGTCTCGCAGCTCATCGTGCTGGCCAACGTGCTCGAGCGGCAGGGCGCCGGGCACATCGCGGTCATCTCCTCGGTCGCCGGCGAGCGCGGCCGGCCGCGCAACTATACCTACGGCGCGGCCAAGGCGGCGCTCACCACCTACCTCCAGGGGCTGCGGTCCCGGCTGCACCCCCACGTGCAGGTGCACACCATCAAGCTCGGCCCGGTCCACACGCCGATGACCGTCGACCACCCGAAGAACCCGCTCTTCATCACCAGCCCGCAGGCGGCGGCGGCCATCGTGCGCGCTGTCGAGCGCGGCCGCCCGGAGGCCTACGTGCCGGCCTATTGGGCGCCCATCATGGCTGCGGTGCGGGTCATGCCCGAGGGGCTCTTTCAGCGGCTGTCGTTCCTGTCGGGGCGCTAGCGCGGGGCGACGGGATCCGCCTCAGGAGCGCCCTTCTTCCGGCTTCCGCGCGACGAGAAAGGCGATCGACGACTTGGCCCCCACCTCGTGCGCCGTGACGTCGACAAAGCCTGCGTCCACCAGCTCGGCCTGCAGCTGCGCCGGGGTGAAGAGCTGCACGTGCGGCGCCTTGCCGAAGGTGCGCATGAGCCCGAGCAGCGGGGCGTAGAGCACGCGCGCCGGCCCGCCGAGGCACACCGTCGACGACACGAGGGCGCCGCCCGGCTTGAGCAGCCGCCACGCGTGGGCCAGCGCCGCCGCGCGGTCGGGCACCAGGTGCAAGATGCTGTAGGCGCAGAGCAGGTCGACGCTGCCCTCACCCAGGGCCTCCAGGCGCTCGTCGGGCGACACGCCGAAGGGGCCGACGTGAAAGTGCGCCCGGTCTGCGCCAGCCGCGGTGGCCTTGGCCCGCGCGATGCGGATCATCTCCGCCGACAGGTCGACGCCGTGGACCTCGGCGCAGGCGTCCACGAGCCGCAAGGCCAGCGAGCCGGTGCCGCAGCCCACGTCGAGCGCCACGGCGTCGGGCCGCAAGAGCGCGCGGGTGATGGCGATCTTGCGCTCGAAGGCGTCGGGGTTCGCCACGGGTTGGGCGGCGTAACCCTCGGCCAGGCGGTCCCAGAACGCGGCGTCCAGGCCAGCGGTCGCGCCGGGACCGGCGGTCGGCGCCGCGGTGCGTATGGGCGACGGCGCGGCGTGCGACGGCTCGGTGGACGACGGCGCGGGGGGCGACGGTTCGGGGTTGGGGGCGGCGTTCAGGGTGTGGGAGCTCGGCATCTCGTCCTCCTGGGTGACGAGCCCAACGTACTGCATGTGTTGCGTTTTGGGATGGTCCATGGGCGGGACGTGTGGGTGCGTGGGTGCACCACCGCTGGGCGGCTGCCTCCCGCTCACGACGCCCGCGCCGCCGGCGCGTCGCCGCGAAAGAGCGGCTCATGGTGGCGCAGCCCGCTGGTGATGGCGGCCCGGGCCGCGCGCAGACGGGCGTTGTCGCGCAGGTCGGGGTGGCTCACCAGCCACAGGTCGGCCAGGTGGCGCAGGTCCGGCTTTGGCAGCCGCTGCAGCCCCGGCTCCGCGTCGCCGACGTAGGTCGGCAGCATGACCACGCCCAGGCCTTGGAGCGTCGCGGCCACCAGCAGGTCCAGGGACGAAAACGCGCCCCACGGCGGCAGGTTGGGGTAGCTCGACCCGGCGACCATGGCGGCGTGGTTGGTGCGGTCGGCGAAGGCGAGCCAGCGCACCTGCCCCGCGGCCGACTCCGGGTCCAGTCGCTCGGCGTGGGCGGTGGCGACGTAGTTGGCGACCACCACCGGCAGCAGGCGACGGCCGATCAGGTAGGGCGGCGGCTCGGCCCCCCGCGCCAGCGTGCGGATCGCGAGGTCGGCCTCGCGGCGGGCCAGATCGAAGGCCCGGCTGTCGCTGGTCACCGCCAGCTCGATGCCGGGGTGCGCCGCGCAGAAGTCGACCAACACGCGCAGCAGCAGCCCCGCCACGTAGTTGTCGCAGCTCGTGAGCGACACCGAACCGGCGAGCCGCTCGTCTTGCCCCACCGCGCCCCGCTCGAGCGCCGCGAGCTCCGACTCGACCCGCTCGGCGCCCGGCAGCATCTGCCGGCCGGCCTCGGTGAGCTGATATCCGTCGCGGCTGCGGTCGAAGAGCCGAGCCCCCAGGCGGGCCTCCAGGGCCTCGACGCGACGCGCCACCGTGGAGTGGCTCACCCCCAGGTTGGCGCCCGCCGCGCGCACGGAGCCGAGCCGCGCCAGGGCGAGGAAGAAGCGGATGTCGTCCCAGGTCTCCAGGCTCATGGCGAGGTCTCCTCCGGCGCCCAGCATGCCCCTGCGCGGCGGCGAGCGCACCCACGGCGCTGACGCGGCCCTCGTCCCGCTTCGCGCGCAGCCCCGCCCCTCCAGGAGCCCGCGAAATCAGCCTGCGCGAGGGTTGATCCACGTCAAGGTGCGACCCGACGGGGCTGCTAGCCATGGGTGCGGCGGAATGTCGCACCCCCGCGGCGTGACGCGTGATCCGTGAACCGACGCGTGCCTGGCCGCACGCCCCCTCGACCGCCATGGAGGCCCCGTCATGACCCAGCCGAACCAGCCTGCCGACCCGTCGCCGGAGTCCGTGGCCCCCGAGACCCCAGAGGTCACGATCGAGACCCCGCTGGAGGGACGCCGCTCCTTTCTGACCAAGATGGCGGTGTTCAGCGGCGCCGTCGTCGCCACCGCCTGCGCCGAGAAGACGGTCACCAAGGCGCCGCCGAAGACCCCGGCCACCACCGCCCCGCCACCGCCTCCGGCCGCGCCAGCCCCCGCCGCTGCCCCGGCCCACAAGGGCCTGGCCGCCCACGTGAAGCCCGGCCAGCTCGACGACTACTACGGCTTCTGGTCCGGCGGTCAGTCCGGCGAGATCCGCATCATCGGCGTGCCCTCGATGCGCGAGCTCAAGCGCATCCC
>JAUIAC010000046.1 GCA_030425545.1 bacterium | reverse complement strand
GCCCGCACCTCGCCGAGCAGCAGGCCGATGGCCGTGGCGAAGTCGGCCTCGAAGCGGGCGTTGTCGATCTTGTCGAAGGGCGGCACGCCGCCGTAGGGCCCCGTCCACGGGGCGAGCATCGGAGAGCGCGCCACAGCGGCCGCGGTGGGCCCCGCGGCGGACCCTGTTGTCGCGGCCTTTGGAGCGCTCGCCGCCGCTGCAGCGACCTGGCTCTTGGGTGCGCTTGCTGGCGCCGCCCCCGAGGGGACCTGCTTGCCGCCGCACGCGGTCGACAGGGTGAGGGTGAGGATCACAAGACAGCGCGTGCGGACCATGGTGGCTCCTGGCAGAGGGGCCGCCGACGGTAGCGCCGATGCCGCTGGCTCGCATCCTCAAACACCACCGCCCTGGAAGGCTTGACCCGCGACTGTTCCCACTCCAACAATGAGCGACTGCAGGTGGAGTGGGAACATGCGTGAGGTCCAAGAGTTGACCGATGAGCAGCGCAGGCAGCTGGTCGACGCACGCCAGGTCTTCGAGGCCTGGCAGACCCTCCGCGCCACGCTACGGCATCGATACGCCGGCAGCATGCGGTGGGTGACGCGCCGTGGTCACGACTACCTGCATCGCAAGATCGGCTCGCGAGAACGCTCCCTCGGGCGGCGTAGCGAGGAGACCGAGCGGGCATCGGCCGCGTTCTTCACGGGTCGCGAGGAGACGCGCGCGCAGCTCAAGCAGCTCGCGGCGCGGCTCGACACCATGGCGCCTGTCAATCGCGCGCATCGACTCGGGCGCCTCCCCCGGATCAGCGCGCGCATCCTGCGGAAGCTCGACGAGATCGGTCTCCTCGGACAGCACCTGCTGCTGGTCGGGACGAACGCGCTCTTCGCCTACGAGGTCGCCGCGGGTGTTCACCTCCAGGCCGGGCTGCTCGCGACGGCAGACGCGGACCTGCTGTGGGATGCCCGGCAGCGGATGGCTCTGCTGCTGCCCGAGGTGCGGCGCCAGGGTGTGCTGGAGCAGATTCGGCGCGTGGACCGCAGCTTTCGCCTCCGGGGGCCACGAGACTTCCGGGCGTTCAACAAGGACGGCTACTGGGTCGACCTGATCCGCCCCGAAGACCGGAGCTTTCTGGGCTCGGATTCCCGGGACACCGTTGGTGAGGCCTCTGACGACCTCCATGGAGCGCCGATTCGGGGACTCCAGTGGTTGATCAACGCCCCCCGCTTCGAGAGCGTGGTCATTGGTGCAGACGGCTATCCCGTCAGGCTTGCCACGGTTGATCCGCGCGCGTTCGCGCTCCACAAGCTCTGGCTCTCACAGCGCGCCGACCGTGACCCGGTGAAGCGCCAGCGCGACGCAGCTCAGGCTGTCGCCGTCGCTGGGCTCTGTCGGACGTACCTTGGGCTGTCCTTCGCGGCCGACGATCTCAAGGCGTTGCCCGCGGCCCTCAGAGACCTCCACGCAGCGTTCCCAGACGAGGTGCCTGACCGAGGCAACGACATGGAGCCAGGGTGGTAGAGGAAGGCGGGCGCACCTGGGACGAGTCCGGGGCCGCGCTGACGGCCACGCTGGCGGCGCTGCACCTCCCGCGGCTCGACGAGGGCCAGGACGCGACGCTGAGCGCACGTTCGTGGGGGGTATCCTCGGACACCGTCTGCCTGGCGGAGCGCTGGGACGCCTGCGAAGGCGGCGTCCGGTGATGACCTCTTCCCCTTGCCGGGCCGCAGAAGCGGGAAGAGGTGAACTCCTGACACCCAAGGCTCAGCCGCAGCCGCCCGAGCCGTCACACACGGAGGTCGCGCCGCACGGCGCGTCCTTCGCCAGGGGCTTGTGCACGCAGCCCGTGCCCGGCTCGCACAGGTCGACGGTGCAGGGCTTGCCGTCGTCGCACGAGCCGAAGGGCTTGCCCGCGCAGACGCCGCTCTCGCCGCAGGTGACGTGGCCGTAGGCGTCCATCCACAGTGCGATGAAGCTCGGCCCGCCAGCCGGTGTGCCGACCTGGTGGCCCCCCACCACCGTCGCGTGCGGACCGGCGACCACGCTCACCAGACGCTCCGCCCCGATCTTGTTCGTGGCGCGCTGCCAGAGCAGGTTGCCCCATGCGTCGACCCGCCAGACGCTGCCGATGGCAGGCGACGCGCCGCTGCTGTACTCGCGGGTGCCCACCACCAGGGCGCCGGTCCCCGCTGGGAGCACGCCGCCCACGATGTCGGTGCCGTCGCTGCCGAAGACCTTCGACCAGAGCTGCTTGCCCAGCTTGTCCGTCTTCACCAGCCAGACGTCGGGCTTCTGCTGGTGGTCCTTCGCGTAGCTGCCGGCGAGCAAAAGCCCCTGGTCGGGCAGCTGCGTCGCCGCTTGGAAGTATTCGTAGCTGGAGACGGCGCCGTAGGTCTCCTCGAACAGGAGCGCGCCGGTCTTCGGGTCGTGGCTCGAGAGCCAGCCGTCGCCGGCCTTCTTGGCCGGGCTGGCCCACCCGAACACCAGGCTCTGGGTGTCGGCGGCGAGCAGGCCGACCACCCCGCGGTACTGCTCCGCCGAGCCGAAGAGCGTCAGCTTGCCGACGACCTTGGACGTGCTCAGGTCGTAGCGACCATAAAACGAGCCCCAGACCTGGTCGGTGCGGGCCTCGCCAGCGATGAAGACCTCGTCGGCGTTGGCGGTCGGGGCGACGCCCCGCACCCGGACGTGGGTGTACTGGCTCGGAAACGAGGCCTGACCTTGCATGACGCCGTTGGCTCCGACCCGGGTGATCAGGGCGGCCTGGGTGGCGCCCGTGCCGGTGGCCTTCCAGCCGCCGAGCACGAAGCCGCCGCCCTTCAGCGGCGCGATGCAGTCAAAGCCGCCCTTGCTGGCGACCGCGGGCGTCTGCCACGCCGTCTTGCCGGTGGCGTCGATGCCGCTGACCATCGGCTTGCCGCCAGACGCCCCGGCCACCGCGGTGATCCCGCCTCCGACGGCCAGGTGGCCTCCGTCGACCTGCTTGGTCGCCGCGACCAGGCGCCGGGCGTAGGTCGGGACCGGGCCGTGGCACTTGCCGTCCTTGCCGCACTGGTCTGCGAGCGTGCAAGGGTCGCCGTCGTCGCACGCACCGGTGTGGGGCTTGTGTCCGCAGGTGCCGTCGCTCGGGTTGCAGAGGTCGATGGTGCAGGCCTTGCCGTCGTCGCAGTCGTCCGCCGAGGTGCAGCCGCCGCCAGCGCCGGTGTCAGGCCCGCCGCCCGCATCGCCGGCCTCGCCCGTGTCGGGCTTCCCGGCGGTGTCCGAGGCCGCCGAATCTGGCGAACCTGCGCCGTCTGCTCCCGCGTCCCCGCCGCCGCCCGTGGCGTCCAACGAGGTGTCCGGCTGACCGACGTCAGCCCGCGCCGCGCTGCTGTCTGTCGCTTCGCCGTCCGCTGTCTTGCTGGCAAAGGCGCTGGCCTCGGGCGTCGTGCCCGTGCAGGAGGCAGCGAACAGGCCCGCGAGCACGACCGCGAGTCGAGGTGTGAGTGTCCGAGCGTCGACGTTCGTGGGCATGACGGTCCTGGCCGATCCCTGGGCGTGGTGCCTGGGTCAGCGGCAAGGTCGAGGTTTCCGCCCGCGAGGGCAAGCGGCTCCGGTGTCCCGTGTGCGACCGCCGCGCGCGGGGCGTCGTCGCGACCGACCCTTGCCGTGCTCGGCGCTCCGGGGGACCCTGCGGCCCCGGCGGACAGTCCGCGCGATCGAGGGCGACATGACCGAGCCGAAGACCCCGTGGTGGGCCACGTTCGACCTCCCTGAGGGGACCGTCGGGCGCTGGGTCATCGGCCCGATGACGCTGACCGTCGCGCACGGCCCGGGCGAGTGGCAGATCGCCCACGAAGAGGCCAGCGACCCGCTGAGCGTGGACACGGCCATCGAGGTGCCTTTCGACCCTGCGCCGCCGCAGACCGACGCGCCGCAGCCGGCTCCGAGCCCTGACCTCGGCGACGCGAGCGTGCGTTTCGCCAGCCGGGCGCCCGCCACGGCGCTGACCCTGACGCCTGCGCTGGCCGACCGGCCCATGGTCGCGCGTCCGCTGCGGCCGCTGCTCGTGCTGCCGGGCGACGAGGCGACCCTGCTGGTGTCGTCGACCGTCTGGCTCCAGGTCACCTGGCCGGGGCAAGCGACCCCCCTGCTCGATGTCCCGCTGACCCGGCCGACCGACACCTGGTTTGGCCCCAACCGCGTCGAGGGCGAGCTCTGCTACGCCACGCGCACCCGCGCGCTCTTGCGGCTCGACGAGCTGCCGCTGCGCCCGGGGCGGGCGGTGTCTGCGCTGCACCTGCACAACAAGGGGCCCGAGCCGCTGCGGGTCGAGCGGGCCAAGCTCCCGGTCGACCGGCTGGCGCTCCACGTCGGTGACGACGGTCGGCTGTGGACCGACGCGCTGCGCATCGTCACGGCGGGCGTGCACTCCGAGGCCGACGTGCAGCGTGAGAGCGGCCCGCCGGCGATGGCTGGCCCGTGTACCCAGCTGGCGACCCCGCGCCGCCTGGGCGGTCTCCAAGCCTGGAAGCGGGCCCTCAACGGCCTGCTGGGCTGACTGGAGCGGAGCGATGTTTGCGACCCTGACCCAGCTGCTCGACAGCCCCAAGGTGGCGTCCGGCCTGCGCGCCGTGCTGGTGCTCGCCGTCGGCCTCGTGCTGGCTCGCCTCGCCGGCGCCGCCGTGCAGCGCGTGGTCGCCGCCCGCTTCAGCGCGCAGCACACCATGCTGGCTCGGCGGGGCACCGGCTACACCATCGTCGTGCTCGCCCTGGTCGCTGCTATGCGCGAGATGGGCTTCGACCTCAGCGTGCTGGTGGGTGCGGCCGGCATCTTCACCGTGGCCATCGGCTTCGCCAGCCAGACCTCTGCCAGCAACATCATCAGTGGCCTCTTCTTGCTAGGAGAGCGGCCCTTCGAGGTGGGTGACGCCATCAAGGTCGGCGCCACGGAGGGCGAGGTGCTCTCGGTCGACCTGCTCAGCGCCAAGCTGCGCACCTTCGACAACACCCTGGTGCGCATCCCCAACGAGACCCTGCTCAAGAGCGAGATCACCAACCTGAGTCGCATGGCCATCCGCCGCTTCGACCTGCGCCTGGGCGTGGCCTACCACTCCGATCTGGCCGTGGTGAAGGCCGCGCTGCTCGCGGTGGCCGAGGCCGATCCGCGGGTGCTCGACGAGCCGGCGCCGTGGTTTCTGCTCGAGGACTTCGGCGACTCAGCGCTGCTCATCCGACTCGCGGTGTGGGCCGAGAACCGCGCGTTCTTCGAGTGGCGGGCGCAGTTTCGCATGAAGGTGAAGCTCGCGCTCGACGAGGCTGGCGTGGAGATCCCCTTCCCGCAGCGCAGCCTGAGCGCCAGCTCCGGGAACCAGCCGATCCCGATCCGCATCGTGCAGGGCGCGCTGCCCGAGGCGACGGCGGCCGGCCCGCAGACCCGGTAGGTGCCGACTCAGTCGGTGCCAGGCGACTCGCAAGACGGGCGCTTCGCAAAGGGGCGGCAGGTGCGTCCTTCAGTGGTTGTGCCGCTGCCAGTCGACACACTGCGCCAAACACGTGGCTGCCGTGCAGCTCGCGGTCGCCGTGGACTCCTCGGGAAGCTCGGCGTCCAGGAAAGCGGCGATGCATCGCTCCGCCTCGGGTGAGCTCCCGGGCTCTGTGGAGCCGACCTCCGCACCGTCGCCCGGGGGCGCCGCCAGACAGCCCTTGGTGTGCAGGCACTCACAGCAGTCGACGAAGCCACGGTGCACGCACACGTTGCCCCGTTGGATGTGCGGCGTGACGCACTCGCAGCGCCGCCTGCCCTCCCCGTCGAAGACCGGATCGCCGATGAAGCAGTGGACCTTGCAGCCGCCGACCACGAGCAGGAGCCCAAGTAGGGTCACTCCCGCAGCGCGGCGGGCAGCGCGACGTTGTGGTTGGTGGCTCACAGCGCCCTCCCCAGGCTCAGAGGCATGAAGCGGGGCCATCCCCCGGGCGGGCGATGCCGCCACGTCTCATGGCTCTGGATAGTGAGCGAATCAGACGAGCAGCCGTCCCCGCGGTCTCCCAGGTCTGCCGGCGTCCAGCGACGCCGCGCGGCCTGGCCCTGTCGGCGACGTTGGGAGGCGACGATGGCCGGAACCGAGCGCACAGTGACCTTCGTCATCCACGGCGTTGGGGCCCCGAAGTCGCACGCTACGGCGGTCGACGGGGCGACCCGCGAGTTCGCTGGTGCGTGGGCCGCGCGGACCGGCGCGTCGCTCGAGCGGACCCTGCACCGGACCTGGACGAGCGGCGCGCGGCACGCGGACGCTCAGCATGCGGTGGACTACGCGGTGTTCACAGGAGAGGTAGACCAGCAGACACACCACATCGTGGAGTGTCAGTGGGCGGACCTGTCGCGGGCGCCGAGCGGTCTGCTCGGCGGCGTCACCAGCCTGCTGGCCCTCTTCGTCGGGCTTCGCGTCGCCATTGACCACACCGTGGACGCGACCGACGGCCTCTCCAGGCAGGTCGGTCGCCTGTGTCGGTGGGCGCTCTGGACCATCGAAGCCCCCATTCTCGCCCTCAACCTGCTGCTGATGTCAGGGCTGCTCACGCTGCTGCTGGCGGGGACGTCGACGACGTCGGGTCCCATGGCCCTGTGCTGGATGGGGTTGGGCGGCTTCGCGCTTGGCGCCGTATTGTACTTCGCCGCGGGTCGGCCGCGCATGAGTCACCCTTGGGATTCGCTGCGTCCCACCGGGACCTGCCTGCTCGTGTTGTCGAGCTCGGTCTTGCTCGCTGGCCTGGGTACGCCGCACTGGATCGCCGACGAGCGCGACAGGCTCTTCGCCACCGTCGTCGAAGCCCTGGGCGCAGCGATGCTCGGAAGTTGGGTGGGCGTCGCGCTGCTCATCGTCGGGCTGGGGGTGTGCTGGATCTTCGCGCGGGCCAAGCTGCCGCCGGAGAAGCGACGGACGGTGGACGCGCAGGTCTTCGTCGCCTTTCTGGCTCACCGAGCGTGGATTCTGGCCTTGCCGATGGTCTGGCATCTGTTGACCGCGGACGGAGACGCACGCTTCGCGCGGATGGGCACGCTCCAGCTCGACCGCGTCGTCCGAGACAGTCTGGCCCGCCTGAACCCCATGCTGTCCTTGACCATGGCCACGACGGGCTTCCTCTTTGCTTGCTTCGCGGTCGGCTACGTCTCCTACTTGCGACGCGCGAAAGGGGAGGCCCGCGCGCGTCTTCTCGTGAGCCCCTGGCTGCACCTGGGCCTGACGGGCGCCACGGTGGCTGTCGTCGTCGTCGCGCTGTGGACCGCGGGGCATGAGCTTGGAGCTGTCGTGCCCCTCTTCGCCCGTGAGGACTGGGTCGGACAGGTCAGGGCGGCGTTGGCGGACTTCCAGGGAGCCGCTTGGGCCGTCACGGGGGCGCTGGCGGTGGCGGCGGTGGCGATGCAGCGGCAGGTTCGCCTGAGCATCGACTTTGCCCTGGATATCACGAACTACCTCAAGGGCCCGGAGGATCGGGTCCAGCGACAGATCACCGCTCGTGTGCACGGCGTCATGCGGGACGCCCTGACGCGGTATCGTCCGAGTCGCGTGACCGTGCTGAGCCACAGTCAGGGCACGGTCGTGGCAGGCGAGCTTCTGCGGCACCTCGACACGCGGCGTGACGACGTGACCGATGCGCTCCGATCGGGGACCTGGATCACGCTCGGGAGTCCCATCGAGCATCTCTACGGCTACTACTTCGCTCACAAGTTCTGGGCGGACGGAGGCTGGCCTCGTGTGGGCGCTCACGTCGGTCGCTGGCTCAACGGATACCGGGCGCAAGACTACATTGGCGGGCCGGTACGCGAGCGTGACGGCGACAAGGCGACCGGGGCGCTGAACGTGCCTCTGGGCGACGGAGGGCACACCGGCTACTTCGGCGACGCCGCTGTCCTGGATCAACTGGAGAAGGCCGACCCCGCCGGTGGGTTGCTCTGGCCGGTCGGTCCCCGGCCCCCTGCTTGATTGCGGCGACAATCACCTTCGCCGCAGTCTGCTAACGCGTCTCGACCCGGTCGCGCCCCGCCGCCTTGGCCGCGTAGAGCGCCTCGTCCGCGCGGGCGATGACCTCGTCGAGCGGCTCTCCCGGCTGCCGACACGTGGTGCCCGCCGACAGGGTCAGCCGCAGCTCGGACAGCTCGCCTTCGAAGCGCGCCGCCCGCACCTGCGCCGCCACGCGCGCCGCCAGGGAAGGCGCCGCGTCGGGGTTGTCGCCGAAGAGGAAGAGCCCGAACTCCTCGCCCCCCATGCGCACCGGCAGGTCCCCGCCCCGGCACTGCTCCTGGATGATCGCCGCCACACGCTTGAGCACGGCGTCGCCGGCCGGGTGTCCCCAGGTGTCGTTGACCCGCTTGAAGTGGTCGAGATCGAACATGATCACAGAGATCATGCGCTCGTCGTCCCGGTCCTGGAAGTCGGTCCACCGGGTCACCACGTCGTGCAGATGCCGCCGCGTGTAGAGCCCGGTGAGCGGGTCGCGAATCGAGCGCTCGTAGAGCTTGTCGCGCTCGCGCTCCAGCGACCGGTGCAGCGCCTCGCGCTCTACCGCCACCTCGAGCGCCGGTCCCAGACGGTCGAGCAGGTCGGTGAGCGTCTGGTCCAGGGGGACCTCGTGCTGCAGCCGCACCACCACCACCGCGCCCGCCCGCTGCGCCCCAGCGAGAAAGAGCGGCACCAGCACGCCCGGGCGACCCGCGTGGCCGCCAAAAGTCAGCGCGCGCGCCGCCTGGGCGTCTTCGGCGTGCCACGTGTCCGGCGACCACCGCAGCACCTGCGCCACGGGCTCTGGCAGGTCGACCCAGGCGCCGCGAAAGCGCTCTTCGGGGCACAGCCGCAGGGTCTGTCCGTCGTCGAGCGGGACGTAGAACTCGAGCCCCTCCACCGGCATGACCTCCGCCGCGGCGCGCTGGAGGTGACCCACGATGGTCTTGAAGTCGCGCTCGTCGAGCAGGGTCTGGGTCAGCTTGCGCAGCAGGTCGTTGAGCTGGGTGAGCCGCCGAGCGCTGGTGTCCGCGTCGGTGAGCAGGTAGAGCCCGCACTCCAGCTGCCGCAGGCGCTGCAGCAGCGGCCGCACCAGGGGCTCGGGGATGACGCAGCCGTGCTGGGGAGCGACCTGGGTCACCGGCAGCGCGAGCACCTGGTCCACGGCGTGGGTCAAGATCTCGCGGCACGGGATCAGCCGCTCGTGGAAGGGGCGCATGGCGTTGAAGTGGCCGAGATCCTGGGCCAGCAGCGGCGCCCGAGGCCGGGTCTGCGCGCCGAAGAGCTCGCTCGACATCAGCGTGCCGCTGCCCGGGTCGAAGGTGGTGAAGGCCCCCGGAGCGTAGGGGGTGAAGACGAAGCGCAGCGTGCGGTCGTCGAGCGGCAGCACCCAGCCGTGCTCCTCCACCAGCCAGCAGGGCAGCTCCAGCCCGAGGTGCTGCAGCACCTCCGCCGCGCGCCGGTGGGTCACCAGCCGGGCGTCGTCTCGGGTGATCAGCTGGTCGAGCAGCGGCATGGCGCCGGCGATGTCGGGGTCCTGGTGGTGGCACACAAACCAGCGGATCTGGGCCAGCGGCACGACCTGCGCGACCTTGTGGAGCGTGTGGCGCAGCGTCAGCGCGCTGCCCGGGTCCACCAGCACGCTCTGGTCGCCCTGCTCCAGCAGGTAGGCGTGACAGGGCGTCCCGTGGAGGTGATGCCCCACCCACCACAGCCGCGGCCCGAGCTGCACCGGCTGGTCAGCGGGCGGCGGCGCGGTCGCCAGGTCCGCGAGCGTCAGGTGGCCTTGGGGCGCCATGGGAGCTCCGGGGTCGAGCAGGCGAGGGAGGACAGGGACCCCCAAGGTAGGCCCACGGGGGCTGGACGCCAAGCCAGCGTCAGAACTGCGCTTTGAGACCGAAGGAGGGGATGACGGGCAGCCCGACGCCGTAGGTCACGATCGACGCGTCGAAGTTGTAGCGCAGGTACTCCGGGTTCTGGCGGTTGTAGCTGTTCTGCACGTCCAGGTAGACGTTGAGGATCCACCGGTCGAACACGAACTTGCGGTCCACGCGCAGGTCGAGCTGGTGAAAGGCCGGCAGCCGCGAACACAGCCGGCAGGTCGAGGGCACGCGCGTGTAGCTGTCGGTCTTCTCGTTGTAGACGGCGGTGCCCAGGGCGGTCTGTGGGTTGCCCGACGTGAGCCGAAAGCGGAAGCCCGCCTCCCAGTTGGCCGGCAGCTTCCACGAGGCGACCGCGGTGACGATGTGGGTCTGATCCCAGCCGAAGAGGCGCCGCTCCGCGCCCGGATAGTCCACCCGCGTGGCCCGCTGCAGGGTGTAGCTCAGCCAGCCGAAGAAGCGCCCCACCGCCTTGTGCCGCAGCAACATCTCGAAGCCGACGATGCGCCCGGTGCCGCTGTTGGTGTAGCGCGTCGCCGGAAAGAGCCCGGGCGACACGGTGACCACGTCCCACAGCTGCTTGTAGAAGACCGACGCGTCGACGTCGATGGCGTCGGTGATCTGCCACTCGGCGCCCGCCGCGGTCTCCCAGCTGCGCTGCGGCAACAGCGTGGGCGTCCCGAACACGGGCAGCAGCTGGGGCGGCTGCGGCGCCTGGCTGGTGAGCCCCGTGGCCGCCTTGAAGGTCACGCGGGGGTCGGCTTGCCAGCGCAGGTTGATGCGGGGGGTGAACGACTGCCCGTTGTCGATGCCGCGGAACAGATCCACGCGCACGCCGGGCACCACCTCGAGCTTGGGCTGCAGGCGAAAGACCGCGTCGACCCAGGCCGCCGGCAGCACCTCCTGGTCCTCCGCGCTGAGGAAGGCGTTGCCCGCGCTCGGCGGGTTGCCGTTGGTCTGGCCGCGCTCGCCACTCGACTGCGCCAGGGGGGCCAGGATGTCGAGGCCAAAGGGGCGCACCACCAGGTCGAGGCCGGTCCGCAGCTGCACCGGCCCCTTGCCGAAGGTGAAGGCCTGCCGGCCAGTGAGGTCGAAGTAGCTCAGCTCGACCCGGAACTGGTCGCCCAGGGCGGCGTTGGCGAAGCTGGCGAGGGCGCCGACCGTGGTCCGGCTGGTCCACTCGCCCGCGTCGTGACGCAGCACGCCCACGAGGGAGTGAAAGGTGGTCGAGGTCTGCAGGTCGCCGCGCGCCTCGGGGAAGGCCCGCGGGGGCTCGTCGATCTTGCTGGACACCGAGTCGTCGGCGCCAAAAGCGAAGAGGGTCAGGCTCGTGGCCGGTGAGAACAGGTGGTCCAGCTTGGCCTGGTAGTCCCAGTAGCGCGGCGCCTGGGTGAAGGGCAGCACCCCGTCGGGCACCACCGCCGCGAGCACGACGTCGACATAGGACCGCCGCGCCGCCAGCGTGAGCCAGGTGGTCTCGCCCAGGGGCGCGCGGAGCAGAAAGCCGGTGTGAAAGAGGTTGCTCTCCACCGTCCCCGACCAGCCCTCGCCCGCCTTGGGCAGCGCCAGCCGCGCGCTCAGCACGCCGCCCGTGCCGCGGCCAAAACGCACCGGGTAGCCTCCTGGCAGAAAGTCGATGCCCGCGAGCACGTCGGTGTTGAGCACCGAGTAGAGGCCGCCGAAGTGGTAGAGCAGCGGCACGCGCAGGCCCTCGATCATCACCTGGGTGTCCTGCGGCGCTGAGCCCCGCACCACCAGGATGCCGCTGCCGGCGCGCGACACGCCGGGCAGGTTCTGCACCACGCGGAAGGCGTCGCCGTAGACCCCGGGCACCTTCTGGATCTCCTCGAGGCTGAGGGAGCGTCGGGTCATCTCGCCCGGCTCGGGCGGGGCCTCCGCAGTGGCGCGGTAGACGACGTAGCTGCGGCGCTCGGGGCGCAGGGTCAGCGTGGTGGTTCGCCCGACCCGCACCGTGACGCTCCGACGCAGCGGCTTGTGGGTCGCGCCTGGCAGGTAGAGGCGGTGGCGCCCCGGCGGCAGCAGGCCAAAGCGAAAGACGCCCTCGCCGTCGCTGACCACCTCGGCCTTGAGCTGGGGCAGGGTCACCAGGGCGCCCGGCACGGGCCGCCCGGTGCCCCGCTCGACCACGCGGCCTGCGAGGGACGAGAAGCCGGCGGGCGCACGCTCCATGCTCCGTCGGTCGTAGCGGCCGAGGCCCCGCGCGCGGCCGCGCCGGTCGACGCGCAGCTCCGGCGCGAAGCGGTAGCGGAAGCGGATCGCCACCGCCGTGGGTACGCCGCCGCGGGTGGCCGGGGTGAACACCAGTCGCTGCGCCGCCGCCACGGCCGCCGCATCGAAGTCCGGGCCGGCTGACGTGACCACGGTGACCTGGCTCACGGCGCCGTCCACGCCCACCACCAGCTGCACCACCACCGCGCCGCGCAGCCCCTGTCGCAGCAGCGCCGGCGGGTAGGCTGGGGCCACGTAGGTCTTCAGCTTGGGCGGGACGATCGTGTTGGTGGCTGCGCTCGGAGCCGCGCCGGCGGGGCGGCTCGGCGCGGCGCTCCGTGACCCGGTCCCTGCCGCGGCGTCCGGCGGCTTGGCGGCGGCCTGGGTCCCCAACCCGGCCAGCGAGGCCAGCGCCAGCACCCCAGCGATCCCATGGCGGACGCGCGTCCAGCGCGCCCCTCGCGGCCCGCGTCTCGCTCGCCGCTCCCGGGGAGGACGCCGGTGTCCAAGCTGCGGAGGGTGGTAGGGGAGCCAGTGCACGGCGAGGAGCATCGCCGCGGGTCCGCGGCGCGGCAAGGGCGCCCGCGTGTCGCGGGCGGTTGCGCCCACGGGGGCGCAACGGCTACACCTGTTGTGAGAGGAAGGACAGCATCGCTATTCGAACGCTCACGACCCAGCAGCGTCGCGCGCGGCGGCTCGCCGTGTGGGGCTTGGCCATGTGCATCGCGTTTCCGGCGTGCAGCGCCAGCGTGCGGCGCCCCGCCGCCCGGAGCGCTCGCAGGCCTGCCCCCAAGCCGCGCCCCGCCGCCCGGGGCGCGCGCAGGCCTGCCCCCAATCCGCGCCCTCGTCTGCCGCCCGGACCTGCGGGCGAGGCGATCGCGTTGACCCTCGCACATCGGGCCCGGGCTCGGGCGCGCGCCAACCCGGGCAGCGCTCCCGCGGCGGGGGCCCGCACCGCCACGCCCGCCACGCGCCGCGAGCGCCGTTCCGCCCTCCGGCTCGGCCGTCCCGCTGACCTCGACGGCGGCGGCCGTGACCCCATCCGCAATGACTGGACCGACGTCAACCCCGCGCGCGTCGAGCTCGGTGTGGTGCAGACCATGCTCGGCGTGTCGGTCGGGGCGAGCTTGGGCACGCTCGTGGCCTTCGCCTCCGACAGCCCTGCGGCTGGGCTGCTGACCTTCGCGGGGGCGGCGATCGGCTACCCCGCCGCGGCGCTGAGCGGCACCGACGCGGACATCCCGATCGCGCACGTGCAGATGATGACGTCGACCTGGTATTGGTGGATGCTCAACTCGGCCCTGCTGGCTGCGGCCGCCGACCAGAGCGACATCGACGGGCTGGACGAGCTCGGCGCGGTGCTGGGTGGGTTGAACGCGCTGGCGGCGATGACCGCGGGGCACTGGGTCGGGCTGTGGCTGGCCAAGCGCTATCAGCCCACGTCGGGGCAGGTGGCGTTGGCGAACAGCGTGGGGATGTGGTCGGGCATCCTCGTCGCGCTGTCGAGCATGGGGTGGCAGGAGCGTGAGGGCGTGGGCGGCTTCTTCGGTCCCGAGCCGCCGGTCCTGCGCACGATGCTGGCCTGCAACCTCGGCCTCGCGCTCGGGGCCTCCGTGGGGCGAGACGCCGGCCTGTCGCGGGCGCAGGTCATGGCGATCGACCTCATGGGCGGGCTCGGCCTCGCGACCGGCGTCTTCCTGATCGACAGCAACCGTGACATCGACAACGAGTTCGGCACCCTGGCGCTCGCCACCCTCGGCGGGCTGGCGGTGGGCGCCGCGCTGGTCTACGTGGCCTCCGGCCCGCCCTCTGGCCCGTCCACCGCGCTCGCGCTGCCGGCGATTCAGCCCGGCCCCATGGTGCTCCCTGGGGGGCGCGTCGGCCTCGCGCTCGGAGGCCGCTGGTGACGCCCACGACGCCTCTTGTCACGCCACGGAGGGCCCACTGGCTCGCCGCCGCGGCGGCGCTGATCACGCTCACCGCGGCAGGCGTCGCTTCGGCCGACGCTGGGCCCCGCGGGCCGCGCCCCGTGTCGGAGCTCCCCGACTGCGACTGGTACGTCACCGCGCAGATCGAGCGCGCGATCTCGGGGACCTACGCGCTGCGCGTCGAGCGCGTGGTGAGCGACCGGTGGGCCGCCGCTGCGGCGCTGACCCTGGGCAGCCTGCGGGAGGCCCAGGCGTGGGAGAGCGTCCAGCGACGTGGCCTGAGCCTGCAGGGTGTGCTGCGCCTCGCCGGCCGCTTTCGCTATGGCCTGCACCTGCAGCTCAAGGCCAGGCTCGTCCATGTGCACGCCGAGGGCCGCGCCGAGATGGTGAGCGACGTGTGGCACTCCCACATGACAGCGGTGGTCCGCGGGCGCTACGTCACCCGCGGGCGGCTGGTCGTGTCGCTGGGGTTCGGCGGTGGCGCGTGCGTGCAGCGCGGTGAGGTCCACAGCCCGGTCGAGACTCGGGAGGTGCGGGACTTGGCCGCCTGCCTCGACGCTGACGTGGGCATCGGCTTCGCGTTTTGACCGACCGGGCTCCGTCGGACGTGACGACCTCCGGGCGCCCGCCGCAATGCAGGCGTGACGCCGTAGGGGCGCAGTCGACGCTTCACGTGGTGAATCGTCGCCCCATCTCTCCGACCTCACAAACGAATCCTTGCAGCGTCCGGGCGGGGTTCGTAGGGTGGACGGCGCAGGGAATCATCGTAGGAGTTAGAGATGTGGGACTCACGTCTTGCGGGTCGATGCGTGCGCGTCGCCCTCACACTTGGTCTGACGAGCGGGCTGTCGGGGTGTCTCGACGACGACGCCTTGGCCATCCCTGAGGTGGCCTGCGTCATCGCGCCCGACGACGCGGCGCAAGACCTCGCAGACAACGCCAAGGGGGTGCACTACGACGGACGCGCGGCGAGCAGCCACGTGGGTCCGTGGACCAGCGGCCACGGGCTGGCGGTGCACGGCGACACGCTCTACGTGGCGGACACCGACAACGACGCGGTGGTCGCCATCGACCGGGTGGCCTGGGCCCAGCGGCGGTCCTGGCACGTGGGCGGCGGACCGGCGAAGCTGGTGGTCGGCCCCAAGGGGATGATCTTCGCGGCGCAGGCCTACGGCGACAGCGTCGTCCGCATCGATCCCAGCGCAGACGCGGGGCCGGGCGCGGTGACCCAGTGGTACGTGGGCGCGAGCGTGACCGGCGTGGCCTTGAGCCCGGACGGCGCCACGTTGCTGGTGACCGCGCGGGGGCCGCAGCAGGTCCTGGCCCTCGACGCCAGCACCGGCAAGCTCCTGGGGAGCGCGAGCACCCGCAGCCGCCCGACCGCCGTGGCCTGCAACGCCACGACCGTGGTGGTGACGCACCAGGCGGACGCCGCGCTGACCTTGCCGCTGAGCGCCCTCCGCTCCGGCGTCGTCAAGGGCGCCGGCAAGGCCGCGCTCAACGCCGCCCCCACGAGCCGCCGCTGCAACCTGGACATGGACGCCGACCGCATCGCCTCGCGCGCGCTCTCGGTCTCGGTGGCGCCCGACACGCAGCAGTTCGCCATCGCCCACGTCAACATCGCCCCCGGCACACCGGGCGCTGCGCCGCAGCCCAACGCGGAGAACAACCCCAACAACTTCGGCGCTGCCCCTACGGCTGAGGACGTGTACTGCTCCGCTTTCGGCGCCCGCGCGGCCAACAGCCCGTCCCTGCGCCCGAGCGCGATGCTGGGCTACGGCGGCAGCAGCGCGGTCAACAGCAGCTGTCGTGACGCCGTGCGGCCGGTCGACCCGACCCTGACCGTGCTCTCGCCCGCGGGCGCCGACGGCCAGGCGGGCTGGAGCCACCAGACCCTGCGCCGGCTCAACGGCCGTCCCCTTGCCGCGCTGGTGGACTCGCCGGCCGACGTGGTGCACGACCCCAAGCGAGCCCTGGTCTATGTCGCTGGCTCGGGCACCGACAACGTGCTGGTGCTCTCCGATGTCGGCGCGCCGCTCGGCCTGTTCCGGGTGGGCGCCTTCCCGCGCGCGCTCGCCGTGTCGCCCGACGGCGACACGCTCTACGTGCTCGAGGGGCACAACTTCAAGGTCGCAGAGGTGTCGCTCAAGACCCTGCCGGCCCAAGGCACGGTCACCGAACCCTTGCAGCGCACGGCGACGCGGCGGATTCGCTACGGCGACGACCCGCTGCCCCACGCGATGCGGCTGGGCCGCCGGGTGTTCTCCAACGCCAACAACCGCCGGCTGGTGCTGGCCAACGCCTTCGCGTGCGCCACCTGCCACCCCGGCGGCGAGGACGACCAGATCACCTGGTTCGTCGCCGACGGGCCACGGCAGACCCCCTCGCTGGCGGGGCGCCTCAAGGGCACGGGGCCCTTCACCTGGAGCGGCGCGGCCCCCTTCCTCGCCGACGCCATGCGCGACAGCGTGTCGCGGGTCGGCGGCGCCGGCCTGACGAAGACCGAGATGAGCTCGCTGGTCGCCTACCTGGAGCGTGGCCTGCGGCCCGCGCCCGAGGTGAAGCCGCGGGCGCACCAGGCTGCGGCCATCGCGCGTGGGCAGCAGCTCTTCTACGACGCAGGCGTGGGCTGCGGCTCCTGTCACCTCGGCGGCGTCGGCACCGACGCGAAGTCGCACGACGTCGGTACGGCCACAGTCGCGGACAAGGTCGGTGCGCCGGGCACGCCGCGCTTCAACACCCCCTCGCTGCGCGGCGTGGCCCTGACTGCGCCCTACTTCCACGACGGCAGCGCCGCGACCCTGCGCCAGGCCATCGACCAGACCGCGTCCACCATGGGCCACGCGTCCAACCTGTCGGACGCCCAGCGCGATGACCTGGTGGCCTACCTGCGAACGCTGTAGTGACCGCGCCTGGCGGCGGGCGTCCGCTGGCGAACGCCGCGCTCATCGCGCCCCTGGCGTTGGCCCCCAAGGCGCCGCTACTCTGCCCGCCATGAAGAACACACCGCACCTGTCTGGCCTCCACCCTCGCTCCGTTCGCCGCGTCGGCGCCCAGCCACGTGGGGGCTCGTCGCGTCCCTGGCGCGTCTGGCTCTCCGGCGTTGCGGTGCTGCTCTGCGCCGCCTGTGGCAGCGATCCGGACGGGGACGGCGGCGTCGACGCGGGATCCACGGGCGACACGGCGGCGGTCGACACCGGCGCCAGCTGCGCGGCGGACGGCGACCCCTGCACGCCGAGCGACCCGTGCGCGGCCCAGGGCACCTGCCAGGCTGGCGCCTGCGTCGGCAGCGGCGCGAAGGACTGCGACGACGGCCTCGACTGCACCGCAGACACCTGCGACGCCAAGACCGGCGCCTGCCAGCACGCTGTGACCAAGGGGCAGTGCCTCATCGACGGCGCGTGCCACGGCGCCACCAGCTTGAAGAAGGGCGCCCCCTGCATGGCCTGCACGCCCGACACAGCCAACGACGCCTGGACGCCGTGGGAGGGCAACCCCTGCGACGACGGCGACGCCTGCACCACGGCAGAGAGCTGCGACGCCAAGGGCGCGTGCGTGGGCAAGGCCAAAGACTGCGACGACGGCGAGGCGTGCACCGACGACAGCTGCGACGCCAAGACGGGCGACTGCCAGACCGCGTTCAAGGCCGGCGGCTGCGACGACGGCGACCCGTGTACCGACGACGGTACCTGCGTGTCAGGCAAGTGCGAGACCGGCCCCGACAAGGACTGCGGCGACGGCGACGCCTGCACCAAGGACAGCTGCGACCCCAAGACCGGGACCTGCAGCAGCGTCAAGGACCCCAACGCCTGCGACGACGGCAGCACGTGCACCACCGACAGCTGCGACCCCTCGGCCGGCTGCGCCCACGTGAACCTGGCCAAGGGCGCCACGTGCAGCGACGGCGACGCCTGCACCCACGGCGAGGCCTGCGACGCCACCGGCACCTGCAGCGGCGGCACCCAGGCGGCCTGCACCGACAGCAACCCGTGCACCGACGACACCTGCGACGCCAAGCTCGGCTGCGTCTACCCCTACAACGCCGCCAGCTGCAGCGACGGCGAGAGCTGCACGGTGGGAGACAAGTGCTCGGGCGGCGTGTGCCTGGGCCAGAAGACCACCTCGTGCCAGGCCTGCAAGAAGAGCTTCGGCAGCACCGCGGCGCAGCTCACCAGCTTCGCCATTGGCGGTGACGGCAAGACGGGCAACGGCCTCGACGTCGACAGCGAGCCCAAGACCTGCTCGCCGAAGAACCAGTGCGAGAAGGGCATCGACAACGCCTTCGCCGTGCTCGCGTTCGCGGTCAACCCGGTGCTCGAGAACGCCGTGAAGTCCGGGGCGCTGCGCTTTGTCGCCGACTTCGACGGCTTCAGCGGCCCCGGCAAGCCCTTCGCGATTCACCTCTACTACGCAGAGCTGAGCAGCGGGTCGGTGGCCAAGAGCTGTCAGCCGATGACGCAGCCGTGCGGGTGGCTCGTGAGCCAGCAGGCCTTTACCGCGCAGTGCAAGCCGCGGGTCACCTTCGACAACGCGGTGCTCACCGGCACGGCGCTCAAGGCGGGCGGGGCGAGCACGCTCTTCGCCATGGAGGTCAGCCTGCAGGGGGGCGACGCCACCTTCGTGGTCCAGGGCGCACGCCTCGAGGGCACGCTGACCCTGGCCGCGGACGGCAAGACCGTGACCGGGTTCGACGGGGTCATCGGCGGCTCGATGACGGAGAAGGCCGTGCTGAGCACCTTCCAGGGGCTGCCGGCCGACGCGTTTGCGCCCCTGACCAAGGCGGGGGCCATCGCGCTGATCAAGAGCCTGCTGGTGCTCGACATCGACGCGGACGGGGACGGCAAGCCCGAGTCGGCCTCGGTGGGGCTCAAGGTCTCGGCCATCGGCGCGACGCTCGAGGGCATGGCGGACTGACCGGGCTTGGCGATGGACAGGCTTGGGCGACGGGCAGGCTGGGGCGACGGGCAGGCTGGGGCGACGTAAGAAGTGGGAGTGGTCCCTTGGGGCGCCGTGCGTGGCAGGAGTGAGGCTCCCGTCGCTGACGAGCGGGGTCGGCGTGCACCCGGGCACGCGCCGCGCTCGTCGCCTGCCCTGGAGCCCCATGCGAAGCTGGCTGACCGCTGAACTCTCCCCATCGCCCCTCGACCTCCCCGACCCTCACGCTGCGCACCGCGGCGCGGCGCGCTGGCGTCCCACGCGGCTGGCGCTGGTCGTCGCGCTCGCGGTGACCCTCGCCGCCTGTGGCAACGACGGGGGCGGCGTGACGCAGCCGACCGGCGACGTTGGCGCGAGCAGCGACGGCGCGGCTGGCGACGGCGTCGTGTCGACGGACGGTGGCACGGGTGACGCTGGCAGCACGGACGCTGGCAGCACGGACGCTGGCAGCACGGACGCAGGCACCACGGACGCGGGCGCTACCGACGCTGGCACCAGCGACGCCGGTGCGAGCGACGCCGGTACCGCGGACGCCGGCGACGGCGGCGCGACCGACGCGGGCGGCACGCCGGTCTTCTCCTGCAAGGGCCAGATGAGCTGCAAGCTCTACGAGCTCTCGCAGCAGCTCGGCGAGTGCGCCAAGGACAGCGGCTGCAGCCTCGGTCCGAAGAAGTGCGTGCCCGCCAACGACAGCGCCGCCGGCATCTGCGCCAAGATGAGCAGCAAGGTCGCGTGTGCGCAGGCCGAGAAGGACGGCATCGGCTGCAAGTGGAGCCCCAAGGGCTGCTACCTGCTCAACTGGTGCAACCCGCACAAGACCCAGAGCGCGTGCCAGGCCGAGAAGAACATCCCCTGCAAGTTCGCGGCGAGCACCTGCGTGGGCACGTCGTCCCTGGTGACCTGCGCTCAGGCGCCGGACCAGAAGGCGTGCGAGCAAGCCAAGGTCCTGGGCTGCGTGTGGAACAGCTGCACCCCGACCAACGGCGGCAAGGAGATCTGCGACGGGCTCGACAACGACTGCGACGGCGTCACCGACGACGGCCCCGCGCCCACCGGCAAGGCGGCGGCCAAGCCCTCGCTCTGCGACGACGGGGACCAGTGCAACGGCGCCGAGGTGTGCAAGGCCGGCAAGTGCCAGGCCGGCGCGGCGCTCAAGTGCGCCCAGGCCCCCTGCCAGAAGGTCAGCTGCGACAAGGCCAAGGGCTGCGTGTCGACCCCGGTCGACGGCGGCGCCTGCGACGACGGCGACGCCTGCTCCAGCTCCGACACCTGCCAGAAGGGCGTGTGCGTGGGCGGCTTGGGCAAGCTCTGCGGCGACGCGTGCAACCTCGCCGTCTGCGACCCCAAGACCGGCCAGTGCGGCGCGGCGACCACCAAGGACTGCGACGACCAGAACCCCTGCACCAGCGACAGCTGCGACAAGGCCAAGGGCTGCGTCCACACCGCCAAGGACGGCGGCGCCTGCGACGACGGCGACCTGTGCACCACCGACGCCACGTGCACCGGTGGCACCTGCGGCGGCGGCAAGGCCAAGGTGTGCGACGACGGCAACGCGTGCACCAGCGACAGCTGCGACAAGGCCAAGGGCTGCACCACGGCCAGCGTCAGCGGCCCCTGTGACGACGGCGACCCCTGCACCAAGAGCAGCTGCAGCAAGGGCAAGTGCGCCGTGAGCGGCCTGACCTGCGACGACCAGGACCCCTGCACCGTCGACAAGTGCGAGCCCAAGACCGGCGCGTGCACCCACGTCCCGACCCTCGGCTGCGGCTGGAAGGGCGCGGTCTACTTCCACAAGCACAGCAAGCTCGGCAGCAAGCAGCTGGTGGACATCCAGGTGGGCGCCAACCAGGCGCTGTGGATCGCCGCCACCAACACCGAGGCCAGCAACGCCCCCGCCCATGTGATGCGCTTCGGCGCCCAGGGCAGCCCTGTGCAGGTCAACAAGACGCTGCCGGCGGTGTACGCCAACATCCCGCGCAGCCTGAAGATCATCGACGGCAAGACCTACGTGGGCGCGCAGACCAAGCCGATTCAGGGCAACAACAACATGTGCGCCTACACGATGCAGCTCGACATCTCGGGCAACAAGAAGTGGGCCAAGCAGGAGTGGTTCGACAAGCCCACCAACACCTTCATGGGCGCGACCTATGGCATCGCGGACGGCCCGGGCACCGACATCTACGTCGCCGGCCTGGGCCAGCGCAGCAACAAGAAGCGGCTCGGCTTCGTGGCGCGCTACACGGCCAAGGGGGTCAGCAAGTGGCGGGTGAACCTGGGCGACACGACGGCCAACTTCAACGTCACCGGGCTGGACAGCCACGCGGGGGGGAACCTGGTGATCACCGGGACGTCGGGCATCGACGTCGACGGCCCGGGCGGCGTGGGCAAGCAGCTCGGCCTGGACGACGCCTTCCTCCAAGGCCGCGACGCGAACGGCAAGGTGATGTTCACGCGGCAGTTCGGCACCACCAAGAAGGACTGGGGCCGCAAGGTGCGCGTCGCCAAGGACGGCTCGCTGTGGGTCGTGGGCGCCACCGAGGGGACGCTGCCGGGGCAGAAGAACGAGGGCGGGCGCGACGGCTTCGTGGCGCACTTCGACGCCGTGGGCAACCCGATCACCATGCTGCAGGTCGGCACCAAGTACACCGACTTCTTCTACAACTGCGACCTGTTCAAGACGGGTGGCGTGGTGGCGGCCGGGAACTTCGACACCGCTGGGCTGCAGCTGGTGCGGGTCGGCGCGGACGGCAAGCTGCTGTGGAAGAAGGGCTGGACCGCGTCCGGAGGCAAGGCCGCGGGCGTGGCGGTGGCGGTGGCTGGCAACGGCGACATCGTCTTCGGGGGCCACGCGAGCAAGCCCTTTGGCGGGTTGGCGCACCCCGGGGGCTACCAGCTCTTCATGGTGCGGGTCGACGCGGCCACGGGGGCGATCTTCAAGTAGGGGGCCCGGCCCGCACGCGCGTGATGGGCACGGCGAGTGACGGGCGCCGCGCGCTGGGGGCAATGCCTCTGCGCGCGGCGCTCCGTCTTTTTGTCGGCCGCGTGGGGAGGCGCCCATGGCGTGGCACGCGGCGAGGCGAGCGACAGGACAGGCAACGAGGCTGGTGCAGGCCGGGGCGCAGCGCGGGCGCGCTGGCCGGTCCCACGGTGGCTCGGCACGGCGCGGCGTCGGCCGGCTCAGCCTGGCGCTCGCGCTGGCGTGGCTGCACGGCTGCGCGCCGGGGCTGGAGCTCGACCGCCCCGGGCAGCTGGACTGGACCGTGGAGGGCCACCCGAGCTGGGTGGACTACAGCTTCTCGCCGAGCGGGACCCACGAGCAGCGGGCCGACGTGCTGCTGCGCAACGGCGGTGGCCCGGACAGCGTGGTGTGGGTCACCGGCGCCTCGCTGAAGACCGAGCTCAGCGCCCTGCGGCTGGTCTATCCGGCCGGGAAACCCGCCTTTCCGGTGGCGCTGCAGGGCGACACGCGGCTGCGGCTGCAGGTGCGCTTTCAGCCCGATCCGAACCAGCCGCAGCCGGGGACCGCGGTGTTGCACGTGGAACACGAGCTCGCCGACGTCGCGCCCCTGGCGCTGAACTTCCGGGTGCCCGAGTCGCCCCCGCGCGGCGCGCTCGACACCAAGGACCTGCGCTTCGTGAACCCGAGCGCGGTCAACCCGCCGACGCGGTGTGCGCGCCTGCGCAACGTGGGGGGCGGCGAGCTGCGGGTCGGCGCGGTGACGCTGGAGACGGCCCACAAGCACTACGCGGTGGTGAAGGCGCCGCCGGCGGGCACGCTGGTGCCGGGCGGGGCGGCCGGCGCCGAGGCTGGCCTGGAGATCTGCGTGCGCCTGACAGGGGCCGCGCCCTGCGGCGAGGACTGCACGCACTACGACGCCCGGGTGATCGTGCGCACCGACGCCCAGACGACGCCTGAGCTCAAGGTGCAGCTCAGCGCCGCGTGGGACACCGCGCGCCTGGAGGTGGGCTGCGGCGCCCCTGCGGACCCCCAGGGCGGCGACGTGAGCTTGCGCCTGGCGGTGACGGGGCAGGCCCAGGCCTGTTGCACGCTGCACAACGCCGGGCCGGGCGGGCTGGTGTTCAACGACGTCGACGTGTCGGCCTACGATCCGAGCGAGGCAGCGGACGCCGAGGCGGCCTGGGCGTGGGCGCTGCGCGAGACGCCCACCGGCGCGCCGGTGGCGCTGTCCCGCGGGCTGGCCGCCGGCAAGTCGCTCTCGCTGTGTGTGGCGCCCAAGGGCAGCTCGGGGCTGAGCGCCGTGGGGGCCGACGTGGTGCTGCGCTACACGCAGGGCGGGCTCACCGCTGAGCTGGCGCTGCCGGTGGTGACGCCGAGCTGCAGCCAGCCGGCGCTGCTGGTGGCGCCGGCCGCGGCGCCCCTGTGGCTGCAGGCGGCGCCCGGCGCCACGGTCGAGGGGCAGGTGACCCTGGCGAACCAGAGCTGCGCGCCCCTGGCGCTGGTCAAGGCCTGTGTCCGCTCCGCCACGGCGCCGGGCCCTGACCCGTGCGCCGGGCCGGCGTCGCCGGACTTCACCTTGGTGGACGCGGCCGGGCTGCAGACCCTGCAGCCGTGGGCGCTGAGCGCGCTGCGGGTGCGCTACGCCCCGAGCCAGCCGGGCACCAGCGCCCACGTGCTGCACGTGGTGTGGTGTCCCGGCACGCTCGACGCCAGCGGGTGCGACCGACCGCTGCGCACGCGCACGGTGGCGCTGCACGGCGTCGCCCCGGGCGGCGCGCCGGCGCAGGTGAGCGCCACGCTGAGCCAGGCGCCCGTGGCAGGGAGCCCGGTGCTGCTCCAGGCCCAGGCGACGGCGGGCACGTGGCCGGTGAGCGACTACGGCGGCTGGCAGTGGACCTTGGTGGCGCGGCCCGCGGGCTCCGTGGCGTGGCTGGGGAGCGAGAGCCAGGCGGCCAACGCGCCGCAGGCGGCGCTGCATCCCGACAAGGCGGGCACGTATCGCGTGCAGGTCCGGGCGCAGAGCGTGGACCCCAGCGACCCGGGAGCGCTCACCTGGAGCGCGCCGGCCCTCGTGGACGTGGTGGTGCCCTGAGCTGCGCTGGCGGCTTGGGGGTCAGCGCTTTTTGACAGGGCTCTTTGGGGCGGGGCGCTTCGTCGTGGGGCGCTTCGTCGTGGGGGCCTGTGGGGCGGGGCGCTTCGTGGTGGGGCGCTTCGTGGTGGGGCGCTTCTTGGCGGCGCTCCTCGTGCTGTCGGCTTTGTCGCTGGCGCCGCGCTTGGGCGTGCGCTTGGCCCCGTCCGTCGCGCGTGGCCGCCCCAGCGTCTTGGCAGCGGTGAGGGTGATCTGGGTGTCGAGCAGGCTCATGCGGTAGCGCTCGCCGGCCCGTGTCCAGGCCAGGGTGGCGGTGAGCACGCACTTGCGCTGCACGCACCCGGCGCAGTCGCCCTTGCCCACGCGCTTGCAGTCGCGCTTCAGGTCCACGGGCACGTCGCGGCCGGTGCGCAGCTCGGTGACGACCACCTTGCCGTAGCTGCCGTTGAGCGTGTAGCCGTGGATGACGATGACCCGACCCTGCAGCGTGCCGCCGTCGGCTGGCTCGGTGCTGCGGACGTGGGGCGGCATCAGCGCGCTGACCGCGCTGGCGCTGAGGGTCAGGGCGAGGGCCAGGAGGGCGACGGACATCAGGTGGTTGCGGTGCATGGGGCTCCCGTGGGCGTGAGCGCGCGGCGTCGCGTGGGCAGACCGCGGCTCTTCTCGGCTCTGGCGGCCACGCCGGTCCATTGGCTGGGGTCACAGCATAGACGAAGGGCGGTGTGGATCGCGTCGGTCCGGCCCGGAAAGGTGAGGTGCTGGCGCGTCTTGGTCTGGGGCCGCGCTTGATGAATCATGGCGCGGCCCCCCTCGTTGCAAGCGCTCACCCCGGAGATCGCCCCATGTCTGCCCAACCTCGCGCCGCCGCGCTCCCCTCGCTCCTCGCTGCGTCGCTCCTCGTCGCGTCGCTCCTGGCCGCCTCGCCCGCGTGGAGCCTCGAGCTGAACTACCGCTGGAAGGCCGGCGCCACGCACCGCTACCGCGCTCAGGCCAAGCAGCGGGTCGACATGCAGGCCCACGGCATGAAGCTCGGCGCCACGATGCACACCGACGCCACCTTCGCGCTGTCGATCCGCCGGGTGTCGCCCGCGGGCGTCGCCGACGCGTGGGTGACCATCGAGCGCTTCACGGTGAAGGACGGTCGCGGACGCCTGGTGGCCAGCGTGGCCAGCCTGCCCAAGGCCGCGCTGCGGGTCCCCGTGACCATCGACCGCAAGGGCAAGTACACCCACCGCGAGACGCTGCAGCTCATCGTCCCGCAGCAGGGCGCGAGCCTGCTCGTGCACGCGAGCACCGACGGCAGCTCGAGCCAGGCCACCGCGCAGGCGGGCGGGCAGCAGGTGCAGGTGTGGGCGAAGTTCGACCGCAAGACGGGCCAGCTCTCGGGCGGCGCGTCGGTGAAGCGCCTGGGCAAGCGCAAGACCCGGGCGAAGGTGGCGCAGGATGCGCAGCGGGTCGACCTGGTGCCCCATGAGTTCCTCGACCTGCTGCTGCTGCCCGCGGGCTCGGTGAACAAGGGCGACGTGGTCAAGGCGCAGGTGGCGGACTACGACTTCACCACCACGGTGCGCAACGCGACGCCCAAGGCGGCCAACCTGCGGCTGCAGGTGGCGACCCGTGGGGGCCGCACGGCCAAGGGGGGCCCCGCGGCGAAGGTCACGGCGAAGCGCGGCAAGGGCGGCGCCGCCAAGGCGGTGGTGCCTGGGATGCCGGGCGGGATGCCTGGGATGCCGGGCGGGATGCCTGGGATGCCGGGCGGGATGCCGGGTGGGATGCCTGGGGTGCCGGGCGGCGTGGGTGGCATGCCCCACGGCGGAGGTGGCGCGGCGCCCGGCGGCCCGGCGATGCCGACGCTGAAGATGGCGGCCGACATCACCCTGCGCTTCGTGCCCAAGGCGGGTCGGCTGGGCAAGGTCGCCGGCTGGGTGACGACCTCGTCGCACATGCCCGGCGTCGCGGGCATGCCGGCCACGACCCTGGACTCGCGCACCGACCTCACCCTGACGCCGGTGCGTTGAACCGCGGCCGCCGACCGTGGCGAGCGCGAGCTCGCCGCGGGGTCGCAGGCGAGCGTCAGCTCGCCGCGGGGTCGCAGGCGACCGCCAGACGGTTCGAGGCCGCACGTCGGTGTCCGTCAGCTCGCCGGGGCGCTCCGACGACATCTTGTCGTCAGAGCGCCCCGGCGAGCTGAACGACATTCTGTCGCGGGAGCGCACCGACCACGGCCTCAGACCCTGTGTTTCCGGGCTCGCTGCGGCTTGGCGTGCGCTGCCTTTCCGGGCTCGCTACGGCCACGTGTGCGCTGTGGTTCAGGGCGCCTCGTCCACCACCGGCCGGCCGAAGTGCTGCTGCACATTGCAGCCCGCCGCCCGCAGCAGCTTGGTCGGCAGCGTGCCGCCG
>JAUIAC010000536.1 GCA_030425545.1 bacterium | reverse complement strand
CGGCGCCCACACGGTGGCGCTGCTGACCTGGGGCCGCCGCGACGGCGACAAGCAGAACCCGGCGCTGGGGACCTACAAGGGCATGCAGAAGGCGCTGGCCGAGGGCACGCTGAACTACGCCAAGCAGGCGAGCACGGCCAAGCGACCCGTGTACGTGGCGCCCGCGGGGCTGGCCTTCGAGAAGATCTACGACGACATCGTCGCCCAAGGGGGCCAGCCCGCGGCGGCCGGGAGCGTCTTCGTGCGGCTCTACAGCGGCGACGGCTCGCACCCGAGCGGGCTGGGGACCTTTCTGGCCGGGCTGGTGGTGGCGCGGACGCTGGCGGGGGTCGACGTGACGACGCTGACCTGGAAGCCCGCGGGCGTCAGCGACGCCGACGCCAAGGTCCTGCGCGCGGCGGCGCAGGCCGTGGTGAGTCTGGGGCCGTGGCAGCAGGGCGGGGGCAGCGGCGGCGACGGCGGCGCGACGGACGCAGGCGCCCCCGATGCAGGCACGCCCGATGCAGGCACGCCCGACGCAGGCACGCCCGACGCAGGCACGCCCGACGCAGGCACGCCCGACGCGGGACCCGTAGACACAGCGACGGCGGACGCAGCGACGGCGGACGCCGGGGAGCCCGCCGCGGACGCCGCGAAGCCGGACGCCGGGGAGCCCGCCGCGGACGCCGCGGCGTCGGACGACGCCCCGCGGGCAAGCGAGGTCGACGCTGGCGCGACGGACACGGCAGGGCGCCCAGGGGCAACCGCACCGCCGCCCTCCGCTGGCGACGACTCGGGCTGCGCCGCGCACTCCGGAGCGCCGGGCCGCGGCGCCACCGAGCTGCCGTGGGTGCTCCTGGGCGCCGCCTGGGTTGTCCTCGCTCGACGCCGCTCGCCCGGCCCAGAGGTGCGCCCATGACCGGCGCTCCGCCCGCCCCGAAACACGCGCTGAGCGACAACCGCTGGTGGCCCCGGGCAGCGGCCATTGTGGCCCTGCCGGTGTGGGGCAGCGTCAGCTTCTTCTGCCTCGGGCTGCTGCTGTTCTCGGCGATGCTCTTCGACGCGCCTGGCTCCGAAGACAACCCCTGGCTCTGGTGCATGGTCGGCGCCCTGGCGGCGACACCAGCGCTCTCGGTGCTGACGGCGATCGTCAGCGTCGCAGCCCTCGTCATGGAGGCCCGGCGACCCTGGCCCGCGTGGGTGATCTACGCCGCCGCCCTGGCCCCAGCGTTGGGTGGCCTGCTCTTCGTCGTCGGCATCGTCGGCATCAACGTCGCGTGCGACGGCAGCTTCTCGTGCGGCTACTGAACGCAGCGCGCCCCGACCGGTCGGTCGGGGCGCGCTGACGGGCCGCGCTCACAAGGCGCGCTGACGGGCCGCGCTGACGAACCGCGCTCACAAGGCGCGCTAGCGGCGCGTCAGACCACGGCCTTGGACCGCCAGCCGCCGCCGCGCCACCGCAGCCCGCAGACCACGTTGCGGAAGACGATGTCGACCGTCATGGCTGCCCACACCCCGGCCGCGCCGTAGCCGAGGTGGATGCCGAGCAGCCACCCCAGCGGCACCATCACGCCCCACATGCCCGCCATGGACGCGACCATGACGAAGCGCGTGTCGCCCGCGCCGCTGAGCACGCCCATGAGCGTCATGCACACGGCGTCCAGCACCTGAAACACCGCCCCCCAGCCCATGAGCACCAGCCCCACGGACAGCACCGCGGGGTCCTTGGAGAAGAGGCGCACCAAGGGCTCCGGCGCGAGCCAGAACACCAGCGAGAACGCCCCCATGATCGCCATGGACAAGGCGAGCGCGGAGCGGAAGGTCCGCTGCACCGCGGCGGGACGTCGCCCACCGATGTGCTGACCGACCCCGATGGACGCCGCCTCGCTGATGCCGTGACCCGGCAAGAAGCTCACCGACACGATGCGCACCACCACCTGCGTGGCGGCCACCTCGGCCGCGCCGAGACGCGAGAGCATGCCCGTGAGCAAGGCCCACCCGCCGATGTCCGCCATCCACCGGCCGCCCATGGGCAGGCCGACCCGCAGCACGTCCCGCGCGTGCTGCCGCTCCGGTCGCCGCCAGCCGCGCTTGACCCACAGCGCCCACGTGAGCAGGGCCGCCCCCGCGCTGAACGCGACCACCGTCGCCCAGGCCGCGCCCGTAACCCCCAGCGAGGGCACCGGGCCGAGGCCGACCACCAACACCGCGTCGAGGGCGATGTTGACGCCGTTGGCCACCAGGTTGACGTGCATCGGCGTGCGCGTGTCCCCCAGCCCCTGGAAGGCCTGCCCGGCGGCCGTGAGCACGAACCAGCCGGGCAAGGCGAGGCAGCGCACCGCGAAGTACGAGGCCGCGAAGCCCTGCACCTCGGGCGTGCCGCCGAGCAGCGACGCCACGGGCCCCCCCGCGAAGGCGAAGAGCGTCATGACGAGCCCGATGAGGAGCGCGAGCGAGGTCCCCGCCCAGCCCACCGCCAGCGCGCGACCCTCGTCGCCAGCGCCCGTGGCCTGGGCCGCGACCACGTTGATGCCGCGAAAGGTCCCCAGAAACCCGCTCGCCAGCAGGATCATCGCGACGCCGGCCAGGGCCGTGCCGGCGAGCTCCGAGGTCCCGAGCCGCGACACGAAGAGCGTGTCCACGAAGCCCATGGCCGTGTAGGAGAGCATGGAGAGCACCACGGGCCAGGCGACGGTCGACACCTCGCGGAGACCGCCCTGCGCCTGCCAGGCCACAGACGCGCGCTCGCGGAGACTCGTGGGAGCGAGCGAGGCGTCGAGCGCGACCTGGCCCGACCCTCGTCGTTTGGAGAAGAGATATGACGTAGACATGGGGCACCTCTGGTCCGCGTGCGGACCCTGAGGCCGAGGTGCCTCCCAGCGCCCCTGTGGCGCCTGTGCGACTGCAAAAAGCAAGCGAGCCGCGGGAGGTCACCCGCGGCTCGATTCGTCCTTGTTCGACGAACCCCTAGCGCAGGCGTAGGGCCATGCCCTGAAATCCCCAAGGGGTCTTCAGGCCAGTTTGGCCGCAGGTCTGGTAGGTGTTCATGCGCATCAAGGGCTCCAGGAGGCGTCAGGCCTCCGATCCCCGCCGACAGCAGGGCCCCCCACCATGCCAACGCCGCCGCGGAGGTCAACACCTCGGCCCGCGCGAGGTGGCCGTGTCACAGGAGTGTCACACGAGCACCGCGCCAGCGGGCCCAGGTGAGCGAGCGGGGGTCCGCGAGGGACAGCGAGGGGTGGCCTGGGACGTGGTGCGAGGGTCGTGTGGCGGCGCCGGCGTCGGGAGCCCTCAGCCGTAGACCGCGACCACCTGCTCGGACAGCGCGACCACGCGGCCGCCGTCGTCGCTCAGCTGGCTGGCCATGTGCGCGAAGCCGTCCGCCAGGGAGGTGACGCGCGAGGTGTAGCCCCACCACCGCTCGGGATCGACGCGCTCCGGCAGGTGCACGAAGGTCACGTGCCAGGTGACCGAGCTCGCCGGCGCCGGGGCGGTGAGCAGGGACAGCGCCGGGCAGGGCCAGGCGTCGAGCAGGCCGAGCAGGGCCGTGGCGGGGTCGGTGGCGGCGGTGCGGTGCTGGCACCACCCCGAGAGCGAGGCCTCGCTGGCGCCGGAGAAGGGCATGGCCCCCGAGGCCCAGCGCATGGCGATGTGCTGCGTGAAGTCGGGGGTCACCCCGGGCAGAAAGGGGAAGACGCGGCTCTCGGCCGGCGGCAGGTTGAGCGTCTCGAGCGGCGGCGTCCGCGCGAGCCGAGACGCCCTTGGGCGGCCGTAGAGCGCGCTCACGCGGGTCCGTACGCCGCCCTGCTGTCGCAGCTCGCCGGCGAGCTGCGTCGCGCC
>JAUIAC010000535.1 GCA_030425545.1 bacterium | reverse complement strand
CCGCGAGCGCCCCCAGCACGCCGGCAGCCCAGCCGATGGCCACCGGCCCTGCCGGCACCCCGATGATCGCGTCGGACGCCAACGGCTCCGATGGGGCGCCGCTCCCGTCGCCCGACCGGCGCGCGGGCACGTTGTCTGGCGCTCGGGTCAGCGCCGCGATGACGGCCAGGAAGGGCGCCACCAGCAGGCCCGCCGGTGACACCACCACCGCGAGGGTCAGCGCGAGGGTCAGGCAGGCCGCCCCGAGCGCCGGCGCGGTGCGCAGGAGCGCCCCGGCGAGCAGCGCCAGCTGGCTCGCGAGCAGCAGCGGGCCCTCGGTCCCGACCACGCTCAGCGCGCGACGCGCGGGACCCAGGAGCAACCACAGGGGGACGATGAGGACGCTGGCGTAGCCCAGGCCCAGGCGCCGCGCCAGCGCGACCCCGACCGCCGCGTTGGCGGTGGCGAAGGCGATCCACAGGCCGCGCGTCGCCCCTGTCGGACCCAAACCGCGCAGCGCGCGACCCAGCGCGCCGTGCGGGCCGCCGGCCCCCCCGAGCCCGTCCAGGACGGGACCCGCCGTGGCCGACCACGTCAACGGCCCCCACCACAGCGCAGCCAGCGCGACCCCCGCGACCAGGAGCACGAGGGCCGCACCCAGGAGCGCGCGCCGGCTCTGGGACTCGACGGGCCCGGTCACGGTGACCTCCGAGCCGGCTTGGCGCGAGGGGCTGGCGCCGGGCGGGCGCTGTCGCGCGCGCCGCGGACCGGACCGGCGCGTCGTCCAGCGGTGGCGGGCGTGCGGGGCGTCTTGGCGCGTCGTCGCCCCTTCATCTGCAGCGACACACACACCATGCGCCAGTCGTTCTTCTGCGCGTGAACCTCGAGACGGACCTCGCCCCGCTCCGGCCCCGGCGGCAGCTCCGCGTCGTCTCGCCCGACCTCCCACTCGTCGTCCAGCGACGTGTCCGCCACGCGCCGGTCGCGAACGAACACACGCACATGGGCCGTCGACCGCTTGCCGGAGCGGGGCAGCAGGCGGGCGCGGAGCTGCACCTGGGCACCGAGCCGAACGTCTCGCCAGACCACCTCGGTGACCGCGCCGTCGCGCTGCGGGTGCACCCACAGACAGCGCTCGGCGACCCCGTCGAGCCGGCCGACGTAGGGGCCGACCTGCGACCAGGCGTCCGGGCCGCAGCGGAACCGACCGGGCGTCTCGACCCAGGCGCAGGGCGTCGCGCGCCGCTTCTTCACGACGTGGACCTCGGCCTCAGCGAGGCGCGCCAACGCGTCGAAGGTCACGTCGCTGCGCGGCGCCCCGTGGGGCTCGCCTCCGGCCGTGTCATCCCCGTGGCGGCCTCGGCCGGGTCGATCTGGGGCAGGCGGAGGCGCGAACGCGAAGGCCGTGAGGCCCGCGTAGAGCAGCGCCGCTGCAGCCACCGCCAGCGCGAATCGTCGCCTCGCCTGAATCATCGTCACGCCTCACGGAGCTCGTCTCCGCGGCGGTCGTAGCCCAGCGCGCCGCGCCAGGCAAGACGACGTGCAGGACGTCGGCCGGCGATCCCGTCGTGTCTCTGCGCGTGTCGTCGTCTGCTGGACCTGAGACTGCGGGGCAACTTGGCGTTTTCAGAGGCAGCGACCGACGCCCCGTGTGCACATATTCGATTGACCCGATGGCCGCGATTCGGTATAGCGCCCGCGCGCTTCCGCGCCGCGAGAACGCAGGTGACGACCGGGGGAGAGACCCCGACCGCCTGCACACAGCCCCTGCCGGCTGACTCGGGCGTGCCCGCGTGGTCTGCGCGAACGGTCGCGCACCGCGGGAGAGCGCTGCCGGCGATCGCCGGCTTTCACCCCGGAGCCGTAGGCACCGGGGCCCGGACGGACGGTGAATCGACCCAACCCACGGCCCGACAGTCAGGCGCCCGCTGCGACCCCGCAGCGCGCCGCGTCGTGGTCGGCGCATCGAGCGGGCACACGGCCCGGCGGTCGACACCCAGCAGGCACAGGCCCTCAACAAGCCTTGGATTCCCCGCACTTGCGGCACACCCTGTGCTCCCATCCCGGTCCCGTCTCACGCTGCTCAGCCCTAGGCTGATCCGCGCGCCTTCGACTTCGGCCCTGGGCTGCGTCCAACACGCAGCGCGGAGTGGGTCATGAAGCGAATGCTCATCAGCGTCGATCTCGAAGAGTCGCGCGCAGCCGTAGTCGACGACAATCAGCTGGTCCATCTCGAGATCGAACCCGTGAACCGCGACTCGGTGAAGGGGAACATCTACCGCGGCGTGGTCGCGCGCGTGGAGCAGTCGCTCCAGTCCGCGTTTGTCGACTTCGGTCGCGACAAGCAGGGCTTCCTCCCCGTTGGCGAGATCCACCCGAAGATCAAGGGCGGCAGCACCGACAAGCGGACGCCGATCCAAGACATCTTGCGGGCCGGTCAGGAGATCCTGGTGCAGGTCACCAAGGACGAGATCGGCAACAAGGGCGCGACGTTGACCACGTTCATCTCGCTCCCCGGGCGCTACCTCGTGCTGATGCCCGAGTCCGACAAGACCGGCGTCAGCCGCAAGCTGAGCGACGCCGCGCGCGACCGGGTCAAAGAGATCACCGAGAAGATGAAGGTCCCGGACGGCTTCGGCCTGATCGTGCGGACCGCCGGTGAGCGCGCCACCAAGCTCGAGCTGACGAAGGACCTCGTCTACCTCAACCGGCTGTGGAAGCACATCGAGACGGGCTCCGCCCAGGGCAAGGGGCCGACGGCGCTCTACCACGAGCGCAGCCTCGCGATTCGCTTCGTCCGCGACTACTTCAAGGGCGACATCAACGAGATCGTGGTGGACGACGAGGACACCCTCGGCGAGGTCCAGGCCTACCTGAAGGTGTTGATGCCGCGGAACCTCAGCGCCGTGGAGCGCTACTCCGGCGTGATCCCGCTCTTCGCGCGCTACGGCATCGCCGGGCAGGTGGAGGACGTCTTCTCCCGCCAGGTGCCGCTGCCGGGCGGTGGCTCGATCGTGATCGATCAGACCGAGGCCCTGGTGGCCGTCGACGTCAACTCGGGGCGCGTCAAGGGCAAGGACATCGAGGAGACCGCGCGCCAGACCAACATCGAAGCGGCTCGCGAGGTCGCCCGACAGCTGGTGCTGCGCGACCTGGGCGGCCTGGTTGTCGTCGACTTCATCGACATGCGCGACAGGAAGTACGTCCGCGAGGTCGAGGCGGCGCTCAAGTCCGCCATGAAGATGGACAAGGCGCGCCACAAGATCGGTCGAATCAGCGAGTTCGGTCTCATGGAGCTGTCGCGTCAGCGGCTCAAGTCCTCGGTCAACAAGGGCGTGTTCGAGAGCTGCGTGCACTGCAGCGGGACGGGCTTCTACCGGACCACGGAGAGCGTCGCTGCGTCGGTGATGCGGCGGATTCACGAGCTCGTGGCCAAGGGAGACGTCGCCTACCTGGTGGTGACCATGCCGCCGGAGGCCGCGAACTACCTGCTCAACGCCAAGCGCGCCGAGCTGGCCAACGTCGAGCGCGAGTACCACGTGTCGGTCGAGGTGGTCGGTGTCGAGGGCATGACCGCGGCTCAGGTCACCATCGAGCACCTGCAGCGGCTGCCGTCGAAGTCCGGCGCCGCCCAGATCCGCGAGGCGCGCTTCAAGCGGGTCACACGCCGGCTCGACCTGGTGCGCAACAAGCTGCTCAACCGTGAGGAGGCGCGCATCGAGCGTCGCCTGTCGGTGGAGCTCAGCGGCGCCTCCGTGGACTACGCCGACGTCTACAACGGGGTCATCGCCGACACCGCGGGCGTGGCGGAAGAGGCGCGCGTCGACGACGAGCGCAAGGCCGAGC
>JAUIAC010000045.1 GCA_030425545.1 bacterium | reverse complement strand
CGCCCGAGCGCGCTGCCGGGTGCGCGCTGCGGGTCATCGCCGCCCTCGCGCAGCTCGAGCCCGCGCAGCTGCCGGAGGCGCGCGTGCAGTGCGCCCAGGCCCTCGCTGCGGTGGCCCTCCACGCCGGCGCGACCGTTGGGCCGCTGGTGCTGGCCGCGGTGACCCGGCCAGAGCGCCTCGGCACCGCGCTGCTGGAGCCCGTGCTGCAACGCACGCGGCGCGACGCAGCGGCGCGCGCCGACGCGGTGGACACGCTGACGTCGTGGGGGCAGCGCGAGCTGTGGCGGGAGCACCGGGGGGCCGACGCGCGCGACGGGCTCGCCAGCGCGCTGGTGGAGCAGTCCGTGGCGCGGGCCGAGCTCGCCGAGGCGGCGCGGGTGGCGAGCGTCTGGCCGCCCATGCGCACCGCGTTGACCCGGCTGGGCGCGGCGTTGGCCGGCGCCGGCGACCTCGCGGCGCTGTCGCAGCTCGCCGCCTCCTACGACCCACGCGGCGCGCTGTGGCGGGCCCTGATCGACCACGTCGCGCAGGTCGCCGCCTCGCGCGGGGCCACGGGAGAGTCCGTGGCCGCGTGGGTCTTCGCGCAGGACCCGAGCGAGGCCCGCTTTCGCGACGCGCGCACCTGCACCGACGCGCGCGTCTGGCCGGCGCGCCGCGCTGCGCTGGTGGGCACGGTGCTCGACCGAGAGGAGGCGCCCTGGCTCGCCGCGCTCCTCGCCGAGGAAGCGGACGCGGTCCAGGCGCTCTCTCAGGTGATCAGCACCCACGGCCGGCGCCCCCGCACCGTCGACGCAGCCCTGGCCATGCTGAGCGAGGTGTCGCCCCGCGCCGCCTTCGCGCTGCAGAGCCGGCTCCTGTTGGCGCAGGTGCGCAGCGGCAGCGCTACGGTGCGCGGCGTCCAGCGCGGCGTGAAGGCGCTGCAGGCCTGCGCCGACGCCCTGGGCGAGGGCGCGCTGGCCCGGAGCTGGTTGGATCTGGTCCGTCGGGAGCTGGGTGAAGACACGCCGGCGCTGCGGGCCCTGGTGGGCCAGCGCTGAGCGCGTCCTCAGGCAAAGGGGGAGACGCGACCTGCGTCCGAGGAGACCGGAGCGGCCGCCAGGTTGTGGCCGCTACTCGGTCTCGTCTTCCAAGATCGGCTGGCGCAGCTCGCTGGTCAGGAAGATGTTGGAGAACTTGCCGTCCTGGTCGAAATCCGCGCGCGCCCGTGCGATCCACCAGTCCTGGTCCGCGTTCTGGATGTAGCCCGCTGGCGGCGTCTGCGGCGCGGCCGGGTCCCGGGCCCAGATGACGTACTGGAACTGCACTTCCTGCGACGAGGTGAAGCCCGCGCCGAGCGCGCACCAGCCAGGATGTGCCACCTGATCGCCTTCCTTGGCGCACTCGATGCCCCACGGGGCGGTGGCCTCGTTCCACTTGATCGACTTGGGCCACCAGTCGGTGAAGCTCGTGCCCGAGCTCACGTAGCGGTGGTAGGTCTGGAAGTAGCTCTCCTGCTTGATCCGCACGTCCCCCAGGAAGGCGATGGCCTCCTGGACCCGGGCGCGGCGCGAGAAGCGCTTGTAGGACGCCACCGCGACGGTCGCGAGGATGCTGATGATCACCACGACGATCATCAGCTCCAGCAGGGTGAAGCCCGCGCTGGCCGACGCGCCGCGCGACCGCGTCGCTCGCTGCTGCCACGCCCTTGTCTGTCGCCACGCTGTCAGTGTCCGCCACATTTCAGTGCCTCCTGAAGGGGATTCAATGGTGGGCGTCCCACATGTCCGCGTCAATGAACAACCTTCTGAAGCTCACCCTGCTGCCCAGCCCGACCCGCGCGGCGCCGTCTGGCACGGCACGATGACGCACCGCGGCGCGGCGTCGACGGCCACGCATGCAGCGACGGCGCCAGTTCAGCGTCGACATGACGCGGTGCGGCACGCAGAACGCCGCGACGCGTCACGCCCCCTGGACGCACTGCGTCTTGCGGCGGCGCGATCTGGCGGCCTATAAGCGGGCCATCGTTGACCCGGCTCCCTCGGGCAGCGGTGCTGGAGGTGCCCATGACCCTCTCCGGAGCGCCCAAGCGCCATAGCCACCGCGACGAGCGCCGCGCGCTCATGCTCGAGCGCATCGCCGCCGCCGATATCTGGGCGAACGAGACGCAGCGTGAGTGGGCCCTGTTCATGGGCCAGTCGGTGGTGCGTCGCGCAGACGACGACTTCCTGAACCGTCACCCGGCCGACGCCGTGCCGGGTCACGTCGCCCACGCCTTCGCGGCGGTGCAGTCGCTGGAGCCAGGCAAGATCCGCGTCGCGTGTACGCGCCCGCAGCAGGAGACCCACGGCTACGAGCTGCCCATGTACGTGCTCGAGACGTGCCTGGCCGACCAGCCCTTCATCGTCGACACGATCAAGCTCGTCCTGCGTCGCATGGGCGTGCGCATCCTGGGCACCCTGAACATGATCCTGCCGGTCCGGCGGGGCGACGAGGGCGAACTCCTTGACATGGGCGCCGACATCGAGGGCGCCAAGAACGAGTCCTTCACCTGTCACCTCCTGACCGCCGCGAGCGCCCACGGCCGGGCGGACGAGATTCAGGCCACGGTCGCCGCGCACCTCGAGCGGGCCTACCGCGTCGTGCGGGACTTCCGCCCCATGCGCAAGCTGGCGCGGGACGTGAGCGCGACCCTGACCTACGCCGTCGAGGCCGTCCCGCACCGCGCCAAGGAGCTCGAGGAGGTCGCCGCCTTCTGCGACTGGCTGCTCGAAGACAACTTCGTGTTCATGGGCGCGTTCGGCTTCGACGACCGACACCGGCCCACGGGACGGCTGGGCCTGGGGCGCTACGACACGGTCGCCCGCGCAGGATGCGACACGAACCCGGCCGTGGCCTTTGGTGCCGAGAGCCCGGTCATCTCCATCCTCCAGAGCCGCCTGGACTCCCCCGTGCACCGCGACGCGCGCATGCAAGAGGTCCGCATTCGCCTCTTCGACGAAGACGGCCTCCCCGACGGCGGCGTGGTCCTGCAGGGCCTGTTCACCTACGCCGCGCTGACCCACTCGGCGTCCCGGGTCCCGGTGATGCGCGCCCGCCTGAGCCGCATGGCGGTGCAGGAAGACCTGGTGCCGCGCTCGCACCGCATGAAGCTCTTTCGCAGCTTCTTCGACCGCTTGCCGCTCACCTACACCTTCGCCTCGACCAACCAGGAGATCCGCAGCCTGGTCAACGAGGCCATCGACGTCGACTTCGGCGGCGTGCCCCGCGTGCACTGCTCGGTGAACGCCTCAGGGACCGTCGGCCACGCGTTCGTGATGGTCGCGAGAGACCGCTACGGCGACAAGCTGCGCTGGCAGGTCCAAGAGCTGCTTCGCCGCAGCTATGGCGCAGACCATGTGGAGTTCCGGCTGCTTGTGGGCAAGACCGAGGCGGCCATGTGGTACTACCTGCTGCAGAGCGAGACGGAGCTGCACGGGTGCGAGCTCGACCCGCTCAACGATCGCATCGAGGCCATGGTCAGCCCCTGGCTCGAGCGCATGCGCGACATGCTGCGCGAGGTCGGTGAGGACGAGCAGTGCATCGATCAGGCCTGCCTGGTGTACGGCGACGCCCTGCCGCGAGAGTACGCGGCGCGGGTGGAGGGCGCGCACCTGGCCAAGGACCTGCGCGCCTTCGACCGGGTCCACGCGACCGGTCGGCCGCAGTTCGACCTGCGCCAGGACGCCATGGACCGCGAGGAGGGGGTCGCGCGCCTCGTGACCTTCGGCCGGAGCGACACGGCGCTCACCGACATCCTCCCGGTCATCGACCACTTCGGCCTGCGCGTGCTGGGCGAAGAGACCTCACGCGTCACCGACGCTGAGGGGCGGGAGCTCTACTTCGAGCGCTACCGCATCGATCTCTCGGCGGACCAGGGCAGCGCGCTCCTCGAGCACGGTCAGGCCTTCATCGACGCGGTGGCGGCGGTGCTCGACGGGCGGATGAACTCGTCGTCGCTCAACAGCCTCTTGCTGCCTGCGCGGCTGACCTGGCAGCACCTCAACGTGCTGCGCGCCTACATCGGCTACGCGCGCCAGCTCGGCACCGCCTTCCCGCCCAACGTGGTCCAGCAGGCGCTGCACGACAACGCGGAGATCGCGCGCACCCTGGTCGATCTCTTCGACGCGCGCTTCGAGCCCTATCTGGGTGAGACCGGCGGTCACGTGTCGGCCGCAGACAGCCCGCGCCGCAAGCTCCGCATCGACAAGATCAGCGCGCGCTTCGCGACCGAGCTCGACGCCGTCAGCGACGTGGTGACCGACAAGGTCCTGCGCATGTACTTCAACCTCATCAGCGCGACCATCCGGACCAACTACTTCGCGCTCAACGGCGCCCGGCGCGCGCTCTCGTTCAAGTTCCGGTGCGCCGACGTCGAGCTGATGCGGGATCCGCGGCCGGTCTACGAGATCTGGGTGTACGACCCGCGCATCGAGGGCGTGCACCTCCGCGGCGGCTCGGTCGCCCGTGGCGGCCTGCGCTGGTCGGACCGCGTCGACGACTTCCGCACCGAGGTGCTGGGGTTGATGCTGACCCAGCAGGTCAAGAACACCCTGATCGTGCCGGTCGGCAGCAAGGGCGGCTTCGTCCTCAAGGTGAAGACCGCCGACGATCGCGAGCGCCGCGCGCTGGCCGACGAGCTCTACAAGGTCTTCATCCACGGCCTGCTCGACGTCACCGACAACATCGTCGACGACAAGGTGCAGTTCCCCGACGACGTGGTGGTCCACGACGGGCCGGATCCCTACCTGGTCGTCGCGGCCGACAAGGGCACGGCGCACCTGTCCGACACGGCCAACGCCATCGCCATCGAGCGTGGCTTCTGGTTGGGGGACGCCTTCGCCTCCGGTGGCTCGCAGGGCTACGACCACAAGCTCTACGGCATCACCGCCAAGGGCGCCTGGGTCTGCGTGCAGCGCCACTTCCGCGAGATGGGCGTGGACACCCAGACGGACGTGTTCTCGTGCGTCGGCATCGGCGACATGTCGGGCGACGTCTTCGGCAACGGCATGCTCTTGAGCCGCACCATCAAGCTCGTGGGCGCCTTCAACCATCGCCACATCTTTCTGGACCCGACCCCCGACCCCGAGGCCAGCTGGGCCGAGCGCAAGCGGCTCTTCGACCTGCCGCGCTCGAGCTGGACGGACTACGACGCGTCGCTGATCAGCGCCGGCGGTGGCATCCACCCGCGCGGGGCCAAGCGCATCGACCTCTCGCCAGAGATGCGCGCCGTGTTCGGGACCCACAAGACGGCGGTCAGCGGCGAGGAGCTGGTGCAGATGCTGCTGCGCTCCGACGTGGATCTGCTGTGGAACGGCGGCATCGGCACCTACGTCAAGGCGAGCACCGAGACCCACGCCGACGTCGGCGACAAGGCCAACGACGCGGTCCGCGTGAGCGCCGACGAGCTGCGCTGCAAGGTCGTCGGCGAGGGCGGCAACCTGGGCTTCACCCACGCCGCTCGGGTGGAGTTCGCGCTCCGCGGCGGTCGGGTGAACACGGACGCGGTGGACAACTCGGCCGGGGTCGACCTGTCGGATCACGAGGTCAACCTCAAGATCCTCTTCGCTCCGCTGCTCGCGTCGGGCGCCCTGACCATGGCGCAGCGCAACGAGGTGCTCTTCGACATCGACAGCCAGGTGTGCGCCGACGTCATGGGTGACAACTACCAGCATTCGTTGGGGTTGAGCGTCGAGGAGCTGACCGCGCCGGGCAATCTGCGGGCGTGGGAGCGGACCATCGGCTTCCTGTGTGAGCGGCTCGGCATCGACCGCGAGCTGCAGGACCTGCCCTCGGCCGTCACGGTGCGAGAGCGGCGGCACGCCAACCTCGGGCTGACCCGGCCGGAGCTGGCGCGGGTGCACGCCTTCGCCAAGATGTGGGTCTACTTCCAGCTGGCGGCCGACAAGGACGCGAGCCGGTGGGTCGACGACGAGTTCCTCCAGATCTACTTCCCCGACGCGGTCAACGAGCGCTTTGGCGAGGCCATCGCCCAGCACAAGCTGCGGCATGAGATCGTCTGTACCGTCTGGGGCAACGAGATCGTCGACTACGCCGGGGCGCTGCTGCTGCCGACGCTGGCGGCGGAGTCCGAGCGCCCCATGGCCGAGCTGTGCAACGCCTACTCCGCGGCGGCCAAGGTGCTCGACGCGCGGGCGCTGCGCCGCCAGATCAACGGCCTTGACGGCGCGGTGCCGGCGCAGGTTCAGTACGCCGCCATCGCCGAGGTGGAGCGCGTCCTGGCCAGCGCGACCCGGGCGATCCTCGCGCGTTGTCCCGACACCGAAGCCCTGGACCGGCTGCTGGGTCAGGTCGACGCCCTGCGCGACTTTGTGGAGACGGTCATCGCCGCTGTGCACAAGGCGCAGACCAGCCGACGGCGGGGCGAGCTGCGGGACAGCGCCAAGGACTGGGAGGCGCGCGGGCTCCCGCGTGACCTGTCGCGGCGGCTGTCGCGGCTGGGCGAGCTCTCGCACTTCGCGTGGATGTACGAGCTGGCCCAGGCCACGGGCGCGGACCCGGCTCGGGCGGTGCAGGTGTGGTTCGCCACGGCGCAGGTGACCGGCCTGGGCGATCTCCTCGCGGCGGAGCTGGAGCCGGCGTCGAGCCGCTGGGTGGCCGCCGCCCGCGCGAGCCTGCGGCAAGACCTGTGTGGGTCCATGCTCTTCCTGGCCAATCAGGTGGCTGGCAAGCTGGAGGCCGGCGCGCCGGTGCGCGCCCCGCGGGTGCGCAAGGCGCTCTCGAGCGAGCGCGACCTGAAGGACGTCTGGGCGCTGGCCCGCCAGGTGCCCGGCGAGCGCGACCAGCTCGCGGCCCGTATCGTCCTGACCAACCGACTGCGGACCCGGCTCGGCATCGGCGCTTAGCCCCTGGCCGGTCCGCCGACGTGAGGAGAGCAGCATGAGCGCAGAACACATGGAGGCCGTGCGGCAGCGGGTGCTCGCCACGGGCGCGGACATCTGCGCCGTGCTGGTGGAAGACCTCGCGGGCTACCCGGACCGCGAGCTGCAGCGTCGCTTTCTCGCCGCGCCGGACGTCGCCGAGTCGATCGACGACGCCGCGCTCAAGGCGCTGCGGGCGGCCGCGGCAGAGCTCGGCCGCTCGGCCGCAGCCCGGGTCGCGACGGCCCTGGCGCAGCCCGAGCCCTGGCTCGCCTGCACGGTGGCGGGGAGCGCCCCGGTGGAGATCGGCAAGGACCTCCGCAAGGTCAGCGCCGTCTGGGCCCACGTGTCCCCGGTGGACGCCGCGTTGACCGCCCTGGCCGAGCCCCACGACCTCGGCGAAGACGAGCGCGAGCCCGCCGGCTATGCGCCGCCGCTGCGCTTCATCGGGCGCCGCTATCTGCCGAGCCTGGTGGAGTCGTACCTGCGCGCCGCGAGCGAGCTGCAGGCCTTGACCGAGCGCTCCGCCGAAGAGCAGGTGGCGACGCGCAAGCGCTCGCTGGCCGAGCGGTGGGCGGCCGCCGGCGAGTAGGCCGGCTCAGCCCGCGTCGTTGAAGCGGCGGGCGCGGTCGACAAACCAGAAGTGATCGGTCGGACCGTGTCCGGCGCCCAACGCCAAGGCGTGCGTCAGCGCGCCTTGGAGGTAGGCCCGCGCCTCGCGCACCGCGACCTCCAGCTCGTCCCCGCAGGCCAGCCGCGCGGCGATGGCGCTCGCCAGGGTGCAGCCCGTGCCGTGCGTGTGGCGGGTGTCGACGCGTGGGTTGCGCAGCAGCGTGACCTCGCCGGCCTGCCACAGCAGGTCGACCACCGTGTCGTGGCCGGGCAGGGCGGCCGGCGTGGCGACTGCGGGAGGGCGCAGGTGGCCCCCCTTCACCAGCACGGCCTGGGGCCCGTAGCGCGCGATCCGCTCCGCGGCGCGGGCGGCGTCTGCGAGGGTGTGGATCTCCATGCCAGCGAGCCGCTCGGCCTCGTGGCGGTTCGGCGTCACCAGCGTGGCCAAGGGCAGCAGCAGCTCGCACAGGGACGCGACGGCGTCCTGGGGCAGCAAGCTGTCGCCGCTGGTCGCGACCATCACCGGGTCGACCACCACAGGGCCCACCGCGCGCCGCGCGAGCCCCGCCGCGACCGCCTCGACCAACGCGGCGTCGCCGAGCATGCCCGTCTTCACCGCCGCCACGGGGAGGTCGTCGGCCACGGCGTCGAGCTGGGCCCGGACCTGGCGCGGCGAGAGCGGGAAGACGCCCTGCACGCCCAGCGTGTTCTGCGCCGTCACGGCGGTGATCACGCTCGCGGCGAAGGCGCCGTTGGCGCTCATGGCCTTGAGATCGGCCTGCACGCCGGCGCCACCGCCCGAGTCGCTGCCGGCGATGGTGAGGGCGACGGGGAGCGTGGTCATGGCGACTCCTGCGCGGGAGGGGACGTAGGGCTTGGGCCAAGCGCCTGAGGCGCCCGCTGCCGACCCGGGCCCCGGGGGCGACGCTGCAGCCAGAGTCCGAGCGCGCAGGCGGCGAGGAGGGCGCCCGTGAGGTCTGCCAGCGCGTCCCAGGGGTCGGCCTGGCGCCCTGGCACCGTGGATTGGTGGAGCTCGTCGACGACGCCCCAGGTCGCCGCCAGGGCCACGGCGACGACCTCGGCCCGGCCGCGCGGCAGGCGGGAGGGGGCGCGCAGCAGGGCCGCGAGGACGCCGAATATCAGGGCGTGGACCGCCTTGTCCCAGGGGAGCCAGCTCGGGAGCAGCTCCACCAGGGCCAGCCAGAGTCGCGAGGGTTCGTCGTCCCGCCACGGCACCTTGCGCCAGTCGAAGCTCGACGCGAACCAGAGCCCGCCGGCCCACAGGGCGGCGGGGCCATAGCGGAGCGGGTGTGGGGGGCGGCGCACGGTTCAGTCGAAGCCGATCAAGCTGCCGTTGAGCGAGTGCCGTCCCACCTCGTCGATGCGCACGCGGGCGAGGCGCCCGGGCCAGTCGCGCAGGGCGTAGAAGTCGTGGGTCTCGACGTTGACCTTGATGTTCTCAGGCGTGCGGCCCATGAGCTGCGGCGGCCCACCGACCGGGCGTTTCGCGAGCGAGTTCGAGGCCGCGCCGCGCGCGTATTGGGTCGACGGCCCCTCGAAGAGCACCTGGACCTCACGACCGGCGAAGGTGGCCATCCAGTCCGCGGTGATGCCGTTCTGCAGCGCCTGGATCTCGTGGAGTCGGCGCTTCTTGGTCGGCAGCGGGATGTCGTCGTCGATGCGCGCCGCGGCCGTGCCCGGGCGGGGAGAGTACATGAACGCGAAGATGGTGCTGTAGCGCACCCGCTCGAGCAGCTCCAGGGTCTGAGCGTGGTCCTCCTCGGTCTCACCGGGGAAGCCGACGATGATGTCCGTGCTCATGGCGATGCCCGGACGCACCGTCTCCAGACGCTGGATACGCGCGACGTAGTCCTCGACCACGGTGCGCCGCCGCATCATGCGCAGCACCCGCTCACTGCCGGACTGAATCGGCAGGTGGAACCACGGCATCAGCTCGGGCGTGGTCCCGAAGGCCTCGATCAGGCTGTCGCTGCAGTCCATGGGGTGGCTGGTGGTGAACCGAATCCGCTCCATGCCCGGGACCGCGGCGACCTTGGCGATGAGCCCGGCGAAGTCGACCTCCCCGTCGCCACCGTGTCGGCCACGCTTGTCGAGCCCGTAGCTGTTGACGTTCTGGCCGAGCAGCGTGACCTCGCGGACGCCGGCGTCCGCGAGGCGCGCGACCTCAGCCACCACGGCCTCGCTGGGCTTGCTCACCTCACGCCCGCGTGTGCTCGGCACGATGCAGAAGGCGCAGAACTTGTTGCAGCCCTTCATCACCGTCACGAAGGACGTGACGCGTCCGTCGGTGGGCGCCTGCGCCTCTGCGAACTGGTAGTCACGCCGGTGGACGAAGTCGACCGCCGCGGCGCGCGCGTGGGCGTCGCGGGCCTCGCGCACCAGGCGCGGCAGCTCCGGGATCTGGTCCGGCCCGAGCACCAGGTCGAGGTGCGGCACCTTCTTCAGCAGCCGCTCGCCCTCCTGCTGCGCCACGCAGCCGGACACCGCGAGGACCAGCTCCGGGTTGTGCTCCTTGAGCGGCCGCAGCTTGCCCAGCAGCGAGATCATCTTGTGCTCGCTCTTCTCGCGCACGCTGCACGTGTTGATGACGATCAGGTCGGCCGCCGTGCGGTCGTCGGTCGGCGCGTAGCGCTCCGCAGCCAGGGTCTCGCCCATGCGCTCCGTGTCGTACACGTTCATCTGGCAGCCCATGGTCTCCATGTAGACGAAGCGCTGCCGGTCGGTCGTGGCCTGCGCGTCCGACGGGCTGGTGGTCGTCGCTGTGCTCATGCGCCTTCGCTCCCTGCGCGCGCCCCGTCGCCGCGCGCGTCTCCCCTGGCGCCGACCTTCTTGCCGGTCTTCTGGTCCGGGCCGCCCGTGAGCGCGGGGTTGTGGATGCGCCAGGCCACGCCCTCAAAGCGCAGCTGAATCGTCCGGGTCGCGCCGCTGCGGTTCACCAGCTGCACGCGCCAGGACAGGGTGCGACCGTCGTGGGGCTTGTTCGCCGGCCACGGGCGCTCGCCGACGCGGATCTTGGCCAGCTCACGCAGCGCAAAGGTGGCGATCAGGTCGCCCACGTAGAGCTTGCGCGCGGCGCCGGCCACCGTGGGTCCCGGCTTGCGCAGCAGGTCGACCCCGCGGAGCCCCACCGTGCGCGCGCGGGCCTCGAGCGCGAAGCGGGTCGAGCGGCTCAGGCGCTCGAAGGCCTCCTCGGTCGCCCCCCGTCGCGCCGCTGCGATGAAGCGGTTGACGGCGTCCGCGACGGGCGGTGTCGGCTTCGCCGCGACCGTGTAGGGCTGCGCCGCCTTAGGCTCGCCTCGCAGCCGCTCGATCGGCGGAGCGCCGCAGCCCAGGGAGGCGACGGCGGCGACGAGGACGGCGAGGGCGAGGGGGCGCGTGACCATCGGGGCTCCGGGTAGCAAGGCCGACACAGCGGCGGGACGCGGGAGGTATGCCACATCTGGCGGGATTGCAACGGTGAACTCTACGCTGAGACGGCCCCAGTCGTGTGGGGCGACCGGCCAAGTCGCCTGGGGCGGGTCGACACGCGTCGCTGGCAGCCGCTGAGGTCTTAGGGCGCCCGAGCATCGCGTCTCGGGGTCGCCTGCCGCGGACCGCGTCCGTTCCAGAGCGCCTGGCATGCTAGAACCCCTGGCACGCCAGCACCCCTGGCACGCTAGCACCCCTGGCACGCAAGCACCCCTGGCGCGCTAGAACTCCTGGCGCGTCGCGTTCCAGTCGCCCTTGAAGGGCTTGCCGGGCGTGTTGGCCACGATGGTGCCGGTCCACAGCCCGTTGGTGATGCGATCGACCTTGAGGTCGCCGATCCAGTCCTTGCCCGGCCCGATCCCCGGCTTGTCGTCGACCAGCACGCCGCTGCCCTGCAGCATCAGGTTCGAGTCCAAGCTCAGCCCGCTCAGGAGCTGCTCCACCGGCAGCACCAGCAGCGACACGGCGCTGTCGCACGCGTTCTTCACCGTCTTCTCCTTCAGCCCCAGCTTGCCCAGGATGGAGTTGCCGATGCCCTTGGCGATCCCTGCGCAGTTCACCAGCTTGCTCATGGCCTTGGAGAAGCTGGTCTCGCCGGTGATCTCCTTGAGCACGATGTGGGTCAGCACGTAGAGGATGAGCTTGCCGTAGTTCAGCTTGATGCTGCTCGAGTCGATGGTGAGCTTGGTCTGGGCGCTGATGGTGCCCGTCATGGTCCCGGCGATGAGGTCGAGCGGGAAGTTCGGGTCGTTGACCTGCTGCTTCATGTCGAAGGTGGCGCAGGTGGCGTAGTCCGGCTTCTTCTCGTCGCAGCCGATCTTGCCGCAGGTCGCGTACCCCGGCGTGCCCTTCTTGCAGCCCAGCTTCCAGTACAGATTGACCCCGGTGAAGTTGATCTCGCCCTTGATGAAGAAGTCGTTGGAGACCTTGAAGATCTTGAGGATGCCCAGCATCTCGAGCTTCTTCACGATCTGCAGCACGTCCTGGCCGATGCCGAAGAAGTCCTGCAGCCAGGAGGGCGAGCTGTTCAGCAGCCAGTCCGTGACCACCTTGGCGAGCTGCTTCTCGAAGAGGCCGAAGGCGGCGTCGACGATGATGGAGGGCAGGATCTGCTTGATGAGGTTCTTCACCTGGCTGATGATGAACGCGCCGGGATCATAGAAGATCTGGACCGCCGTATCGAGGATCTGGCCGAGCTGCCCGGGGATCGCGCCGGTGAAGTCGAAGTGGTTCACCATGTCGTAGGGGCCCGACGCCTGCAGCGTCAGCGTCTTCACCGTGACGGTGACCTCGGTGGTCTGTTTGTCGAGCACCAGCACGCCGTCTGCGCAGCCCGCCGCCGCCAGGTGGTTCGCGCCGTCCTTGGCGATGAGATAGATGCCGTACTTCTTGTTGGCCGGCAGGTCCTTGAACGTGGGCTTGTCGGCCAGGAAGCTGCTCTTGCTGCTGACGAAGCCCCCCGGCGGGTAGATCGGCTTGAACGACGCGCAGGTGAAGGGCATCGGCATCAGCCGCACGACCACCTGGCCGATCTGCAGCTGGTTGTCGTAGTTCATGGTGACGCGGATGTTGCCCTTGGGCGTGTCCGTGACCGTGATGTTGACGAAGACCGGGTCGGCCCCCTCGCAGCTGATCTTGACCTTGTAGCTCTGCACCGGGCCCTTGTTGGCGCGGAACACGCTGCCGGTGAGCCCCTTGTCGTCGGTGCCGGTCATCATCGAGTCGAAGGCGCCGGGCCCGTTGTTGGGGTTCTCGACGATCTCGTAGAACACGGCGACGCCGGCCGCTGGCGCGCCCATGGTGTAGTCGATGACCTTGACGTTGACCGGCAGCAGCCCAGTGGGCGCCATCACCTGGGTCTGTTGGGTGTTGAGCAGCACGATGATCTCGCGCTGGGTGATCACGTCACCGCTCTCGCCGTCCTGGCCCGCCTGCGCGCTGCCGGTGTCCGCGCCGCCTGTGGCTGGGCCGCCGTCCTGGCCGATGAAGCCGACGGTGCCGTCGCCCTCAGCGTCGGTCCACACCACGGTACCTTGGACATACTCCGTGCCGCACGACGCCAAGCCGAAGCAGGCCAGGGCGAGCGCCGCGGTGACTCGCATGCGGGTGGAATAGCGCGTCATCCGAACCTCGGGGCGGGCGCCTTGGAGATCGCTCGCCAGCGGTGGCGAGCGCCGTCGGCGCGTGTCGCTGACCCCGCCGCGCGTCGCGCGACCTCGAGCGACGTGCGCGGGGCGGCGCAAAGGCTAGCGCAATCCGCGGCTTCACGACAGCGAATGCGCGCGGGGCCGGTGAGCGTCACCAATTCTTCACGGCTGCGTCGGGTCTGCGGAGCCGCGCTGGGGCGAAGGCCGCTGCCGCGGAATGGTGCGGTGAACTTGCCGCGTGGATCCGCTCGCCTTACCCTCGACCGCGGCTGGCCAGAGGACCTCGCGCGATGCCCCGACGACCGGGGTGCTTTCTCCCTGTCACGCGAGCGACATGGAACACCGGGCAACCAGGACCGCGCGCTCGGCCGCACACTGGTCGCGATCGCGGCCACGACGCCAGCCACGAACCTACCGAACACAGGAGCACTCATGGCCGCCAAGGGAATCGCACATGCCGACCTCATCGCCGCGTTCGAGAGCCGCTGGGACCACTTCAGCGCGCGGGTGATGGCGAGTGAAGCCCTCGCCGCTGCCGGCGTCGAGAAGAAGGCGGACTACGCCGACAAGGACGTCGCCGCTGTCAGCGCCGCGTTGGAGAAGATGGGGGGCGCCGCGTCCGTCATCGCCGCGCTCGGCGCGCCGGCCCCGGCGCCCGCCAAGGCCGCAGCGCCCAAGGCTGACGCAAAGCCCGCGGCCAAGGCCGACGCCAAGGCCGACGCCAAGCCCGCGGCCAAGGCCGACGCCAAGCCCGCGGCCAAGGCCGACGCCAAGCCTGCCGCGAAGCCTGCGGCGAAGCCCGCCGCCAAGGGTGGCAAGAAGGCGGCCGCCAAGTCCTGAGTCGACCAGGGGCCCACCCTGCAACGCCTGAACGCCGCCGGCGCCTGCACACCCGCTGTGCATGGCGCCGGTCGTCTTTTGGGCCCACGCCTGGGCCGCCGTGGCTTGGCGCGGGCCCGTCGCAGCCCGTCCGTCGCTCCTCGTCCGTCGCCGCGGGGGCGACGCTCCAGGACCTCGCCGGGGCTGCAAATCCGGGCCAGCAGCCGGTTTTCGTTGTTGTCGCCGCGCCGCTCTGGTAGGAACGCGCGCCCGCCGGCCCGGCGCGTCTCTGCGCCCTCAGCACCACCGGCACACGCCCAAGGAGGCTGTGGTGAGCGCACGACTGCCCGTCATCTCGCAACGACCCGACAGCGCCGCGGACGCGGCCCCAGCCTCGTCGCCCGCGGAGTTCGCCGCTCCCGCCGCGACCTCGGGCGCGGGGCCCACCGGTCCGCTGACCTTTCTGAACACGCAGCTGGCCAGCGGCAAGGCCCCGGCCGCGCCCCTGCGTCGCAAGATCCCCGCAGATCCGGCCAAGCTCGAGAAGCGCATCGCCTACCTGGTCACCAAGGCCACGCACCACTACGGCATGCTCGAAGAGGGCGACAAGGTCATGGTGTGCATGTCGGGCGGCAAAGACAGCTACGCCATGCTGCACTTCCTGCAGCGGGCGCAGCGGCACGCGCCCTTTCACTTCGACATCGTCGCCGTGCACCTCGACCAGGGGCACCCCGGCTTCCCGCTCCACACCCTCGAGGGCTATCTCAAGGAGTGCGGCTCGCCCTATCACATCATCCACGAGCACACGTACGACGTGGTGCTGAGCAAGCTCGAGCCGGGCAAGACCACGTGTTCGCTCTGCTCGCGACTGCGCCGCGGCATCCTCTACTCGGCGGCCAAGGAGCTCGGCTGCACCAAGGTGGCGCTCGGGCATCATCGCGACGACATCATCGCCACGTTCATGCTCAACTTCTTCTTCTGCGGGCAGCTCAAGGCCATGCCGCCGAAGCTCGCGAGCGACGACGGGCGCAACGTGGTGATCCGCCCCCTGTCGTACGTGCCGGAGGACATGATCATCGCGTTCGCCGGGCACCAGGAGTGGCCTCTCATCCCCTGCAGTCTGTGCAGCCGCCAGGAAGACCTGAAGCGCGCCCAGATGGAGCGGCTGATGAAGCAGATGGACCAGGTCTACCCCGGCGCCCTGCCCAGCGCGCTCACCGCGCTCACCAGCGTGCACCCGCGTTTCCTCCTGGACCGCAACCTGTATGATTTCGACACCCCGGCGACCGACGTTGACGACGCCGAGTTGGACGCTTTCGTGTAGCCCCGCCGCAGCCCATCGCGGGCAGACGCCCCGGCCCCGTCTCCTCCCTGCCGCAGGACGCCCCGTGAGTCGCGACCCAGCCACCAAGTCCGGCCCTCGTACACGCGCCCGCGTAGGTGCGCTCACGCTCGACCAGCTGCTCGCGCTGCTCGCTCACGCCGGGCTGATCGACGAGCGGGTCACCGTCGACGTACAGATGAAGGCGGCGTCCCAGCGCAAGCGTCTGGAGCGCGAGCGCGACAAGGCGGGGCGCGGCGACGTGCCTGTGACCTGGGCTGAGGTCATCGCCAGCTTTCGCCTGCCGGCCCGCGGATCCGGGCTGATCACGGAGGCCCGGGTGCAGCAGACGGTCGCCGCCGCGGCAGGCGTGCCCTTTGTGACCATCGACCCCCTCAAGGTCGAGCCCAAGAGCGTGACCGAGACCGTGAGCTTCGCCTACGCCCGGCGCAATCGCCTCTTGCCCCTGGGGGTGGAGGACGGCCGCATGACCCTCGCCGTCGACGACCCCTACGCCCGGGACGTGATCGTCACCATGGCGAACCGCGCCGGCATGCCGGTGGACGTGGTCGTGGCCGTGGCCACCGACATCCAGCGTGTCTTGGACGAGGTCTTTCGCTTCCGCGCGTCGGTCACAGGCGCGGTGGCGGAGCTCGGCGACCTGGGCACCGACTTCGGCAACCTCGAGCAGCTGGTGCGTATCTCCGCCGGCAAGAACGTCGAGAGCGACGACCGCCACGTCGTGCACGCGGTCGACTTCCTCCTCCGCTATGCCCTCGACCAGCGCGCGTCCGACCTGCACATCGAGCCCAAGCGCGAGATGAGCCACGTGCGGCTCCGCATCGACGGGGTCCTGCACAAGGTCCAGGAGCTGCCTCGAGTCGTGCACAACGCGGTGGTCTCCCGCATCAAGACCCTGGCGCGGCTCGACATCGCGGAGAAGCGTCGACCTCAGGACGGCCGAATCAAGCTGGCGCATCGTGAAGACGAGGTTGAGCTGCGCATCTCGACCATGCCCACGGCCTTCGGTGAGAAGGCGGTCATCCGCTTCTTCGACCCGCAGGTGCTCTTCCAGAGCGTCGACCAGCTCGGCCTCTTCGCCGCGGAGCTGGAGCAGTTCCGCAGCTTCATCCGTCGGCCCAACGGCCTGATCCTGGTCACGGGCCCCACCGGCAGCGGCAAGACGACGACGCTCTACTCCGCGCTGCGCGCCATCGCGTCCCCGACGGTCAACGTGTGCACCATCGAGGACCCCATCGAGATGGTGGTGGAGGCCTTCAACCAGACCGCGGTCAACACGCGGCTGGGGCTGACCTTCGACAGCTTGCTGCGGACCCTGCTGCGCCAGGATCCCGACGTCATCATGGTCGGCGAGGTGCGCGACGGCGAGACCGCCCGCAACGCGATCCAGGCCGCCCTCACGGGGCACCTCGTCCTCGCGACGGTGCACACCAACGACGCGCCCTCGACCATCGGCCGGATGATCGACCTCGGCGCGGAGCCCTTCATGCTCGCCAGCACGCTGGTGGGGGTGATCTCTCAGCGCCTGCTGCGCAAGGTGTGCCTCAACTGCCGCCAGGAGACGTCGCTGTCGTCCGAGCAGGCCAGCGCGCTTGGGCTCGAGCTCCGCAAGGGCGAGCAGTTTCCCGTGTACGAGGGCGCCGGCTGTCCCCGGTGTCGCGGCACCGGCCTGCAGGGGCGCCTCGGCGTCTTCGAGGTCATGCCGCTCAGCGAGAAGCTGCGCAAGCTCGTGGTGGAGGGCGCCGACGCCGGCGAGATCGGCCGGCAGGCCAACCGCGACGGCGTGCTCAGCCTGCGCCAGGCCGCCATCAAGAAGCTCGCGCTCGGCATCACCTCGTTCGACGAGGTGCTCCGTGTGACCGTCGAGTCTTCCTTCTAGCAGACTGCGGCGAAATGGATTGTCGCCGCAATCTGCTAGCTTTTCTGTCTCTTGGGGGGGCTACGAGCGCCCCCAGCCACGGCAAGCCGTGGCTTCCCCTTCCCAGCAGACTGACCGGCGTGGCCGCAAAAACGGAGAAAAGGCGCAGTCTGCTAGGTCTACCTGTTCCACTCCCAACGCGTGCCACCTGCGCGCGTGGAGGCCCCATGTCCGCTTCTGAGCAGCCCAACGTGGCCCGAGAGACCGCCACCACCACCGCCAACGCAGCGTCCGACGCCAAGCTGAGCGCCGTGGAGCGCTACAAGCGCGCGAAAGAGGCGCGCCGGACCGCGCCCCCGCAACGGCTTGGCGACGTGCCCGCCTTCGACACCGACACCCTGTGGCGCGGGCTGACCCGCGAGGGCGAGGTGCGTGTGCTCCTGGTGCGGGCCACGCACAGCGCCGCCGAGTCGACCCAGAAGCTCGGGTGCTCGGCCGACACGGCGCGGATGATCGCCGAGCTCATGACCGGAGCCCAGCTCCTGCGCGCGTGCCTCAACCCCGACGAGCAGGTCCAGCTCAGCGCCAGCAACGACGGCGCCGCAGGCAACTTCGTGGTCGACGTGTGGGCCGAGGGGCACATGCGGGCCACGGTGCGCGAGCCCGGGGCCACGGGCGAGGGCCTGATCGGGCAGGGCACGGCGCAGATCGCCCGAATTCTCCGGGGGCGCGGCACCTATCGCAGCGCGATCGGGCTCGGCGGCGATGACGTGGAGACCCTGCTGATGCGCTACCTGCTCGAGAGCGAGCAGATCCTGAGCTACATCAAGCTCGACGTCGCGGTCGACGACAGCGGCGCGGTGCACCACGCGCACGGCTTCTTGATTCAGCTGATGCCCGAAGGCACCCGTGAGCACCTCGCTCGCATCGTCGCCAACCTCGAGGACCTGCCGAGCGGCGTGGGCATGAGCGCCGACGACCCGGACGGCATGGCCTGGGCATCGCAGCTGATGAACGGGCTCTACTGGGACCAGGCCGCGCGCCAGGACGTGGGCTTCTTGTGCCCCTGCTCGCCCGAGCGCGTCGTGGCCTTGCTGTCGACCCTGCCGCGGGCCGACATCGAAGAGCTCGCGGCCGACGGCTCGCCTCTGGAGACCACCTGCGACTACTGCCGCGTGACCTACACGGTGCCGCAGAGTCAGGTGCAGGCGCTGCTCGAGGTGCCGAGCTAGCGGCCCGCCGGGCCGCTACTCCGCCGGGGCGGCCTCCGCCTCGGCGCTGGCCTCCGCGGCGGCCTTCACCAGCAGCGGCTCGAGCTCGCCCGACTGATACATGTCCAGGGTGATGTCACAGCCGCCGAGCAGCTGACCTTCGACGTAGAGCTGCGGGATCGTGGGCCAGTTGCCGTAGACCTTGATGCCCTGGCGCACCTCGGGGTCGGCGAGCACGTTGACCGCCTGGAAGGGCTGCCCGGTCCGCTTGAGCACCTCGACCACGCGCGCCGAGAAGCCGCACATCGGGAAGTTCGGCGTGCCTTTCATGAACAGGACGATGGGGTTGGACTTCACGACCTCGTCGATCTGGGTCTGGACGTCTTGCATGGGATGCTCTCTCTCCGCCGGAAGCGGTGTGGTGGCCAGTCGGCCGTCGTTGGGGATGGGGGGGCACCACCGAGGGCGCGGTGGGGCAGGGCGCCCAGGGGCGCAGGGTCCGTTCAGCCCGGGACGCGGGTCTTCAGCCCCAGCGCGTGGATCTCATGGCCGACCCGCTCGCCGAGGGCGGCGTACACCATCCGGTGCTGTTCGATGCGGCTCTTGCCGGCGAACTTGGGCGAGGCGATGTCCACCTCGAAGTGATCGCCGCCGCCGGTGGTGTCACGCACCTCGACGCTGGCGTCCGGAAAGGCCTCGCCCAGGCGCTGCTGGATGAAGCCCTGCATGGGGCTGGTGGCAATGGGGAACGACATGGGCCTCCTCGAGGGGGTCGGGCGGCCGCGCGGGCGGCGGCCGGACAGGAGCGTCTCCGCGGGGGCGCGCCAGATCACGCGCTGCGGGCGGGGCGGACAAAGGCGGCGTGCCAGTGCCCCTGGAATTCGGCCGTGGAGTCTTCTGCATCTCCCGTCCGCTGGCAATCCTCGGCGTGGAAGACGTGGGGAAAATTCAGGGCTTTGTGCGCGGCCTGCGGGGACGCTCCGCGTCGCTTCCGCTTCGTTGTCAGCCGGTGCTATGCTGCCGCGGCTTCAGGAGTTCACCATGCCGAACCACGCTCAGCCCTCGCTCCCCAGCGCACTGTCCGCGGCGCCTCGCGCAGCCTTGCGCCGCCGCCTCTTGGTGGTCGCGCTCGTCGCCCTGGCCGCGCCGGCGCTCTCCGGTTTCCGCCCCTTCACGGCGGTCCAGTCGGTGTGCCCCAAGTGCCCGGAGAAGGGCGACCGCGTGACCTTGAAGAGCGGCAAGGTGGTGGTGGCCCGCGTCGTCGGCAAGAACCAGGACGGCTACATCTTCGAGCGCTACGGTGAGCTCCGCTTCATCCAGTTTCGCGAGATCAGCAAGGTCGCGTTCAAGAGCGGAGCGGAGCCCAAGGGCATCGCCAACTACGACCAGATCCTGCTCAAGGACAAGGACCAGACCTTGTTGCACGGCACGCTGATCGCCATCGAGGCCGGCAAGCCGCTCGCGATGCGCTCTGTCCGCGGTCAGGTCTACATGGTCTCTCCCGAGCAGATCCTGGTGTACTACCACCGCGGCAAGCGGCGCGCGCCGCCCAAGAAGGGCTGAGGTCGCGGCCCTGATGGCCCGGCTGACCCTCCACCTCGCGTTTCATCTCCACCAGCCTCCCGGCACGGCCGACGCGCGCGTGGCCGACGCGGTGGAGCGCTGCTATGAACCCCTGATCGCCCTGCTCGAGGCGCACCCCGAGGTGGACGCCGCGCTCCACGTCGGCGGACACCTGCTCGAGTGGCTCGAGACGCACGAGCGCGCCCTGGGCGACCGCATCGCGGCCCTGGTGAGCGCCGGTGAGATCGAGGTGATCGGCGGCGGGTTCTACGCGCCGGTGCTCTCCCTGCTGCTCTGGCGTGACGCGGTCGGCCAGCTCGAGATGAGCGCGGGCTACCTCGAGCGACGCACGGGGGTGCGGCCCTCGGGGGCCTGGCTCTTCGAGCAGGTCTGGATGCCGCGGATGGCGGAGATCCTCAGCGACGCAGGGGTCACCTGGACGCTGATGCACGAGGGCGCGATCCGCTCGGCTGGCGTGCAGGGCCAGGTGTCGGGTTGGTATGTGACCGAGCACGCGGCGCGCCCCTTGGCCGTGTTTGCCCTGGACCAGGACCTGCGCCGGCGCATGGCGGACTGCGGCGCGGACGCGCTGGTCGACTACCTGGCGGCCCGCCTCGCGCAGCACGGGGGCGACCTCACGCTCACCTGGGCCGGCGATGTCGAGCGGCTGGTCGCCGCCCACGAAGACGGGCTCGGGTGGCTGCAGGATCTCTTCGAGCGCCTCGGTGCGGAGCGCGACTGGCTGCGGGTGGCGCGCCCGTCGGAGACCCTGTCGGCCCAGCCTGCGCAGGGCCGGGTGTACCTGCCCGACAGCGTGCATCCGGACCTGGTGGAGCTGACCCTGCAGCCGGCTCGCGTGGCGGCCTGGCGGGCGCAGCACTCCAGCCGGGCGACCGCGGTCGACCCGGTCTGGCAGCGCAGCAGCGTGTGGCAGAGCTTCCTCGCCCGCTATGGCGAGGCCGACCGCCTGCACAAGCGCATGGTCGAGGTGTCGCGCCGGTTTGCCGCCGTCGAGCGGGTGATGCGCAACGGCGGCTTTCGCGCCATGAGCCAGCTGACGCGCCCGCGACGCATGCTCTACCGCGCCCAGGCCGGGCCGGCCTACGGACATGGCCATGAGGCAGGGGTCCACGACGCCGACCTGCGCGCGGGGGTCTACCGTGAGCTGATCGGCGCCGAGGTGGCGTGCAACGCGCTGGTCGGCGAGGGCGGGGAGCCGGGCATCGAGGTCGGGCTGCGTGATCTGCACGCGGACATGACCACGTGCGTCCTGCTGCGCAGCCCGACCTTGCGGGTCGTGATCCACCCGGCGCGCGGCGGCGCGCTGGTGGGGTTGGAGCACGTGCCCACACGGGCGGCGCTGCACGACGTGCTGACCCGACGCTCGGAGGCCTACCACGGCCGGGGCGAACAGGAGGTCGACGGGCATGACCGCGCGATGCTGCAAGACCGCTTTCTCCGCGCGGACGCGCCCACCGCGGCGTGGATGAACGACGACGCCGAGCTGGCCGACCTCATGGCTCGCCCCTACCGCCTGCTGGGCGTCGACGACGGCGCGCACGGACCGGTGTCCAACGCGACGGTGCACCTCGCGGGAGACGGCGTCGTGCACCTGGGCGAGCAGGTGGCTGCCGTGTCCGTGCTCAAGCAGACCACGGTCGACGCGGCCGGCGCCGCGCTGCACACGCGCTGGTCTGTGGAGCTCGCCGAGGCCCTGGCTGAGGACTGCGACTTTGGCGTCGAGGTCAACCTCAGCGGCCTCGGCGCCGACCCGGCCGCGGTGACCCCGCTGCCGGCCGACAGCCACGGGCGCGTCGGGGCCTTCCGCCTGGCGCGCGCCGGCCTCGACGTCAGCTTCGAGGGCGAGGGCTGGCGGCTGGACCACGCCCCCATCGTCACGGTGGCGCGGCCGGTGGGCGGCCCCGCGCGGGACTGTTTTCAGGGCACGGCGGTGCTGCTGCGGCGGCGTCTCGCCGCGGGCACGCGCACGCTCTCGTGCGCGCTCACGCTGCGCATGATTCAGCCCGCCGACGCGTCCTATGGTGGCTCGCGAAGCGGCGGGTCAGGCCCGGCGGAGGGCGCTGTCGGGGCGGCTGTGGGGGCCGACGTCGAGGGGGCCGTCGAGGGGGCCGTCGAGGGGGCTGTCGAGGGGGCTGCGGAGCGGGCCAGCGAAGGCGCGGCCACGTCGGGGGCGCAAGCCGGCGTCGCGACCGGCTCAGCCGTTGGCGCGGCCGTCCAGTGACGCGAGCGCGGCCTTGATGGCCTTGTCGGCCTGCGCGATGTTCTCTTCGTCGCCGCCGAGCCACACGCGGCCATAGGCGCCGAAGGTCCGGAACTCCAGCACCTTCACCGTGGCGTGCTTCTCCGCCTCGTTGGTGGCGAAGAGGGCGTAGCCCGCCGGATGAACCTCGAGCAGGTAGAGCGTCTCGCCCTCGGCGAGCATGTCGCCGTGCCGCATGCGGTTGACGATCATGGCGTGGTGCCCGGCGACGCCCGTGATCATCTGCGCGTTGCGGATGTGGGGCTTGAGCCGGTCCTGCGCCGTGATGTCGTAAAAGTCGAGCACGGCCTCGCCCGCCGCCTGGATCTGGCCCTGGTCCGCCGAGTGCACCTCGAGCATGCCAAAGGCGCGCTCCACGATCTGCATGCCGGGGGTCACGTCGGTGCTCTTGAGGACCGTGTCGGTGACCCGGTTGATGCTCATGCCCGGCGCGACCTCGACCAGCAGCGCGGCCTGGTTCTCCAGGGGCAGGTAGCCACCCGCGACCGTGGCCACGAACGAGGCGGTCTGCGGCTGCAGGCTGTCGATGACGGTGTACGTACGCAGCTCGATGGTGTCGGACATGCGGGCTCCTCGGGTAGACGCCTGCGTTTGTAGGGGAAGGGCCTCGCGCAAGCAACCATCAGCCAGGCCGGCGCGCCTCGCCTTGTCGCCATGCCTCCGCGTGCGCACACTGAGCGCACGATGTCCTCGCCCTCCACCAGCGCACCGCCAGGACCCCGCGACCCGGCCACGCGCTCCGCTGCCACGCGCGTTGACGATGACGCGCTGCTGATCCGCCAGCGCCACGCGACCGTGGCCAGGCAACGTCGCAGGACCCGCGGCTGGCTGCGCTCCCTGGGCCGCTCGAACCGCCTCTTTCCGCGCAAGCTGGTGGTGACCCGTGACGGCAAGTGGATCATCGCCATGGCGCTGCTGCTTGGCATCGGCGCGGTCAACACGGGCAACAACCTGCTCTACCTGGTGCTGAGCCTGTTGATCAGCATCATCGCCATCAGCGGGGTGCTCAGCGAGGCCAACCTCAAGAAGGTCACCGGGCGCCGACAACACCCGCGGGAGCTCGAGGCCGGTGAGCCGACGATGCTGCGCACCGAGGTGCTCAACGCCAAGGGGCGCGGCGCGTTCAACATCGAGGTCGACGAGGTGATCGAAGACGAGGCCTTGGCCTTGCGCCCTGGCTACGCCTTGCACCTGCGCGCTGGCGAAGTGGGGCAGACCTTTCTCATGGCGCGCGCGCGCCGTCGGGGGCCCGTGGTCAGCGCTGGCCTGCGGGTGTCGACGTCGTATCCCTTCGGCTTCGCGCGGAAGTCCCGCGTGTTCGACGAGCCGGCGCGCTGGCTGGTGCTGCCGCCGGTGCTCGACCAGGCCGTGGACGGGGTCGGCTCGGGCGGCCAGGGGCACCACACGCAGACCCGGACCAAGGGGCTGGGCAGCGAGTTCTTGGGGCTGCGCGACTGGCGACCCGGGGACGCGCGGCGCGACCTGCACTGGAAGATCTCGGCCCGACGCGGGCGGCTGATCGCGCGTGAGTGGGAGGCAGAGGCGACCCGCGCGGCGCTGCTGGAGTTCGTGCACGTGGCGCCCGACGACGGCGACGATCCGCGGCTGCTCGACGACGCGTGCGCCCGGGTCGCGGGCATGTGTGCGGCGCTGCTCGACGAGGGCATGGCGGTGGGGCTGCGCACCTTCGCGGGGACCGTACCGCCGGAGCCCGACAGCGACGGCGCTCAGCTGCTGCGCATCCGACGGCTGCTGGCGGTGCTGGTGCTGGCGGACCGGCCGCCCCCGCCGACATGGCCGCTCGAGGACGGGGACTGGGTCGCTCGCGTGCGCGCGGCCTGGGCGGTCCACGACCGGCTCGCCGCTGGGCATCCGCTGGTCTGGCCGGACGGTCGGGGGCCCGACGCCCACGAGCGCGTGCGGGTCACCTTCGCGAGCCGCGCCGAGGTCCAGGTAGACGGTCGTCCGCCCACGGTCGACGTGCAGCTCGCGGTGAACGGCGACGTCGTCTCGGTCGAACGACCGCAGTCGGACCTGCAGGGGGTGGCGTGAGCTTCGAGCGCACCTTCGAGTGGGTCACCTACGGCCTGGTGGGCGTCGCCTTTGTCGCCGTCGCGCTGAGCGGCGAGCTGGGGACCGTGGCGCCCGCGCTCTTCGTCGTCGCCTACGTGGGAAGCTTCTTCCGGCGGGTCGACGGCCCCCCCCAGGAGACCACCGCCAAGGTCTGGACTGGCGTGCTCTTCTTCGCCCTCGGTGGCCTCGCGCTCTGGTCGAGCGAGGACGGCAACTGGCTGCTCCACGCGCTGGAGTTCTCGCTCCTGATGACGGTGAGCCGGCTCTTCCAACGCCGCTTCGCGAAAGACTATCTGCAGCTCTTCGCGCTCAGCTTCCTGCTGATCCTGGTGGGTGCCGTGGTCCACCCGAGCCTGGTCTTCGCGGTGTGCTTCGTGGTCTACGCGGTGCTCGCGATCTGGGCGTTGACCATGGTCCACCTGCGCCGTGAGATCGAGGTGCAGACCCAGACCGGCCCCGAGCACCTCTTGCCTGCCCCGCCGCCCAAGCGGGCGTGGCTGCCCTGGCGCCGCAAGCCCAAGGCGCCGGACCCCACGGACGACCTGCCAGACTCTCCGGTCGCGCCGGAGACGATGCAGTGGCGCACGCGACGGCTCATCGGCGGCGGCTTCCTCTTCGCCTCCAGCCTGATGGCCATCGTGGCGCTGCTGGTGTCGATGGTGTTCTTCTTCCTCTTCCCCCGCCTCGGCATGGGCTTCTTCTCTGCCCAGACGCGCGGGTCGCAGCCGGTCTCGGGCTTCGCGGACGCGGTGAAGCTGGGCAACTTCGGCAAGATCAAGACGAGCGCCGAGGTCGTCATGCGGGTGCGTTTCCCGGAGGAGCCGGAGCGGCTCAAGCGCTCCATCCGCCTTCGTGGGATCAGCTTCGACCACTTCGACGGCCGCAACTGGAGCCGGAGCGCGGCGCCCCGCTGGGAGCTCCATCGCCTGGGGCAACGCTACGAGGTGCCGCGGACGCGACCGCCGCGCAAGGGCTCGGAGCGCGGCTACCTGGCTCACATCTACCTGGAACCCTTGAGCACCGAGGTGCGCGTGCTCTTCGCGCCGCCGCGGACGCGGGCCTTCAGCTTCCTCGACAGCCAGTACGACGTGTTCCGCGGCCGACGAAAGCGGATCAAGCTCGGGCTCGGGGGCGACTTCACCTTCAAGGCGCCGCGGGACACGTCGCTGGCCTACGCCGCCGAGGTCGTCGAGCCCGTGAGCGAGCCGCGGCGCCGCGCGCGGATCCGCTTCGGCGAGGGCGTCGAGACGCCCAAGTGGGTCCGCGACCGGTGGCTGCAGCTGCCCGATTCGTTGGACCCACGGGTCGCCCAGCTGGCGCGCACGCTGACCGCGGGCAAGCAGTCGCGGCTCGAGCAGGCGCTGCTCATGGAGAGCAAGCTGCGGCGGGACTGGACGTACAGCCTGGACGGGGATCAGGACCCCAAGGACCCGCTCGGGGACTTCCTCTTTGGCAGCAAGCGCGGCCACTGCGAGTACTTCGCCACGTCCATGGCGGTCATGATGCGGGCGCTGGGGCACCCGGCGCGCGTGGTCAACGGCTACCTCGGTGGTCAGTTCAACGACTTCGGCGACTACCGGATGATCAAGCAGGGCGACGCGCACAGCTGGGTGGAGGTCTACTTTCCCCGTTTCGGCTGGGCCACTTTCGACCCGACCCCGGCGGCTGGCCAGCTGGCGCCGGAGCTCCAGGGGCTGATCGGCCTGGCCCGCCGCATGGCCGACGGCGCCGCCATGCTCTGGTACTCGTGGGTGGTCGAGTACGACCTGGAGCGACAGGTGGCGGTGATGCGCAAGATCGGCCGCGCGCTGCGCAAGCTCGGCGGCGGCCTGCGCATGCCGGGCAGCAAGCGACGGCAGCTCCGGCAGGTGACCACGCCCGCCGAGCAGGTCGCGGAGGCCGACGACGAGGAGACCGGCGCGCGCCCCTGGCTGCCCATCGCCGCGGTGAGCGTGGTCTTGCTGGGCGGGGTGTGGTGGTGGCGCCGCCGCCGCCGCGCCGCCGCGGGGCCGGTCTTCGACGCGCAGCTCCAGCGCGTGCTGGGGCGCGTCGAGCGTCGCCTGGCCCGGCTCGGACATCAGCGCGCCGGCTGGCAGACCTGGCAGGCGGTCGCCGGGCGGGTCGCCCGGGAGGTCCCGGCGGCCTCGTCCGCCGCGCGCGCCTTCGCCGAGGCGTGGGACGCCGCGCGCTACGGCGACGACACCCCTGACG
>JAUIAC010000534.1 GCA_030425545.1 bacterium | reverse complement strand
GTGGCGCTGACGAGCCTCTGCGGCTGCCCGGACGATGTACCGGACAGCAAGGCCTTCTCCGGCGCAGACACGCTGACGTCGGACGCTGTCGCTTCGGACGCGGGGGCTGCGGACGCGGGGGCTTCAGGCGCGGGGGCTGCGGACGCCGCGCACGGGTCCGACGCGGCGCCCGACGCTGGCAAGGTCGAGGACGCGCAGACGCCTCTGGACTCGACGCCGTCGGACGGCGGTGCCGCCCAGGACGGAGGCGGTTCACCCGACGGCACGACGGCGAGCGACGCCATCGTCGCCGACGCCACAACCCCCGACGCGGGCCCCAACGACGCGGGCGCCACCGATGCGGGCGCCACCGACGCGGGCCCCAACGATGCTGGAGCGCCCGATACCGGAACAACCGACGCCGGAACAACCGACGCCGGAACAACCGACGCCGGAACAACCGACACCGGAACAACCGACACCGGAACAACCGACGCCGGAACAACCGACACCGAAACAACCGACACCGGAACAACCGACACCGGAACAACCGACACCGGAACAACCGACACCGGAACAACCGACGCCGGCGCGCCGGACTCTGGGGCTCCGGACACCACCTCCCCCGACGCAGCGGACAGCGGCGCCGGCGGCTGCAAGAGCGCCGCGGACTGCCCGGCGACGGGCAACGCCTGCGAGGTCGCCGTGTGCAAGGCGGGGAGCTGCACCACCCAGCTGACCCAGGAATTCGCCACCTGCGGCAAGCACAAGTACTGCCTCGCCGGGACCTGCAAGTCGCGATGGGCCGTGCAGGTGTCCGCGGGGTTTCAGACCACCTGCGCCGTCCGCGCCGACGGCAGCGTCAGCTGCTGGGGCAGCAACAAATACGGCGCCCTGGGCGACGGCAAGCCCGGCAGCAACCCGACCGCGAGCAGCCCGGTGAGCGTCAAGGGGCTCAGCGACGCCACGCACGTCGAGGTGGGCCAGGGGCACGCGTGCGCACTCACCGCTGGCGGCGTCGTCTGGTGCTGGGGCCGGGGGACGCAGGGTCAGCTGGGCAACGGCGGCACGAAGGACGCCTGGACGCCGGTGAAGGTCGGCTTCACCAAGGCGCCGACGGCCCTGTCGGTCGGCGGGCAACACACCTGCGCGGTGGTCGCCGGCAGCCCCTGGTGCTGGGGGCAGAACGCCTCGTCACAGGTCGGGTCGGGCAAGTCGAACGTGCTGAGCCCGCAGAGCGTGAGCACCACCGGCGTGAAGGCGGTCTTCCTCGGCCACGAGAACTCCTGCCTGCTGAAGTCGGGGGACGTCATGTGCTGGGGCAGCAACGTCGACGGCCAGCTCGGCAACGGCAAGAAGGGCTTCTTCGAGTCCAAGAGCGCACCGCTGAAGGTCGCGCTCCCTGCGCTCAGCACGCAGGTCGCGGTGGGCGACGGCTTCATCTGCGCGCTCCAGACGGGGGGCACCGTGCGCTGCTGGGGCACCGGCAGCGTGGGGGAGCTGGGCAACGGCCTCACGAGCAGCAACACCAACGACGTCCAAGTCCTCGGCGTCTCCGGCGCCACCGATCTGAGCCTCGGGCAGGGCCACGGCTGCGTCGTGATGGCGAAGGGGCAGGTGTGGTGCTGGGGGCGCGCGGTCGAGGGGCAGGTCGGCGTCGACCCCAAGCTGGGCAACCAGGCCAAGCCCGTGCAGGTCCCCGGGATCAGCGACGCGCTCAGCGTGAGCGCGGGCGACTACCACACCTGCGCGGCGCGCAAGACCGGCGCGGTGGTGTGCTGGGGCGAGGGCAAGTACGGCGCGCTGGGCAACGGCACCCTCAAGGGCGGCCACGCGCCCACGACGGTGACCGGCTCCGACTGAGCGGGCTGCTGTACGAGTGGCCCCCACGCCACCGCTCGCGGCTGCCCGTTGGACGTGGCCGTCGCCGCGACGCATCGTCTGGGCTCCCTGGAGCTGCCATGACCGCCGCAACACCTGCCGCAACGCCCCCGCTCGATCCACCGCTCGCCCCCCTGCTGGACGCGGTGCTGGCCCGCTTTGCTCCCGCCGCCCTGCTCTTCGATCTGGACGGCACGCTGGTGGTCACGGAGCACGTCACCGACGCCTGCGTGCGGGCCGTCCTCGCCGAGCGGGGACATCCCGGCGCGGGGCTGGCCATGGCCGAGCTGGGGGGCCGGACGTGGCAGGCCATCGCCGAGACCACGCGAGGGCGCTTTCTGCCTGAGGCAGACCCCACCGAGCTGGCGGCCGACATGGCTGGGCGTTTCGAGACCCTGGCGCTCGCGCAGCTGCGCGAGGTGCCGGGGGCGGCGGCCTTTGTGCGCGCGGCGGCGGCGCGGGTGCCGACCCTGGTGGTGACCTCCAGCACGCGCGCCTTCATGGGCGCGGCCCTGGCGCGTCTGGGCTTGGCGGAGGTGCTCGACGTGGCCGCCTGCGTCGCCCAAGAAGACGTGCGCGTCGGCAAGCCGCACCCGGAGCCCTACCTGCTCGGCGCCGCCCGGCTGGCGGTCGACCCGCGCCGGTGCGTGGTGTTCGAAGACAGCCGCAGCGGCGCTGTGGCGGCGGCGGCGGCGAGCGCGCGCGTGGTCGGCGTGACCTGCGCCGCGCCGGAGCCCGCTCTCCTGCGCGCGTTGGCCGACGCGACGCTGAGCGACTACCGCGACCCGCAGCTGCGAGCGCCCTCGTGAGCGCTGGGCCAGCCGCAGCGGCGGTGCAGCCCCAGGGCGACGCTGCGCCGGCCGCCCGTCGCCGCGCTGGCCGACGCGGGATCTGGACCCTCGCCCTCGCCGCGCTGGCGACCCTGGCGGCCGGGCGCTGGCTGTGGACCTGCGACGACGCGTTCATCTCCTTTCGCTACGCCGCCAACCTGCTGGCCGGCAAGGGCCTGGTGTTCAACGTCGGCGAGGCGGTCGAGGGCGCCACCAACGCCCTGTGGACGGTGTGGATCGCGGTCGGCCTGGGGCTCGGCGTCGCGGCCGAGGTCTGGGCCAACGTGTGGGGGCTCACCTGCTTCGTCGGGCTGGTGGCCTGGGCCGCTCACAACGCCCCTGTGGGCCGCTGGCCTTGGGCTGCGGCGCTGCTGGTGGCCAGCCGGCCGCTGCAGATCTGGGCGTCCGGGGGGCTGGAGACCGCCGCCAACCTCCTGCTGCTGGTGGCCGGCTGGCACCTGACGCTCACGGCGACGACGCCGCGGCTGGCGGCCAACGCTGGGGCGGTGTTGGCGCTGGCGAGCATGACCCGGCCCGACAGCGCGCTGGTGGCCGGGGTGTGCGGCCTGACCCTGCTGGCCACCGGCGGACGCGGCGCGCTGAAGGCCCAGCTGCGCCAGGCGGCCGGGCTCAGCGCCGGCTTTGTCGCGCTGTGGGGCCCCTTCATGCTCTGGCGCTTCGCCACCTACGGCAGCTGGGTGCCCAACACCTACTACGCCAAGTCGGCGCACCTCAGCTGGTGGAGCCAGGGTGCGACCTACGTGGGCCTCTTCGTGCAGGAGCTCCCGGCCCTGGTGCTGGTCCTGCCCCTGGCCGCCGTGGGGCTCTGGCGGGGCACCGACGCGCAGCGGCTGCGCCTGGCGAGCGCCCTGGCTGTGGCGCTGGCCTTCGCGGTGTACGTCGCCCGCGTTGGCGGCGGCTTCATGCACACCCGCCTGCTCCTGCCCGCCCTGCCCTTCGCCTGGCTCGCCGCCGAGCAGGCGCTCGAGACCCTGCCGCGGCGGGCGCGGCTGCCGACGGGCGCGCTGCTGGTGCTGACGACCGCGCTCGCGCCGGCCGCGCTCGGTCCCACTGAGAGCGCCAGCGGCGTCGTCGACGAGCGGGCCCACTACGACCCCCAGCGCGCGGAGCGCCTCGAGCG
>JAUIAC010000533.1 GCA_030425545.1 bacterium | reverse complement strand
AGGAGCACCAGGGCGTCGCCCGGACAGGCCCCAGCCAGCGACCGCAGCGCGGCGCGCAGGTCCGCAGCGGCCCGATCGCCTGGCCGCTGAGCGACGGCGCCGTCCTCCCAGTCGAGAAACTCGGGCTGCCCCGCCCCGAGCAGGGCGCAGGAGGCCGCCAGCTCCGCGCTGCGGACCCTGGGGTCGCCGCCACCCTCGCCGCGGGTCGCACAGAGCACCGCCACGCGAGCGCCGCGCGCCGCCGCGAGCGCGAGGGTGCCGGCCATGGCGTAGGCCTCGTCGTCGGGGTGCGGCACCACGCCGATGACACAGCGCGCGCGCTCCAGCGTAGCCGCAGCGGCGTCGTTGACGGGGTCGGGTTGGCGCGACGTGGACACGGGGCGGGCTAGCGGAGCGGCGCGTCGTGCACCGCGCCCACCGCGCTGGTGCCGTTGGCGTCGACGTAGAGCGTGCCCTCGCTGCGGGTCACGGACCAGGTGGCGTTGCGCTCCAGCGCCGTCTCCAGCGTCTCGAGCAGGCCGTCGTCGAAGTGCACCACCCGCACCGCCTCGGCCTTGCGCACGTTCTTGAGCAGCTCCGCGCGCAGCACGTCGGCCTGCTTGTGGGCGTACACAGCCACAGCTGCCGCCCGCGAGGTCGCCTTGTGCACCCGCTTCCACGCCGGCACACCCACCTCGACCCACTGCCGCAGGCCGCCCTGCAGATCGCGCACCACCAGGGCCGGCAGCTCGGTGTCCGACACGCCCTTGGTGAGCTCGATGCCCTCCGCGTGCTCCAGACAGCGCGCCAGGACCCGCACCACCAGGAAGCGGGTGGACTCGCTCGGGTGCTTGGCCACGTGCAGGTCGAGCGCCTCGAACACGCCCCGATCGACGTCCGAGAGCTCGATGTGAAAGCGGAAGATGGTCGCGCCGATGGCCATGGCCGCACCCTGCCGCATCACACCGCTGGCGTCACGTCGTGGCGGGGTCGGGGGGGCTCGCGTGCTGCGCCGGCGACGACCGCTGCGACGAACTCCCGGGCCCGTGCGCGACCGAGCCAAGCGCGCGCCTCGGGTGTTCGGCGAGCGCCGCGTCGCTCGGCCCTGCCCGTACGGGTGGCCTTGCGTCACCGAGGGCGACCGCTGCGGTGACTACACCAGCTCTGCAAGTAGAGCGGGACTGTTTCGCCGAGCGCCGGTGTTTGATATCAGTAGTGATAGCAAAAGCCACAGGACCCGCCCATGCAGCCCGCCGCCTCCGAGACGAACCCCCCGTCGCCCCCCGCCCCGTCGCCGCACCAGGCGGCGACCTCTCCCACGTCGCCCCCCGCCCCCTCGCGCTGGCGTGTGAAGGTCGCCGCGCTCCTGGGCGCGGTGTGCGCGGTCGGCGCCGCGGCGGTGATCCCCTATCAGCTCGCGCTGCTGCCGGCGGTGCGCGCTGAGCTGCCGCTGCCGGTGCCGCTGGTGGCGCTGGTGTCGGCTCTGCAGTCGGGTGTGCTCTTCGGGCTGCTCGCGTGGGCCGGGCTGCGGCTCGGGGCGAGCGTGGGCCTCGGCGCGCCGCGGCTGGAGGCCTGGGCTCAGGGTGCGCCAGGCCAGCCGCTCGACCTGCGCGCTTTGGGCCAGTCGTTCGGCCTGGGCTTCGCGCTCACGGCGGTCGTCAGCGTGGTCGACGTGACCTGGGTGCTGCCAGCCATGCCGCCGCCGCTGGCGCCGCTGCCGACCGTGGGTCCTGGGCTCGGGCTGCTGGCGTCGATCTACGGCACGGTCAACGAAGAGGTGCTGCTGCGCCTGTTCTTCACCACGGCGCTCGTGTGGTTGGCGGCGCGGGTGTTCGGGCGTGGGGATGCGGGTCCGCCCGCGGGCGTCTACGTCAGCTGCATCGTCTTGGCGGCGGTGCTCTTCGGCGTGGGGCACCTGCCCATTGCGGCCAAGATCTGGGCGCTGACGCCGGGGGTCGTCGCGCGCGTCGTGCTGCTCAACGCGACCTTGGGGGTGGCCTTTGGCTGGCTCTACTGGCGCCGCGGGCTCGAGCACGCCATGGTCGCCCACTTCGCCGCCGATCTGGTGCTCCATGTGGCGGCTCCCCTGCTTGGGGTGGGCCCGTGACGCGTGACGCCGACGCCCTGATTCACCCGGTGCGGCTCCGCGTCGTGCAGGCCGTGGCAGCGTGGGGGCCGCAGAGCGCCAAGGAGCTCGCGGCCCGGCTCGGTGATGTGCCGCACGCCACGCTCTACCGCCACGTGCGCGCCCTCGCGGTGGCCGGGTGGTTGGAGGTGGCGGCGGAGCGGCAGGCCCGCGGCGCGGTGGAGCGCACCTATCGGCTGGGCGCGGCGGACGCGGTGGCGTCGGCCGGCGACGTGGCGGGCGCGGGGCGCGCGGCACACAGCCGGTGGTTCGCTGGTTTCGCGGCGCACCTGCTCGGCAGCTTCGAGCGCTACCTCGCCCGTGAGCCTGCGCCTGACCCGGTGGCCGAAGGGCTCAGCTATCGCGTCGCGACGCTGCACCTGAGCGACCCGGAGACCGAGGCGCTGCGGCAGGAGCTGGTCGCGGTCGTCGCGCGCTACTCGGATCGGTCGCCGGGTGCGCATCGCCGGGTGCGCACGGTGGCGACAGTGATCCTCCCTGGGGGGGACTGAGGCAGCCGAGTCAGGGCTTTGGGCTCCGGCTTCGACGGCGGCGCTGGCGCTGCGCCTGGCCCGCTCTGCTTGCCCGGTGGCGGCGCTCTGCAGCGCGCCCGGGGCCACTGGAGCGCGCCGCCTCAGGGGACGGCCGCGCCCAGTCGGCGTGCGACCAGCGCGCGGACCGCCGCGGACGGGGCCGCGGCCAGGGCCTGTCGGCGATAGCGTTCGGCCGCGACCGTGTCGCCGCAGCGTCGGTGCAGGTCGGCGTGGGCCGCCGTCCAGGGCAGCGACGCGCGGACATCGGCGCGCACAGCGGCGGGGCCGTCCGGCCCGCTCAACAGGGCGAGCCCGGCGGCGGGGCCGGCGAACTCCGCGGTCGCCAGCGCCCGGTTCAGCCGGTGCATCCACGAGGGCGCCAGGCGCTCCAGCAGGGCGTACGACTCGGCCACGGCCCGCCAGGGCGTCTCGGCGAAGCTCGGCGCCAGCCCGTGGGCCGCGGCGATGCCGGCCTCCACGTGAAAGCGGGTCACCACGTCGCCCTGTGCCGAGCGCTCCAGCCAGCGCAGCCCCTCGGCCAGGGCGGCGGCGTCCCAGCGGCTGCGGTCCTGGTCCTCCAGCAAGATCAGCGCCCCGGCGGGCCCCAAGCGGGCCGGCGCGCGGGCGTGGTGCAGGTGCATCAGCGCTAGCAGGGCGTAGGTCTCGGGCTGTGCCCCCAGCGGGTGAGCGGCCAGCAACGTCCCCAGCCGCAGCGCCTCGCCGCACAGCTCCAGGCGCAGCGCGTCGTCCGCGTCCGACGAGAGGTAGCCCTCGGTGAAGAGCACGTAGACGATGTGGCGCACGGCGCCGACCCGGGGCGCGAAGGCCGCGTGGTGACAGGTGTCGAGCGAGGTCGGCAGCTGCCGCAGCTTCGCGCGGGCGCGCGCCAGCCGTTTGTAGACCGCGGCTTCGCTGGCAAAGGTGCGCAGCGCGACCTCCCGGACGCTGAAGCCGCACAGGGTCTTCAGCGCTAGCGAGAGCTGCGAGTCGGGCGAGATCTCGGGATCGCAGCAGACAAAGAGCATACGCAGCAGGTCGTCAGGCAGCTCATTGGCCAGGAAGGGCGCGGCGTCCGTGAGCCCGGCGCTCGCCGGTCCACCTTCCCGCGCCGAGCGTCCGCCGTCCGCGGCACGCGCGCGCTCTTCGACAAGCAGCGTTCGCCTCCGCGTGCGGGTCCGCAGCGCGTCCGTCAGCGCGTTGCGCGCGACGT
>JAUIAC010000532.1 GCA_030425545.1 bacterium | reverse complement strand
AAACCCCACCTGGAGCAAGGTCATATCGAGCGTGCGTCGCCCTTCGGGGCGTGGAGGGTAGCCGGCCCGAGCGCTCGGGTAGACCGCTTGAGGCGCCTGGCAACAGGTGACCCAGACGAATGGTCATCACTGACATGGCGGGTGACCCCATGTCAGGACAGAACCCGGCTTAGGGCTACCCCCGCTCTACGTGGGCCTCACCGACGCCGGCGTCGACGGCGCTTCTTGCGCTTGCCGTCGTTCATCGGCTCGAAGGCGTCGTAGTCGATGTCCGAGTCGTTGGCGTCGCGGCCAAGGGCGGTCACGGCGAAGCGCAGCGCGATGCTGTCTCGGTCCTGCTGACGCTGCGTGTCGATGGTCTGCAGCAGCAGGTTGACGTGCTGGCGCTCCGCGCGCAGCTCACGAAAGTCCGGTCCGCGCATGATGTTCGGGTCGGGGCCCGACGAGCGGTTGCCGTTGATGCGGTCAAGCTCTGCGTCCGACTTGCCGTTGAGCGCGTGCTTGCGCTTGTCGTGCATGCCGTAGAGCCGCGCGATGGGGTCGAACTCCGGCTGCCGCCCGTCGTAGGGGTTGTCCACCGGCCGCGCCAGGCGAACCATGTCGAGCTGGTTGCCCCGGTTGTCTTCCTTGGTCTTGCGGTTCTTCTTCTTGGACTTCTTCTCTTTCGGCTCGGGCTTGCTCGCCTGCGCCGCGTCCTTGTCCTTGTCCTTGTCTCCGGCCTTGTCCTTGTCCTTGCGGTTTGGCGCTTTGACCCGGCCCGCGATCTCGACTGGCCAGAAGCGCCCGGAGCGCAGCCCGTGGACCAGCGCTTCTTGGCTGCCGGGGCGGCGCGGGAAGAGGGTCGCCACAGTGCCGAAGCGGTTGCCGCCGATGGTCGACGCTGAGCCAGCCGCGCCGGGCAGCTTGGCCGCGACTGCGGCGTGGGCAGCGCGCTCGTTGGACGTAGTGTGGCGCGGCGACGAGGTCACCACTACGCCGGCGAGCCGGCCTTCGCCGACAAAGGCGTCTTCGCGGCACTGGTGAGCGAGATCTCGGTCGTAGGGCTGCGCCACCACCACCACGCCGCCGCGCTCTACGAAGGCGCTGACGATGGCGTCGCCTGCGTACCGCGGCGGGAGATCGCGGCGCTTGTTCTTCTTGCTTTTGCGCGACCGGCGCCGGCGGGGCTCCTGTGGCTCTGGCGCCGACTCTGCGACCGCCGCGACGAGCGCGTCGGCCAGCGAGGCCGCGTCGTCGTCCTGGTCAGGCGTCTCGTCCGCGTTGGCGTCGTCGTCGCTACCTCCCGCGGCCTCGGCCGCACTCTGGGCTTCGGGACTGAGCTCGCCCTCGCCGCTGGCGTCGGTGGCGCCATCCGGCTCCGCAGGCGTCGGCAGGGCGAGCGCCTTCCACTCGGCGCCGGTGAACCACTCGTCTACCTGGGCGGGGACGCAGATGAGCTGCCCGAGCTCGGTGTCCAGCTCAACCGCCTGGTACACGCCGACGCCGTTGGGGCCGTCGTCGTCGCGCTCCAGGTTGGGGGCCTCGTCGTCGCCCACCACCACGACGCCGTCGAGCCCACGCGCGTGCGCGGCCTCGACCAAGGCGTTGAGGTTCAGGGGGCCACCGTCACCGACACGGACGTGCAGATCGATCAACGCAGCGTTCACGTTGCGCTCCTCATGGTTGTCAGGAGTTCCCAGGCTCTGGTTGAGGCCTTCACGGGCGCCGCGGCGCTCGCTGTCCCCTCGCCCACGCGGCGCAGGGGTGGCCCCCGACAATCGGGGCGGTCTGGGAGTCCACGGCGTCTACGGTGAACCCGCCGCGGCGCCCTTGTGCGGGAGCCGAGGAGGATGCCGGAGCGTGTCGTGGGCCTGGGACAGGTGCGGGCACAGCCAGCACGTGCACCCCAGGTCGGGCCTCATCCATCAGGTCTGAGACGCCCCGAACCTAGCACCTCCCGGCGACGGAAGGAAGCAGACGGCCGCACGTGCCTGATCGAACTGGGGGCTGCGCACCCGATCAGGCTTTGGGGTCTTCGCGTACAAGGGCGAACCACGCGCCAACCTTCTTGCCCCGCTTGTACGCCGAGCCGATGGAGACGTGCGCGCTGACGCGCCACATGTAGTCGCACATCTCGCCGAAGACGAGGCCGGCGGTGAAGCCGATGGCTGGCTTGGGCGCTGGCCACGACGCCACCGGCGCCTCGGCGGGCTGCTCGTAGTAGTCGACGAAGACCTGCCCGCCGTGATCGGTGCGGCCGTCCGGGCTTGGCGAGCCCTTGCCACGGAGGGCGAAGTACCCGGGCCCGGTGAACCAAGGGATCGCAGCCACGAGCCCGTCGTTGTCGTTGTATCCCCAGAGTAGACTGGCGTCTTCGGCCGAGCGCACCATGGGCTTACGAAACGTACCGCCCACTGGCCAGGGCAGCGAGTTGACCCCGTGATGCACGACAGGCGTGCCCGCCGGGACGTCTTCGGGGACGTAGAAGGGCAGGTCGGTGTGACGTCCCTCGGCCAGATCGTAGAGCTTGCCCAGCGGCTTGCCCTGGAGCGTGCGCATCTCCGCCAGCCGGTCGGCGTGCGAGAGGCTGTCGAGGTGGCTGGCGATGGCCTCGATGTCACCGCGCTCGAGCAGCTGCTTCACCTGACTCATGGGGCTCTCCTCCTGGTTCACGCCGCATGTACGGCGCTGTGGTCTTCGTTGGCGAGGCGATCCGCGCTGACGCGCGCGACGGCCATGATGGTGTGCTGCGGGTTGACCCCGAGCGTGGTCGGCAGGGCTGCGGCGCAGACGACATGCAGGCGGCGGACCCCTCGCACGTGCAGGTCGATCCCGACCACGGAGCGCGCTGGGTTGTCGCCCAGCACCGCGCCGCCGAAGAGGTGGCTCAGCACCCAGGTCCACGCCCTGTTGTTCAAGGGCGCGTTCTCGATGAGGTGCACCTCGTCCGGGCCGATCTCGAAGGGCAGGCCGACCACGCCGGGGCGCACGCCGGTGGCGCCTTGGTCGAAGTGCGTCCGCGCCAGCAGCGCGCTGCCGATGCGGAGGCGCTCCAGGTCCCGCTGGGTGGGCTTGTAGCGCACGTTGACGTTGCCGAAGAGCCCGCGCTTCACGGTGCCGGTGGCCTCGGCGCGGACGGCGCTGATCCACATGGCGAGGTGGCGCAGATCGGCGAGCCGGCGGGTCAGGGTCTCGCCCGCTCCGCTCACCCGGCCCGCGATGAGCTCCGCCGGGAGGCTGAGGCTCTCGAGCTTGAGCCCGTGCTCGGCGCGGTGGTGGATCGACGCGGTGCCCTGCGTGGCGCCCCGATACATGTCGACCACGTCTGGATAGACGCCGATCATCCCCGCACCGGGGTGGGCCCGCCAGTACTCGCCCAGCGCGGGCAGCCGCACGCCAGAGGCCTGCAGCAGCGGCGCCGTTCCGGTCGCGGACGCCGCCACGAGCACGCCGCGTCGGGCCACCACCTGGTAGCGAGCGCCCCGGACGCGTGTCTGCGGGTGTTGGAAGCGTCCGGTCACGCCTGTGGCGCGCCCACGTTCGCGGACCACGCGCTCGGCCGGCGCGCACGAGAGCACGGTGCCGCCGCGGCGCAGCACCTCGGGGATCCACTGCAGCTGTGTCGAGCGCTTGGCCTGGTGGCGGCAGCCCTGCAGGCAGCGCGCGCTGCCCTGGCAGCCGCGCACGTTGCGGCGCATGGGGTGGGCCGCGACCCCCTGGTTGGCGAGGCCGTCGAGCAGCTTCTGGTTGCTGCGCCCGAAGGCCTCGGCGCCCATGTCGTCGAGCGTGTCGCCGACGTCGAGCTCGTCTTCGACCCAGTCCAGCGCCTCGCCCATGTTGCGGTGGTGGAAGACGTCGCCCAGGCCGTGGTCGCGGCGCCACTCGTCGAGCACGTCGCCGGGTGT
>JAUIAC010000044.1 GCA_030425545.1 bacterium | reverse complement strand
GGGGGCAAGGTCGCTCGCCGAGCGGCCCCTTAGCGCGCGCTGGCGGTGTCCGCGGGCGCGCGCTGCGTGCATGCTCGTGCCACGGCGCCCAAGCGCTCTGGAGGGTCACGAGGACCATGACGACACGGCGACCCGGAGCCAAGCGCCTCCCACGGCTGGCGCTGCTGACGAACCCAAACGCCCGGCGGATGCGCCGCCCGTGGGTGCGCGCTGCGTTGACCGCTCAGGCACAGGGGCTGCCCGCGGTGACCACGACCTGCGCGGCCGACGTGCCGGGGGCGCTCTCCACGCTGCTCGACGAGGCTGGGGCGGACACCCTCGCGATCGCGGGCGGCGACGGGACGCTGCATCACGTCGTCAACGCGCTGCTCCGGCGGCCGCAGCGCCCCCTACCCACGCTGGTGCCCCTGTGCGGCGGCACCCTCAACATCGTCGCCCGCACGGTCGGCAGCCGACACGACCCGGCCCGGACCTTGTCGCGGCTGCGCACCTTCGTCCGGGCGAAGGCCGCGTTGCCCCCCCCGCGGACGGTGCCGCTGCTCGCCGTCGAGACAGAGGACCGGGCTCCGGTGGCTGGCTTCGTGTTCGGCTCGGAGACCCTCTATCACGCGATCGAGCTCTACGGCCGTTTCGGCTCGGGCTATGTCGGTCTCGCGCGCTTTCTGACAGAGCTGGCGCGCGGCGCGGCGATCGGCAGCGCGCTCTGGGAGCGAGAGGGATGGAAGCTGGGCCCCCACGGCACCGCGCTGCGGGTCGACGGGCACACCTATCCGACCTACACGGCGGTGGTCGCCAGCACGGTCGACCTGTCCCTGGCCGTCTGGGCGATCCGCGCCATTCGCCGGGCACCGGGGGCGACGGGATGTCATGCCAAGGTGGTGCTCGAGCAGGACCCGAGGGCCCTGGTGGCGCAGGTGCCGGGGCTGATGTCGGAGCGCTCGGTGCCGGGCGTGCGGGATCACCTGGAGGCCCGTGCGCTGGACCTGGAGGGCCCCTTCACGCTGGACGGCGAGCTCTTCGCGACCCGGCCGGCGGGGGGGCGGCCGCGCGCCCGACTGCGGGTCACGATCCTGCCCGAGGTGCTGCGCCTGGTGGGCGCGCGGTGACCTGCAGTGGTCTGATTTTGCATGGCTGCGACGGCCTTTGCTTGCTCTGGCTCCCGACGCTCCGCTACCTTCCCGCGTCTGTAGCACACGCCTACAGCCTGGGTTCATCGCACGCCGCCTCGCGCGGATCGGTGGCCCGCGCACCGACACCACCCCGTGGTGGTGCGCCTGAACCCCTCTCGCTCGCCGTCCGCAGGTCGGCAGGTCGCGCGAGTCTGGCCGCATCACGTGCCCCGATGCTGAGGACCCTTATGTACGCAATCACTCGACGCAGCCGCGCCCTCGCCCTGGTTGGGGTCCTGCTCGCGCTCTCCGCCTGCGGCAATGACAAAGACGAAGGCGGCGACGACACCAACGTCGCGTCCGACGTCACCGACGACGGCGGCGCCACCGACGCCACCACGGGAACCGACGTCGAGACCGGGGACACCCAGGGCGGTGGCTCCGACGCGGGCGCCACCGACGCAGGCGGCGCCACCGACGGCGGCGGGTCCGACAGCGCTGGGGGCACGGACGCGGGTCCGGGTGACGCGGGTGGCAAGCCCGACATCGACGAGACCAAGGGCCTGGCCTCGCCGGAGCTGCTGGTGAAGATCCTCGGACCGAGCGGTCGCGACTGGAACCAGAGCGAGTCCCAGAAGATCCAGCTCTCGGGTGTGCTCTTCGGCCAGGCCGACAAGCTGACGTGGAGCTCGAGCAACGGCAAGAGCGGCAACATCGACGTCGCCGCCTACTGGATCAGCCCCATCATCGACCTGGAGGAAGGGGACAACACGCTCACCGTGACCGCCACGGCGGGCGGCAAGACGCTCACCGACAACCTGCACATCGTCTACAACCCCTTCTTCAGCTTCGAGAGCGCCCCCGAGGTCGGCCCGGACCTGCACTTCGTCAACGAGTCGAGCACGCTCATCGTCCGCATGCCCATGGCGGCGGCGGGGACCGGGGCGGCGGGCAAGGGACCTGTGAACCCGAGCTCGATCAAGATCGTCGAGGTCGACGCCGACGGAAAGCAGCTGAAGGACCATGGCTCGCTCGTGGACACCGGGAGCGCCAGCAAGTGCGACGACATCCAGAAGGACGGGATGTTCTCCACCTGCTTCAGCTTCACGCCGAACGTCGCCAAGCGGATGTACTTCCGCGTCCTCGCCGAGGTCGACGTGTTCAACAAGAAGTACACCGCGAAGTCGCCGGTGGCCGTGGTGGACGTGGTCAACCGCTTCACGGCGAGTGAGTGCAACGCCATCGTCGGCCTGCAGAAGAAGGTGAAGGACGCGTACATCGCCGCGGTCAAGGGCGGCACCGACACGGCGACGGCCCAGGGCGACGCCGTGGCGGCGTTCAAGGCGGACGCGACCGTGGCCGACGCGGGCCGCGCGACGGACGGTTACGGCGTGTGGGTGGCTTACAAGTCCGGCCGCGTCGGTGCGCTGAACCTGGCGCCAGACGGCACCCGCGGCGGTGGCGGCACGCCCGCGCCCGGCACGCTGAGCACCGCCGCGCTGCCGACCTACTCGGTGGGCACGCGCCGCGCCCTGGCGCTCGCGCCCTACGCCAAGGAGTTCGGCGCAGACGACGAGGCCGCGGCCGCCGGTGTCAGCCTGAAGGAGCGCCAGTGCCCGCCCTTCGCCGTCGACGCCTACAACGACTCGGCGGCGCTGCTGCAGTCCTACCGCGACATGTCGACCTACGGCGTCGTGGCCATCAGCGGCCATGGCGACGCCTACTTCGACAGCCTCGATCCCAAGGCCAAGCAGGCCCTGGGGTGGGAGCACATGGGCTCGCAGGAGGTCATCTGGTCTGGCGAGCGCGTGCAGTGCTCGTCGCTGCTGCAGTCGAAGAAGACGTGCAACAAGAACGGGGTGGGCTGTGGCCCCACGCAGAAGTGCGTCAAGACCTCGGCCAACGCGGGCGTCTGCGTCGACCACACGCAGGGCGACATCATGACGGGTCGCGTGGTCATCGGTGCTGACACCTACGGCCTGACTCCGGCCTTCTTGCAGCGCCACAACACCACGGACTTCCCGAACTCCATCGTGTACCTCGGCGCTTGCCGCACGATGTGGAACGGCTCGCTGGCCGTGCAGCTCTACGGGCTCGGCGCTGCCGCGGTCGTGGGCTACTCCGGCTACGTCACCAACCAGTTCGCGGCGACGACCGGCAAGGAGTTCTTCGAGCAGCTGGTGGCCAAGAGCGGCTCCGTGCTCCAGGCGGTGAACGTCAAGGACACGGACCCGGTCTACAAGTCGTGGATGCGCATGCTCGGCAACTCCAAGGCCAACGCCAAGGACAGCAACCTGATCAACCCCAGCTTCGACCTGGGCAAGCCCACGGGGTGGAAGAAGGTCGGCGACGGCCGCGTGATCTCGCGCCTCGGCGTGACGGTGCCGGTGGCCGGCAAGTTCATGGGCATCATCTCCACGGGCCTCGGCTTCACCACGCAGACCGGCTCGCTGGAGCAGCCCTTCTGCGTCCCGAAGGGCAGCAAGCAGATGTGCTTCTACTGGAAGTTCTACAGCGAGGAGTTCATCGAGTTCTGCGGCTCCTCGTACATGGACCGCTTCACCGCTCAGGTGGCCGGCGAGAAGGGCAAGATCACCCTCACCGACGTGTGGATCGACCCGCTGTGCCCCTACGACTGCGGCGGCAAGAAGCCGTGCACGCCCGGGTCTGCGTCGTGCAAGTGCGGCAAGCAGTGGAAGACGCTGACGCCGTCCGACGTGTCCTTCGACAAGGGCGACGTGCACATGACGCCGTGGCAGAAAGAGTGCAAGGACGTCGGGGCCTTCGAGGGGCAGCGGGTGAACCTGACCTTCTTCTGCACCGACGTGGGCGACTCGATCTACGACAGCGCGATCCTGCTCGACGAGGTCACGATCCAGTAGCGTCGCGCTGCCAGGTCGCCGCTCCGCAGCCCGCGTGTGCCGCTCCCGTCTCGGCGGCAGCGGCCCGGCTGCGCGGCGGGTTTCCAAAGAGACCTCCAGGCGCCGCACGGACGCGCGGCTGAGCCCCGTCGTCCCCGCTGCGCTCGCGGCGATGCGCGGCGGCGTTCGGGAGCCCCCGGCGACCGACCGACGACGTCGAGACCGGCGCTCCGCTCGCGGGCCCTGTTGCTCCGAGGTGCGCGGGACTCTTAGACTGTCGCACCTGCGGAGGCGACCTTCCGCGTGTGGAGAACGACCATGCACCAGCCCTCGCACACCGACGAACTCCGGCGCCACGCGCCGGGTGGATGGGTCCGGTATGTCGCAGCCCTGAGCGTGCTCGCGGCCGCGGCATGCAGTGACCCGCCGCAGGGCGAGGCCGACGCGGGCGCCACAGACAGCGGCGGCACCGTGCTCTTCGACAGCGGCGGCGGCGCAGACGGCGTGGTCGACAGCGGCGGCGGCGACAGCGGTGGCACCGCAGGCGAGGGCGTCTGGCTCACCTTCGAGGTCGACGACAGCGCCAACAAGACCTTCGCCGACGGCGACATCAAGTGGACCGGCTCGTTCTCGTGGGACAGCAAGACCAACGAGATCACGTACGCCACGAGCTGGCTGCCCACCGACGGCCCCTACCCGCTGCTCTACGACGACGGCCCCATCTCCAAGGGCGGCCATGAGCACGAGCAGGCCAAGGCCGGTGACCACGTCTTCAGCACGGCGGTGAAGTTCCGGCCGAGCGACGACACGGTCATCGAGTACGGCGCGCTGAACGAGTTCGACAACTGGATGTGGATCGGCGCCAACGGCCAGCTCGAGGTGAAGAAGGACGCGACCGGGACCCTGGCGGCCAAGCCTCTGGTGCTGCCCGGCCACGGCAGCGTCGACCTCAAGCTCGAGCTGGACACCGCCAAGCTCAACGCCAAGTTCAAGACCTGGACGCCGAAGACCCACAAGTTCTACGCCAAGGGCACCATGAACATGTGGACGCCGGTGCAGCTCCTCGACGACGGCAAGAAGGGCGACGAAGCGGCGGGCGACGGCAAGCTGACCTACGTGCAGAGCCAGAACCTGGGCAAGCATGACGGCTTGCTGCGCGCCAAAGACGAGGTGCAGTTCGTCTATGTCACCACCACTGGCGACCAGTTTCCCGAGGCTGGACAGGAGTACAAGGGCGCGACCGAGGCCCACACGGACGGCATCCGCGCCTGGACCAACACCGGGGCGGGCGGCGCGTGGGTCGAGGCCACCGTAGAGCTGCGGGTCGACTCCAAGGGCAAGTTCAAGAACACCGCCATCGTGGTGCCTGAGGGCGGCGGCACGGCGACGTGCGACCCGGCGTGCAAGTCGGGCGAGACCTGCGAGGCCGGCAAGTGTGTGCCCAAGCCCTGCGAGCCCGCGTGCAAGTCGGGCGAGGTCTGCAGCGCCGGCGCGTGTGTGCCGAAGCCCTGCGATCCGGCCTGCAAGACGGGTGAGACCTGCAAGGCGGGCACGTGCGTGGCCGACGCCAAGCCCTGCACGCCCGCGTGCACCAGCGAGCAGGTGTGCGAGGCCGGTCAGTGCGTGGCCAAGACCTGCAAGCCCGCGTGCGCCGCTGGCCAGAAGTGCGTCGTCGACCAGTGCGTCGACCTGCCCAAGATCACCAAGGTCGAGCCGTCCAAGGGGCCCATGGCCGGCGGGACCAAGGTCACCATCACCGGTACGGGCTTCGCTGCGCCGGCTCAGGTGAGCTTCGGGGGCAAGGCGGCCACGTCGGTGCTGGTTCAGGACGCCAAGGTCATCACCTGCGAGTCCCCCGCCGGCACCACCGGCCCGGTGACGGTCGAGGTCGACATCGCAGGCGACAAGACCTCGCTGGACAAGGCCTTCACCTACGACCCGCCGCCCAAGCCGACGGCGCTGCTGGTCAAGCCGCTGACGCTCACGGTCGAGGAGGGCGCGGAGGTCAAGGGGCTGAGCGCCGTGGTCAAGGTCCCCACCGTGAGCCAGCAGCCCGGACCGACGGCCGACATGACCGTCGAGTTCGGCGTCGGTGCGGTCGGCTCCGACCCGGCGGTGGACACCAAGTGGACCTGGGTCAAGGGCCTCTTCTCAGCGGAGGACACGGTCAAGGGCGAAGAGACGTGGACCGCCGACCTGGGCAAGCTGGCCATCGGCACCTACGCGTTCACCGTCCGGGTCAAGTATGCCGGCCACGTGGTGTTCGGCGACAGCGACGGCTCCGAGGACGGCACCGACCTCAAGAAGCTCGGCGGCATCACGGTGACCAAGGTCGACACGACGCCCACGGTCACCGGCTTCGAGCCGCCCTACGTCCCGTGGACGGGCGGCAAGGTCACCATCCTCGGCAAGAACCTGACCAAGGATCTCGCCGTCACGCTCAAGAGCGACTTCGCTCAGTACCCCTTGATCTCGGCGACGGACGCCACCGTGGTCCCAGGCAAGGGCGTGCAGGTGACCTTCTCGGCTGGCGGTCTCGGCATCATCCCGCCGCTGCCGGCGACCCTCACGGCGACGCCCAAGGGGGTGAAGGACACCGTGCTGCCCACCAAGCTCGACGTGGTGACGGTGGCGACCCCGACCCTCGACGGCGCGCTGTCCATGAAGGAGTGGGTCGGCCCCATCCTACAGGCGCAGAAGGCCTCGGAGTGGACCAACAACACGGTCTCGCAGCTCTACGTGGCCTTCGACAAGACGCAGCTCTACGTCGGCTGGACCGGGTCGGTGGAGGCCAAGAACGCGATCGTGGCCTATGTCGACGTCGACTATGGCAAGGGCACTGGCGTGAAGAGCCCGGTGGACCTCAAGGACAACACCGGCGCCCTCGACGACGCGGTGTCGAACGTGCTCAAGGTGCTCGACGGTAGCTTCGCCGCGGACTTTGCCCTCGGCACGGTGGGCATGAAGAGCCAGCTCACCGGGAAGCCTGCGGACTCCGCGGGCGCCGGCTGGCGTAGCCTGGCCAACGTCAGCGATCTCGGCTGGCTCGGCGGCAAGCTCGTGGCCCAGTCGGGCAAGGGCGTGGAGGCCTCGCTGCCCCTGTCGGTGCTCTTCCCCAAGGGCGTGCCGGCCACCGGCGCGACCGTGGCGCTCTTCGTCAAGATCGTCAACGGAGACGGCTCGGTCGCCCCCAAGGACGGCGCGCTGCCGGACCAGAAGGCGAGCGACGCCACCACCATCGACTCGGTCGCGACCGTGCGGGTCTACCCGCTGCCGTGAGTGAGCCGGGCACGTTCGAGGTCTAGATGCAGACGCGCTGGGACAGCTCGACAACGCACGGTCGCCGCGGCTTCGGGCTGCGGTGTGCGGCGGTGGTCGCGATGACGCTGGTGTGGGCCGTGGCCCAAGAGGCGCGGGCCAAGGTGCTGCTGCACGCGTCCTTCGACAGCCAGGCGAGCAGCTACGCCGGCCAACAAGGCTTCACGACCAAGTACTGCAAGGACACCTGGACGGCGGCGCTGAACGGCGGCGTCATCGCCAAGACCGACGACGGCTGTGGCTGCAGCGCGGTCGGCACGTCGACCTGCGACTACGCCGTGTACACGTCGGGCAGCAACAAGTGCTACAAATCCGAGCCTGTAGACAACATCTTGGTCGCGGGCGACGCCAAGTGGACCGACTACGAGGTGAGCGTCAAGCTGCGCAACGCGGACGACGACACGCTGGGCCTGGTGTTCCGCTACAGCAACACGGCCAACTACTACGCGGTCTGGCTGTCTCGCGACGTCGGGCCTGGGACCACGGCCGCATGCGACGGCAGCTTTCCCGGGGCGCGGCTGGTCAAGGTGTCGGCGAAGAGCGGCAAGGGCGTGGCGGAGACCATCGCCACCAGCCCGAAGACCTACCAGCTCAACAAGACGCACCTGCTGCGCGTGCGCGTCAAAGGTGCGTCGATTCAGGTGTTCTTCGACAGCGACGCCGACGGCAAGATCGACCCCCAAAGCGAGCTGCTCTTCAACGCCCTCGACGCCACCCACGGGGCCGGCGCGGTGGGGCTCTACGCCTACCAGAACGGAGCGGCTCCGGGCACGGCGTGCGCGAAGGGCGGCTGCTGGCTCGACGACCTGCACGTCGAAGACCTGGGCGCGCCGCCGCTGGCAGATCAGGACGGCGACGGGGTCCCAGACGACGCTGACAACTGCCCGTCGTTGGCCAACAAGAGCCAGGCGAACTACGACGGCGACAGCGCTGGCGACGCCTGCGATCCGGACGCCGACGGCGACGGGCTCGGCAACGCGGACGAGCAGGCGCTCGGCATGGACCCGCTCGACGCCGACACCGACGACGACGGCCTGGGCGACGGCCAGGAGGTTCAGCCCAAGGACGACTTCGACGGCGACGGCGTGCCCAACGGTCAGGACCCCGACAGCGACGGCGACGGGCTGCCCGACGGGCTCGAAGCTGGCGTGACGAGCCCGGGCGTGGGCACCGACGTCAGCAAGGGACACTTCAAGCCCGACAGTGATCCGAGCAGCAAGACCAACCTGCTGGCGAAAGACAGCGACGGCGACGGGCTGAGCGACGGCGTCGAGGACGCCAACGCCAACGGCAAGGTCGACGTGTGCGAGGCGGATCCACAGGTGGCGGACACGCTGCCCTGCGCGGGCGGCGGCGACGCAGGTGGCGGGGGGACGTCCGATGCGGGCACGTCCGACGCTGGCACGCCCGATGCGGGCACGCCCGATGCCGGCGGTGCTGGGGCGAACGACGCCGGCGGCTCGGACAGCGGAGCCCCCGACGTCGCCGCGACAGACGGGAGCGGCGGGGGACGCGGCGGCGACGCGGCAGGGCAGGGCACGGGCGGAGCAGCCGACGGGGTCTCCGCCGACGCGCCGTCGCCGAATCAGCCGCTGACCCTGACGGTGATCGACTCGGACGAGGGCGGGTGCCAGGCCGCGCCCACGGGCGGCTCGCCCTCGCTGCTGTGGTTGCTTTGCCTCGCAGGCTTCGTGGTGTGGCGTCGGCGCAGCCCAAGCGACGCGTAACCCCGCCGGCCGCGGCCCGGCCCATGCCGCTCAACGAGACCCAGCCCGCTCGCTCAGGCCCAGCCCCGCTCGCTCAGGCCCAGCCCTGCTCGACGCGGTCCAGCCCCTGGCCCACGGCGCCGTGAGCCGCTTCTGATACCCGGCGCGCCCGCTTCAGGCCCTCTGCGCGCCGCGGCGCTACCGCAGGCTGCCGGGCTCGAGCACCTCGGGCGGCTTCTTCTTGCCCTTGGGCTTCGAGCCGCCCTTGGCCGCGCCGCCCTTGGCCGCGCCGCGCTTGCCACCTGCGGCGCCGCCGGACTTGGCGGACTTGCCGGACTTCGCGCTCGCCCGTGGGCTCGACGCTCGGCTGCTCGGGCTCTTTGGGCCGCGACCTGAGCCGCCGCGCTTCTTTCCGCCCGCTCCGCCGCGCCTCCGGCCACCCGCGCCGCCGCCCTCACGCAGGGCCCGGGCCCACAGCAACAGCAACGCGACCGCCAGCGCCAGGAAGGTCCAGTCGCCCAGCGCCGCATACACCGTGCGCCCCTCGAGCAGCGGCACGGCGTGCATCAGCGTCTCGGCGCCGGTCAGCTTCGTCTGCTTCACCCGCCGCCCCAGGGCGTCCACGAACACGGACACGCCGGTGTTGGTCGAGCGCACGAGCCAGCGTCGATATTCCACCGTGCGCAGCTGGGCGAGCTGCAGGTGGTGATGAGGCTCGGCGGTCTGCCCGAACCACGCGTCGTTGGTGAGGTTGACGAAGACGTTGGGATCGTGGGCCGCGATGCGCATCGCGTGCCGGTGCAGCAGGTCTTCGTAGCAGATCATGACGCCGATGCGCGCCGGCCCGAGGGACACTGGGCGCGTGCGCGTTCCGGCCTGGAAGCGGGACGACTCGGGCAGCAGGTCGTAGAGCTTCGGGTACTGCTCGCCGAAGGGGATGTACTCGCCGAACACCAGCAGAAAGGTCTTGTCCACCAGGTCGAGCACCTCACCGTCGCTGCCGAGCAGCAGCGCGCTGTTGAAGCACGCCTTGCACTCGGCGTTGCGCATGGGCAGCTCCCCGCCGTGGGTCATGGCGCCCATGAGCAGCGGTGTGCGGAAGCCGCGACGCGGGGTGTTGCGGTCGAACTCGTCGGTGCCGCTGTCGGCGTCGACGGCGGCGAAGAGGTCCTTGTGCTTGGGGAGCGGCCGCCGGGCCGGCACGATGCGCTTGGCGCCCCGGGGCACCACGAGCGCCGCCCTGGGCTGAAAGCCGAGCACGCTGGTCAGCTCTGTTCCGTCGCGGCGCCGAGCGGTCCAGCGACCCTTGCGGTCCCGCTCCCAGGCGCGCCCGCCGCGCCCGATCACCAGCTGGTGGCCACGGGCGTCGGCGGCGCCCGCGAGCAGGTCGATCTGGGCGGGGGCGCGCTCGACGGCCCAGCTGCCGCCACGCCGGCGGCGCATCAGCCTGCCATCGGCGCCCGCGGCCCACGCGCGCCCGTCCGCGTCGAACCACGCCGCGAAGAGGTCCGGCCCCCCGCGGTGCTCCACCCGCAGCCGGTCTGTGGTGCCGGTGAGGATCGTGCCCTTGGCCCCGACCGCGACGAAGTTACGGCCGAGGGGATCGCCGCTCACAGCCCACAGATCCACGCTCACCGGCGACTTCTGCGGCTGCACCGAGTGTCCAGCCAGCCGCAGCAGCGCCCCCTTGCGTCCCACGGCCAGCAGGTCGCCGGCGCCGTTGCAGGCGGCCGCGGTCATGTCGACCGCGCCCACGTCGATGGCGGGCACCTCGGCCAGCTCCGGCCGCGCGGGGGCAGGCAGGGGGCGGACGCGCTCGAGCGGCTCGTCGGGCCAGTCCAGACGCCACACGCGCCCCCGTCGCCCAAGGACATAGCCCGGCTTGCTCTTGCCGAAGAGGGTCACGCCGCCCGTGGCGGTGTCGACGCCCTGCACGCCCTTGGGTAAGGCGACCGAGCTCGTGCCCCACGGCGACACCGTGACCACCTCGCGGCCGTCGAGCAGCGCGCGCCACAGATCGCCGCGCGGGGAGCTGAGCCCCGTGAGCAGCCCGGTGGTTCGCGGGAGGCCCTCTTTGCCCCGCTGCGCGCTCACCAGCACCCCGTCGCGGTGGTGCAGGACCGCCCCGCCCGCACCGACCGCCAAGAAGCGGTCGGCGGTGTGGACGGCCGGGATCGCGCCGTAGGGCTGGTAGGCGCTCTCCGGCCACAAGATCAGCTCAGCGCCGCGGGCCTCGAGCTGCGCGCTCATGCGCTGGTGCTTCAGCAGGTTCTTCCGCAGCGTTCGCGTGCGCTCGCGCGTGTCGAGGTGCCGCGCCTCTTTCTCCCAGATGCCGACGTCGCCCTCGACGAGGCCGATCTTCAACGTCTTCGCCGCCGCCTCGCGGGCCTCGATGTCGCCGATGCGCCAGGTGCCGTAGCCCCACGTCGCCAGCACAGCGAGGGCCGTCGCCACGACGAAGCGCAGGGCAGGGCGACGCCGCTCGGTCAGGGCCAGCGTCAGCTCCGCCAGGGCGGCGTTCACGGCGTAGATCAGCGCCGACACCAGCGGCACTCCGCCCAGATCCGCGATCTGCACCATGGGGGTCATGTCGCTGATGGCGTTCCCCATGAACCAGGGGAAGATCATGGGCGTCACGCACTCGCCAGCCCACAGCGCCAGAAAGGCGGTGAGCGCCGAGGGGGCCCCCCGCCGCGCCAGAAATCGCCAGAGCGCGACCCCCACGGCCATGGCGAGGCCCTGGGTCACCGCCTGGAGCAGCAGGATCGCCCACGACACCGGCGCCGGCAGGTGCCCGAACTCCGAGAGCATCCACGTGATCCAGTGGAATCCGCCAAAGTTGGTCACGGTGCCGGCGACCAGACCCAGCGCGAAGCCGCGACGGACCGTGGCCTCGCGCGCCGCAAAGAGCAGCGGCACGAAGGCAAACCACGCCGTCTCGTTGTGATTCCAGTCCGGGTACGCGATGAACACCAGCACGCCCGTCAGAGCGGCCAGGACATTGCCCAGCCAGGGCGGTGTCGTCATCGCTTGGGCTCCTCACCGCCGGGGGCCGGCGTAGGGGCCGGCGTAGGGGGCGGCGTGCCGGGCGCGGCAGGCACCTTCTTCGCCTTCAGGAGCTCGCTGGGCGGCAGCGCGCCGTGGTGCTGCCCCGGGCCGTGCCCGTGACCGGCGTGTGGATCCTTGGCCGGGGCCGCGCCCTTCTTCATCAGCGCTGCCGGCGGCGTGCCGTGGCCGGCGCCTTGACCGGCCAGCCCGGGCGGCAGCGCGTTGGGATCGACCTTGGGCATCTTGGGCATCCACGGCGGCTGCTTGCCCCGTGGCAGCCCCTTGGGCGTCGCGGTCACCACCAGGGGGCGGACCACGCGCATCGCCATCCGCTGGTCGGGGTAGAGCGCCGCGGCCGCTTCGATGCCCTGGACGATGGGGAGCGCGCGCTTCTTCGCCGCGGCGGAGAGCGCCTTGCGCTCGGTGTCGTCCATGGCCTTGAGCATGCGCTCGCCCTCGACACGCAGCTTGGTGAACTCGCCTTTGTGCTTCGACCGGTACTGCACCACCGCGATGCTCAGCTTCTCCAGGCTGGGCGCGTTGCTGCGCAGCATGTCGTGCGCAGCCTGCAGGTGACCGATGCTGCTCTCGATGTGCGCTTCGACCGGCGACTTGCTACAGCCGGCGAGCCCTAGCGACAGCAGCGTCGCCATCCCCAGCGTCGCCGCCCTGCGGGGGCGCCGTCGTCCGACGCCAGGCTGCTGAGCGTGCCTTGCCGGGCGCTGTACGTGGACAAAGGCCATGGTCACCACCTGTCGCGCCGGGGCGGCGCCGTTGTTCGGGCCGAGTGTGCCCACCGCCGCGCTGCCGCGCCATGTTCGACCAGACGGCCAAAACGCCAGACGGCCAAAACGACCGCGACCCGCAGCGTCAGCGAGCGGTGCTCGGTGGCGCAGGCGGGTCGTGCCGTTCATCGTCTGGTCGCCGAGCGTCCAGGTGGACTGTTGGGTGCGAAAGGGGGGACTTGAACCCCCACGTCCAAATTGGACACTAGAACCTGAATCTAGCGCGTCTACCAATTCCGCCACTTTCGCGTCTGCGCTCCAGCGTGGGTTCACCCTGGAAGCGGCGCGCAGATTGCCGCCGCTCTGCACGGCTGTCAACCCGTCTCGCCGCCTTTCTTGCGGCGGCCTCCAGCCGGGCTCCAGCGCGGGGCTGCGGGCCCGGACGGCGGCAGCGTCGCGGCGGGGTCATGCAGACCGCGCCGCGACGCGACTCGCCCGAAAAATCAGCCCTCTCCGCCGGCGGGGGCGCTCTGCTGGGGCGCCGCGGACTGCGCGTTGCCGCCGCCCTGGTCGCCGCCGCCCTCGCCGCCGCCACCGCGCTTGCGCCGGCGACGCCGACGCTTCTTCTTGCTGGGGTCCGACGCAGGCTGCGTCACCGCGACCTCCTGAGGCTGCGCGTTGTGCTTCGGCGAGCGCCCACCGCGCCCGCCGTCACGGCCGCCGCGCCCGCCGTCACGGCCGCCACGACCGCCGTCACGCCCGCCGCGCCCACCGGCGCGGTCACGCTTGCGCTTGTCGACCACGTTGGCCTTGAACGAAGGCGCCCGGTCCGTGAGGAAGTTGTCGTCGTCCGGCACGACGGCCTTGATCTGGTGACCCACGTAGCGCTCGATGGCGGGCAGGTTCTCCACCAGCCGCTCGTCGGCGATGGCGATGGCCTTGCCCTCGGCGCCCGCTCGCCCGGTCCGGCCGATGCGGTGCACGTAGTCGTGGGCGTCGTCGGGCAGGTCGAAGTTGATCACCAGGTCGACGTCGTCGACGTGCAGACCGCGCGCCGCCACGTCGGTGGCCACCAGCAGCTCGAGCTTGCCGGACTTGAAGTCCTCGACCAGCCGCAGCCGCTTCTTCTGCGCCACGTCGCCGCTGATGTAGCCGGTGTCCCAGCCGTTGTGGAAGAGCTTGAACGCCAGCCACTCGCCGGTGCGCTTGGTGTTGACGAAGAGCAGCGCCTTCTTCGGCTGCTCCTCTTCGAGCGCCCACAGCGTGAACTGCAGCTTCTCGAAGTTGGGCACGTGGTACAGGACCTGCTCCACCGTCTCAGCCGCGACACGCTCGGGCGTGATCTTGACGTCGAGCGGGTTGGTCAGGAAGCGCTGCGCCAGCTGCACCACGTCGAAGGGGAAGGTCGCCGAGAAGAGCAGCGTCTGCCGCTGAGTCCCGCACTTGCCGATGATGTAGCGAATGTCGTTGATGAAGCCCATGTCGAACATGCGGTCGGCTTCGTCGATGACCACGACCTGCACGTGGCGCAGCACGATGAGGCCGCGCTTCATGTAGTCCATCATGCGGCCGGGCGTGCCGACCAGGATGTCGACGGGGCCCTCGAGCTGGCGGGCCTGGCGCTCCCAGTCCATGCCGCCGAACACGGCGACGGTCTTCAGGTCGGTGTGCGTGGTGAGCCCCACCGCGTCCTCGGCGATCTGCAGCGCGAGCTCACGGGTCGGGGCGACGACCACGCAACGCGGCGCGGTCTCGTGGCCCCGCTCGGTCCGCAGCAGCTCCGTGATCGCGGTGATCAGGAAGGTCGCGGTCTTGCCGGTGCCGGTCTGCGCCTGCCCCATCAGATCGCGGCCCTTGAGCGTCTCGGGCAGCGCCGCACCCTGGATCGGGGTGCAGTGGGTGAAGCCGAGATCGTCGATGGCCTTGCGGACCTCGTCGGGGAGGTCGATGTCCGAAAACAGGGTCTGGTTGCGGGCGGCCTCTTCGGCGAGCTCGATGGACTCGACGTGGTCGGGCGGAGGCGGAAGCTGATCGGTCAGGTCGATGACGGTGCCGATGCGGATCTTGCCCGTTCCCGCCTCGGTGGCGGTGCTGTTGCTCATGCTGAACTCTCTCTTGCGCGACGCTGGACGTCTGGCGCGGTGCTCACGGCGGCGCCACATTGGGGCGCGCGCTGCGCCCTTGGCCGGTCGTGCTGTATCGCGTCGAGCCGCTGGCCGGGTGGTCGCGACCCGCGTGTCGTACGCGGCCCCCGGGCTCCGGCATCGAGCGGTGGCGTCCCCGACAGGAATCGAACCTGCAACCCTTCGCTTAGGAGGCGAATGCTCTATCCGGTTGAGCTACGGGGACCTCGAAGCGCGCGGAGTCTAGCAGCGGCCAGCAACCCTCGCAAGACCGGGCGATCGCAGCGATTCCGCCAATGGCCGGCGATCTCTGAGGCGGCCCACGCCTTGCCGCTGGAGGGGCGCCCTGCCACGCTCCGCCTCGCGCGCGCCCGACCCAACGTGGGGGCGAGCGCGCACCGTGGCGTCGGTCAGACCGACCCGCGATCGGGACCTCGCCGCCTGGAGCCACCCGTCAGGAGCCCGCACATGCCCACTGCACCGCACGCTGGTCGCGACGTCGCGACGCTCAGCGCAGACGAACTCGCGGAGGTCGTCCGCTTCCACGACCTCGCCTACTGGCGCGACGACGCCGCGTTGATCCCCGATCAGGTCTACGACCAGCTGGTCGAGCGGCTGCGGAGCCTGGCGCCGTCGCACCCGGTGTTGGACCAGATCGGGGGCGGCAACCTGGGCGCCGGCGACAAGGTGGCGCACCTGGTGCCCATGCTCTCCCTCGGCAAGTGCTACAGCGAGGCGGAGCTCAAGCACTGGGCGCGCGAGCTGGAGGGAGGGCTGGTCGCCAGCCCCAAGGTCGACGGCGCCGCGTGCAGCGTGCGCTATGACAAGACCGGGCGCTTCGCCCTCGCCGCGACACGGGGCGACGGGCGGCGCGGTGAGTCCATCGGCCACAACGTCGCCGCCATCCCCAATGTCCCGAGTCAGCTCCCGCCGCACCTCATCGGAGGGGCCGAGGTGGAGGTGCGCGGCGAGGTCTATCTCCCCCTGTCGGCCTTCGCCGCGGTCAGCGAGCTCTTCGCGAACCCGCGCAACGTGGCTGCAGGCGCGCTCAAGGCGAAGGAGTCCGGGGGAGTGCCAGCCGCGGAGCTGCGCTTCTTCGCCTACGATCTCATGGGGGTCGAGGTCGCCTCCGAGCAGGACAAGGCCCAGCTGCTCACGGAGCTTGGCTTCGACCCAGCGCCCACGTGGCCGTGCGACGCCGACTCGGCTCAGCAGGTGTACGACGACTTCAGCGCCCGCCGTGCGTCGGAGGACTACGAGACCGACGGGGTGGTCTACAAGATCGACGACATCGCCACCCAGCAGCGGCTCGGCGCGACGGGCCATCATCCGCGCTGGGCCATCGCCTACAAGTTCCAGGGCGACAGCGGCGAGAGCACCCTGGAGCAGGTGGAGTGGAGCCTGGCGCGGACGGGGACCATCACCCCGGTGGCGATCCTCGCGCCCGTGCTGCTCTCGGGCGCGACCGTGACCCGCGCCACCTTGCACAACCTGTCGAACCTCGAGCGCCTGGATCTGAAGCTGGGGGACCGGCTGCAGCTCACCAGGCGCGGCGGCGTCATCCCCCATGTGGAGGGCAACCTGGGCGGAGGCGACGCGCCCGTGGTGCCGCCCTCCGCCTGTCCCAGCTGCGGCGGCCCCGTGCTGACGCGGGTGTCGACGCGCCGCGTGGCGGGCGAGGACGTGGAGACTCGGACGCTGCACTGCGCGCAGCCGGGCGACTGTCCCACGGTGCTGCGCGGCCAGCTCTTTCACTACACCCGCGTCCTGGAGATCGACGGCTTCGGCGACAAGATCCTCGAGCAGCTGCTCGATCGCGGCATCGTGCAAGACGCCGCGGGGCTCTACGGCCTCTCACGCGAGCGGCTGCTGGAGCTCGAGCGCATGGGCGTGAAGCTGGCGGACAAGCTCGTCGCCAACGTCCGTGCGCGGCGCGACATCCCGCTCGCGACCTTCCTCCGCGCGCTGGGCATCGAGACCCTGGGGCGCCACGCGTCTGAGCTGCTCGCGAGCCGGTGGACCCTGGACGAGCTCCGGCAGGTGACCAAGGACGAGGTCGCCGCGCTGCACAGCCTGGGCGAGATCACCGCGGAGCGCATCGTCGACGGCCTGGCCGAGCAAGCCCCGCTCATCGACCGTCTGCTCGTGCACGTCACCCCCACACGCTCGGAGGCGGTGGAGGTCGACGGGGGCGTGCTCGCGGGGCAGGTCGTGGTGTTCACCGGCAAGCTGGAGCAGCTCAACCGCCGCGACGCACAGCAGCTGGTCGTGCGCCTCGGCGGGCAGGCCGGCAGCTCGGTGACCCAAGACACGACGCTGGTGGTGGTCGGGGGCGATGGCCTCGACGCGGCCTCGCCTTCGTCGAAGCTCAAGAAGGCGCGCAAGCTGCAGGAACAGGGGCACGCGCTGGTCCTGGAGCGGGAGGCCGACTTTCTCGGCCGGCTCGGCGACGCGGCCCGACCATGAGCGATCTGACCTGGACCGACGGCCTCGCGCGGGGCCAGCGCGCTCGGGCGAGACCCAGGCCTTGGGTGACCCACGGCGGGCTGGCGCGCGCGCTGAGGTACCTGCTGGCGGCGTCCGTCCTGCTGCTGGTCGCCGCCGCCCCGGCGCTGGCGACGGAGGGCGAGCGGGAGCTGTGGCTGGGGATCGACGCCGAGACCACGGTGCGTGTCGGCCCCTCGGTGCAGGCGCGCTACGCGCTCACCGACTTCTGGGCGCTCGGCGGCACCGTTCAGCACCGGCTCGGGCGCGACGGGGCGGGGGAGTCTGGGGCGACGGCGGACGTGCGGCTCACCATCGACGCGCTGACCTTCGTGCCCAGCGTCGACGTGGGGGTTGGGGCCGCGACCACGTGGCACGACGGCGTCGTCCCCTTGGCCCGCGCGGGGCTCGCCCTGGCGTGGCGGCCGCAGCGGGACCATGCATGGCGTCTACGTGTGGGGGTCGAGCAGGTCGGCCTTGACGGCGCGCCGCGGCCCTTTCTCAGCCTCAGCTGGGGCTGGATCCGCAGCGCCACCGGAGATCTCGACTTCTGACCGGGAGCGCAAGGCGGCGCGCGGCGGTCCGTGACGCCGGCCGTCAGCCCCGGGCTACCCGCGCGGCGAAACTAGCGTGCGTCGCGATCGATGACCGCTCCGTGCCCCTTGCCCCGGCGCTCCGCTCGCTTGGCCCGCTCGATCTCCTCGGGTGACATGCGCTGATGCGGCACCTCGATGACGATGCGCTTGCCGTCCGCGCCTTTGCCGTCCTGGGTGTGGATCGGCTCCGGCAGCGCGGGCGGCGGCGCCGTGGGCGGCAGATCCGACGCCGACGCCACGTGCGGAGTCGCGGCTGGCGCGGCGGCGGGCTGGGCGGCCTTGGCGTCCGGCAGCGTGGGCGCCTCGGGCGCCGTCTGGGGCGCCGCGGCCGCGCGGGCAGCGGCGTCGCGGCGCGCCAGGCGGGCGGCGCGACCCTCGCGCGCGGCGCGGGCACGACGCTGGCCGGACGCGCGGGTCGTCGGGCGACGGTCGGCGACAGGCTGTGCGGCGCCGCCCTGCGCCCCCCGCGTCGCCGCGGTGGCCCCCGCCGCAGCACGCTGTGTGCCGCGCGGGCCGTCGGCGTCGGTCGCGCTGGCGTGAGGGCTCGTCGCCCCCCGCTTCGAGTCGGACCAGGCCGGCGTGATCGGACCGAGCTGCATGTGCCCGCCCGCGAACTCCCAGCGGTTGCCGGCGCGCACCATCATCGTCGTCTCGCTCTGCTCCCGCCACGGGCCGTCGGCCTCGTCGACGCGCACGGCCCCCTCGGTCACCGAGACCGACACGCGCCCTTCGACGTCGTGACGCACCACGAACTCGGTGCCGACCACGCTCGCGCGGAAGCCCCCAGCGAGCACGCCGAAGCGCTGCCCCGGGCGACGCTTGGCCACCTGACAGGCCACAGACCCGTGGCGCAGGCGCAGAAAGACCTCGCGGCCGTTGCCCGCCTCCACGCTCACCAAGGTCTCTGGCGCCAGGGTCAGCTCGAAGTTGCCGGCGACCACCAGCCGCCCGGACTTGGCCCCCGACAGCGAGCGCAGCTGCGCGCCCCGCTCCAGTCGCTGCCCGGGCTTGGCCACGGCGAAGCGCCCGTCGGCACCCGCGAGCTCTACCGAGCCCTCGGCGACCGTCAGGGCCACCGCGGTGAACGCGCCGGCGACCCGGTCCTGCCCACCGCGCGAGAGCACCGACGTCGGCGTGTCCGGCCGCTCTTCGGCCAGCCGCCAGACGCCCACGGCGACCAGCGAGATCGCCGCCGCGACGGCGACCCCCCAGTAGATCCGGCCCACGACCCGCCCACCGCGTGGCGGCGGCTCCGCGCTCATCATCGCCACGCGCTCGTCGAGCATGTCCCACTGGGCGTCGTCGAGGGTGGGGACACGGGTCCGGAGGAGCAGCGTCCGAAAGCGCCGCACGTCCGCGAGCTCCTCGGTGCAGGTCTCACACGACTCCACATGGAGGTCGATCGCGTCGCGCTCCGCGTGGGTCAGCGTCTCGTCACGGTCGTCGGCGAAGGCCTGGAGCTGCATGTCGTCAGGACAGGTAGGAGTGTGCCCGTTCATTTGATCACCTGAAGCATGTGCGTGGGGAGCAGGCCCTGGCGCTTGATCTCCGTGAAGACCTCGCGGCGCGCATGAAAGAGCCGCGACTTGACCGTGTTGACGCTGGTGCCAACCGTCTGGGCGATGTCTTGGAGCGACATGCCCTGCAGCTCGTAGAGTGTGAAGACGACGCGCTTCTTGTCGCTCAGCGTGTCCAGCACGGCGTAGATGGCGCGCACCGTCTCGCGCGCCTCGGTCTGGCGTTCCAGGCTGCGGGCGCGCGGCGTGTAGCGGCTGCCCTCTTCCAACCCCACCCAGCGGGACCAGCCCTTGCGCTTCTTCTTGCGCAGGTGCTGCAAGCTGACGTTGACCGTCACGCGATGGAGCCAGGTGGTGAAGCGCGAGTCGCCCCGGAACCGATGCAGGGCGCGCTGCAGCTCGATGAACACGTCCTGGACGATGTCCTCAATCTCGTCGCTCGGGCCGACCACGTGCCGCGCGACCGACTCGACACGTCGCGCGTGACGCCGGTAGAGCTCGCTGAGCGCGTGGCTGTTGCCGCGGGCAAACGACGCGATCAGTCGCTTGTCGACGATGTCCTCGCGGACCTTGTCATCTTGGGTTTGCACAGCGGCCATCCTCGGCTCCTCACATCCGGGTTCCTCCCCGGCGACTCACAAGTCAGTGGTGTGAGGCGGCCGGTAGGATCAAACGTTGTGAGGACGCTGCAGCGCAGGGGCAGCTGCAGCGTGCGTGTCAGCGTCGTCGCTCCTGTGTGCCGGTGCAACTCCCCGCCCGCGACAAGGCCATGGCGCGTGCTCGGAGGCTCCGCTATGGTCCGCCGCCGATCCCGGCGCGCGTGAGGCTGCATCTCGCCCACGTTCCCGCGGACTTACCTGGAGGCGAGCGATGCGAACACGCACACCTGGCCGCGGCCGAGGGGGCTCAAACCCCGGTCGCGACGGCACCGTGGCCCTGGCGCTGTGCGGCCTGCTGGCGCTGAGCGCGTGTGGCGCGAGCGAGACCAGTGAGCCCGACGCGGAGCTGGTGGCCGACGTGTCCACCACCCAGGACGGCCTCGGGGACGACGGCGACGTCACGTCGGGGCCTGGCGTCGCGCTTACGACCCAGGGCACGCAGACCGGCCCGCGCGTGGTGCTCGAGGGCAAGGCCGAGTCCGCCGACGAGTTCGAGGTGCGCGTCCTGGTGCGCGACATCCCGAACCTCTACGGCATCGCCGCTCACCTGGTGTGGGACGAGAGCGCGCTCGAGCTGGTCTCGCACAACGGCCACCTGATGATGATCGCCACCGACATGCGCTCGCGCACGCTGGTCAAGCCCTCCGGCAAGTCGCGCCTCCTGCTCGGCGCTGCCCGCTACCGCGACGGCGGCAGCCCCTGGGCCCCCCTGGTGGGCGCCAAGGTCACCAACCAGATCTGGGCGACGCTGCGGTTTCGGGTGCTGACCTCCGGCAAGCACAGCATCGCGTTCGACCCCGACCACCTGCTCGCCAAGTCCAGCACCTACGAGGACCTCGCGCTGTCGTGGACCTCGCTGGACGTCGCCCGCACCGCAAACACGGGAGGTCAGTGATGCGACGCCTGCCCCACGCCGACCCGCGTCCCCAGGTGGTTCAACTCGCGCCTGCACTGGCCACGCTGGCCACGCTGCTGCTCCTCGCGGCCTCGCCGGTCCAGGCCGCCGCCGGTGGCCCCACCATCACGCTCCCGCCCGCGCCTGGGACCGACTTCGCCCAGCGGCTCGCGCACCACGTCGACGAGTCGCACAGGCCGGGGCACGTGCACGACGGCAGCCACGACCCGACCTGGCCCGCCGCCGCGCCGACCGGTCCGTTCGCCGCCGACTTCGAGAACCTCTTTCAAGGCGAGTGGTCGATTCAGCACCAGGAGATCACGGTCGAGGTCGAGCCCAACACCCCCGAGCTCAGCGGCGAGGTGACCGTCACGGTCGCGATTCACACAGACGGCCTCGACGAGGTCCTCTTTCGCCTGGGCATCCTCGACACGGTCGACGTCGTCGACGCCTCGGGCGCGAAGATGCCGCACAAATACAACACCTACTTCAACCAACTCGGCCAGGTGCTCATCGGCCTGCCCAAGGGCTTGAAGAAGGGCGACACGCTCAAGATCAAGCTCACCTACAAGCGCAAGCTGAACTGCAAGCAGGCCTCGGCCCTGCGCTTCTGTAGCTTCGACAGCACCTTCTGGTCGGTGATGTTCTACCGCTACTACGTCTCGCACGGGAGCGCGTACCACTCCCCCTTCACGTCCACGCTCCACGTGGTCACGCCGAACGACCGCCGCGCCGCCGCCCCCGGCATCCCAAGCGGCCCCACGCAGCTCCCCAACAAGCGGCTCGCCTGGCACTTCGAGCAGAAGGAGCGCACGTCCAACGGCGGCTTCTCCATCGCCGAGTACAAGGTCACCGGCCCGGATCACGCCGAGGTCGAGCAGCTGGTCGAGGCCGGCAAGCGCTACGTGCGCTTCTACACCGCTGAGCCCTACGCCTTCGCCGCGAAGTCCCTGCAGCCCGAGGCAGAGGGCATCCTCGACTTCTACGGTGCGCGCTTCACCGAGTTCCCGTGGGCGGGCATCAACATCGTCCAGAACGCCAACAACTTCGGCGGTGGCTACGCCCCCCTCTCCGGCACCTTCATGTACCGCAACGTCTTCGGCGCCAAGGTGGGCGCGCAGGGCTACACCAACTTCTCGGAGCTGACCGCCCACGAACTCGCGCACCAGTGGTGGGGCAACTACGTGCGGCCCATGGGCTCGGGCGACGTCAGCCTGTCCGAGAGCCTGGCGGAGTACAGCTCGTGCCTCTACACCGAGCTCAAGCTCAAGAACCGCAGCCAGCTGGTCACCGACAACCTCAGCTTCGTCTACACCGTCGGCGAGAAGGACGACCGACCGATGCAGGCGACCAACGTGTACGGCTCACCGAAGTACGTGCAGATCATCTATCACAAGGGCGCGGTGGTGCTGCACATGCTGCGGCATGAGATCGGCGACGAGAACATGAACAAGGGGCTCGCCGCCTTCGCCAAGGCCTACGGTCGTGACTACGCCCGCGTCGCGGACCTGCAGAAGTCCATGGAGGGCGCGACGGGGCTCGACCTGGGCTGGTTCTTCGAGCAGTGGTGGCAGCGCAAGGGAGCGCTCAAGGTCGAGTTCGGCGGGCGCGTGGTGCCGCGCGACGAGGGCGGGTTCCGGGTCAAGCTGCGGGTCAAGCAGCTCACCGACAAGCCCTTCCGTTTCAAGCTGCCGGTGCGCATCACGCACGCGGACGGCGAGGTCGTGCACCACAACGTCGACGTGATCCCCAAGGACGGCGTCGGCCTGAACATCGTGCACATCGACGTGGACAAGCCGGTGCTCACCGTGCGGCCGGACGTGTCCCGCAAGCTGCTGCGCCGGTTCACGGTCCTGACGCCGGGAGACGTGACCCTGGACGGGCTGGTCGACGGCGTCGACCTGGTCGAGACCGCGTTCCGCGCCAACCGCGGCATCGTGTGGAACAAGAGCTTCTTCCCCAACACGCTCTGGGACGAGCTCTTCGACCTCGACGGCAGCTACCGCGTCGACGACGGGGACTTCGACCTCATCGAGAGCCACGCCGGCGCCACCTCGGTCGAGTTCTAGCGGAGCGCGCGTCACGAGCCGTGTCCGCCAACCGCGCTCAAACGCTGGATTGTTCGGCGATTCGCGGGATTTCGCCTTGACGCGGGCGTCACGTCCGGGCCTTCTCCGCGCCCGGGCGCGCCGGCTCGTGGTGGCCCCGTGTCGCCGCTCGCGCCCTCGCTCGACGAACCAGGATCACCCATGACCCAGCCCACGCCGCAGTCCCAGCAGAACCGCACCGTCCACGTCGTGTCGCTCGGGTGTCCCAAGAACCGCGTCGACACCGAGCTGATGCTGGGGCGCCTGATGCAGGGCGGCTTCACGCCCACGCCGGACGCTGAGGACGCAGACGTGCTGCTGGTGAACACCTGCGCATTCATCGAGTCGTCCAAAACCGAGAGCGTCGACGCCATCCTCGAGCTGGCGGAGGTCAAGGAGCGCAACCCCAAGTCGCGCCTGGTGGTGGCGGGCTGTCTGTCGCAGCGCCACGCCCCCGAGCTGCGCGAGTCGATGCCGGAGGTCGACTTCTTCATCGGCACCGGCGAGTACCAGCGCCTGGGCGAGCTGCTCGACCTGCCCAGCCCCGAGGCTGCGGCCTCGCCTGCGGCCCTGGGCGTGCGCAAGGCGCGGCCGGAGTACATCGCGGACCACCTCTACCCGCGCTACGTGCCGGACACCGCCTTCTCGACCTACCTCAAGATCGCCGAGGGCTGCTCGCAGGGCTGCGCCTTCTGCATCATCCCGCGGCTCCGCGGCGTGCAGCGCTCCCGCGGCGTCGCGGACGTCGTCGGCGAGGCCCGGCGCCTGGTGGAGCAGGGCGCCCTCGAGCTCAACCTGGTGGCGCAGGACCTCACCCACTACGGCGAAGATCTCGGTGATCCGCGGATGCTGGAGAAGCTGGTTCGGGCCCTCGGCGAGGTCGACGGGCTGAAGTGGGTGCGCCTCATGTACGCCTACCCTCACAACTTCAGCGACGGCCTCATCGACGCCATCGCCGAGACCGACAACTGCTTGCCCTACCTGGACATGCCCCTGCAGCACGCGTCGGACCGGGTGCTCGAGCGCATGAACCGTCGCACCAGCCGCATGGAGATGGAGACGTTGCTCGACAAGCTGCGGGCCCGCGTCGACGGCATCGTCCTGCGGACGACCCTGCTGGTCGGCCACCCGGGAGAGAGCGAGGACGACTTCGCCCAGCTCGCAGACTTCGTTCAGGCGCAGCGTTTTCACCGTGTTGGCTGCTTCGCCTACAGCCAGGAAGACGGCACCGCCAGCGCGCGCATGCCCGACCAGCTGCCCACCGCGGTCAAGAAGTACCGCAAGAACCGCATCATGGCGCTGCAGCGGGACATCTCGGCCAGCCACATGGAGGCCCTGGTCGGCCAGACCCACGAGGTGCTGGTCGAGGGCTTGTCGAAGGAGACCGATCTGCTGTTGCAGGGTCGCTTCTACGGCCAGGCGCCCGACATCGACGGCGTCATCTACATCAACGACGCGCCCGACGACATTGGCCGCGGGCAGCTCCGCCAGGTCGAGATCTCCGAGGCGCACGACTACGACCTCGTGGGTCACGTCGTCGGCTGATCCACCGCGGTGCGCGCTCGCGCCGCTCCCCGCGTGGCTCCTGCGTCGGACGCCCCCCAGGTCTGTGTTTGACACCCCCCAGGTCGGGGTCGAGACTGCCGACGTGACCCAGCCCTTCACCAGCGCAAGCCCCCGGACCCGACCCTCGCTCCGACCGTGTGTCGGCGGCACGGCGGTACGCGCGCTCTGGGCCCTCGCGTTGACCACGCTCACCGTGGCGTGCGGCACCCCGGACGCGGCCACGCCTCCGCCGCCGCTGGCAGGCCTGCAACACCCGGAGGTGGTGCGCGTCGGCCAGGCGGTCACCTTCGACGCGTCGTCCACGGCCGCAGGGACGCTCCGCGACAGCAAGGGTGCGGTCGTCGACGTCGTCGACATCGTCCGCTACCGCTTCGTCGTCGCCGACGGCAGCGCGGCGCGGGAGAGCGCGCTCCCCACCTGGTCGCACACCTTCGACGGGCCTGGGATCTTCGCGCTCAGCGTCACCGTGGAAGACGAGCAGGGTCGTGAGAGCACCGTGACCTCGTCGGTCCACGTGGCGGCCGACTACACCCCCACGTGCACGGAGCAGGACCCAGGTGGCTGCGACTCCGGCCGCTGCAGCGGCGACGTGTGCAGCCGCATCGCGTGCGCCGACCAGCCCGTGTGCCCCGGCGACACGACCTGCTCCGGGGGCTTCTGCCTGGTGGACCCGCCGCGCCGCGCGCCGGCTGACGCGTTCACCGGGGCGGACGGCGGCGCGACGGGCATCGACGCCGACGACCGTCGCGTCCCTTAGATCTCGGCAGCGCGCGCCGCCTCGGCGTTCACCGGCCCGAACCCCGCCCACTTCCCGCTTGACCCGCACCCGACGCGCGGGTACAACGCGCGCCCCGGATTGGCCTTTCCTGCCGAATCCTGGGCAACGGCGACCTCGCGCATCCTCGCGCAGCGCCGGTACGAATCCCGAGCACGCGCCCTCCGTGCGCGACAGAAAGGTGACCCGTGGCGAATCACAAGTCCGCGCTCAAGCGCGCCCGTCAGAACGAGAAGCGCAACGCCCGCAACCGCGCTGGCCGCTCCACGCTCCGCTCGGCGGTGAAGTCTTTCCGCAACTCGGTCGAGAGCGACACGCCCACCCCGGCGAGCGAGCTGCACTCGGTGATGTCGGTGGTGGCCGGCGCCGGCAGCAAGGGCTTCATCACGAAGCAGACCGCGTCCCGCACGATCAGCCGCCTCTCCAAGGCCTGGCAGCAGCAGCAGGGCTAGCGGCTGGGGCCCACGCCCCACGTGTCGCGAGACTCGCGCTATGACCTATTCCCTCCCAGCGGAGGCCCAGGCTGCGGTAGACGCCGCGTCGCCTGGGCTTCAGCTTGTGGCGTTCTTGTCGTGGGCTGCTGAGCACCTCGACGAAGATCAGCGCACGCTCCTGAGCTATGCGGCCTCGTCGCTCGTCAACCGCGGTTGGCTGAGCCCCCTGCCGAAGCTCTTGGAGGCGGCGTCCGACTCCCTCGGCATCGCTCCGGAGCGCCTGGGGCTCGCGCAGCAGGCGCTCGCCGACCTGGGCCTCTTCGAGGTGGACGGCGAGCGCATCGTCTCGATCGCGGCCGTGCTCGCCACGGGCAAGACGGACATCACCTACCACGTCAAGGACGACCACGAGGAGCGCGTCCAGCTCACCGGGCCGCTCGCCGCGCTGGGCATCGCCCGCGGCCTGAGCCGGCCCGGCGAGGTCGTGGCCAAATGCCGCGGGACCGACGAGACGAAGACCCGGGTCACCCTGGTGTGCGACGTCAGCGGGGTCCACTCGAGGAAGCCGGAGAGCGTGGCCATGTTCCTCCCCGACTGGAAGGGAGACACCCCTCCGTCCGCCGCGCTCCGCGGCGGCGGCCTCTTCCTCGACGACGACGCGCTGGCCGAGTGGCAGACCCGGCACGACGACCCGGACGGCATGCCGCTGACGTCGATGTTCTTCCCCATGGCGGCGACGGACCTGGGTGACAAGCTCGGTACGGCGCTCGAGTCCATGCTCGACCACGTCGCCAACTTCGCCTGAACCAACGCAACCGACCTCCTTGGAGGTCAGCGCGGCCCGCTGGCTGCGCGCAGGCTGAGCCAGCGCTCCGGCAGCTGCACGCTGCACCGTGAGCCGGCGGCCTGCCGCCAGGCCTCGACCTCGGCTCGGCCTCCCGCGCGCGCGTCGGCCCCAGGAGCCGCCAGCGCCGCGTTCGCCCACCGCGACACTGCCGCACAGTCGCCGCGCCGGGCCGCGTCCCGCGCCAGGAGGCGAAAGCACGCCCGCTGCAGCCGCGGCCACGTGCCGGCCAGCGCCGCGCTCAGGTCGGCCAGCTTCGCCATCTGCCTCGCGCGCCGCGGCCCCAGGGTCCCACGCCGGGCCGCGAGGTAGCGGGTGACCGGGTCCGCGGGTGACGCCTTCACCAGCGAGCGCAGCGCCCGACCGAAGGACGTGCGCCGGCCAAAGGGCAGCAGG
>JAUIAC010000531.1 GCA_030425545.1 bacterium | reverse complement strand
GCAGGCCGGCGTGAAGCTCGCCTCGACGCGCTCGTGGGCCTACTTCGACCACATGGCCAACCCCGAGAGCCTCGCCGCAGCGGTCATGGGCGCCGCCGGCCTGTACCACAAGCGCAAGGTCGTGATCACACTGGAAGAGGTCGAGCTCCACAAGGATCTGGAGAAGGACAACCCGCTGGACTTCCTGAACACCGGCGAGCCGCCAGCTGAGGTCGCGGTCGAGGTGGCGGTCCGCTACGACGTCAAGAACCCGACCAACAAGCCGGTGCTGGTGAGCGAGCAGCGCGTCGCGCACCGATCGGCTGAGCTCTTCGTGATGAAGGAGAAGGCGACGGTCAAGCCAGGGCTCGTGCTCTTCTCCGGCCCGGTGTTCGACACGCAGACCACCGTGAGCCTGCAAGCGACCTTGCTCGAGGTGGACTGGTACCCGCGCTTCAAGGTGGCGGAGTGGCTGCTCGATCCCCACCAGCTCCTGCTGGCGGTCAAGCAGGACCTCCCGCTCAAGGACAAGACGTACACCTTCAAGAGCGTGAACGCGCGGGCGGTCATCAAGGTCGCTGTGCACCAGATGGTCGCACCATGACGTGACCCAGCACATGCTATTTATCTGGCTAAATAACTGTTACTCATAGATATCTGTAGAAGACGCTCTCGCCGACAGTGACCCGACGTGCCCAGCGGAGGCGCCCCGCGCCCGGACCTGTGGCGTTGTGGAGCGCTCCACAACCAGGGAGCGCCCCCGACACGGCTCGGGTCCTGGGCGCCGTTGGCGTGCACGTGACGGGCGCCTGGCGGCACTTCGACGGTTGACACGGATGCCCGACCACCGGACCCTTTCGCGTGTCCCCGCACGTAGTAGAGGTGTCAATGCTCGTCGGCCGCGTCTATGCCGAAAGGTACCGTGTCGAAGCGCTCCGCTCCGAGAGCGCTTACAGCCGCGTCTACAAGGCGTGGGAGGTGAGCACCGGCAAGGTCGTGGAGCTCCACGTGCTGCGGGAGGAGATCTGCGCTACTTCAGGGGCTTCCGACCGGTTTATTGAACTGATGGAGCGCGTCTCGGAGGTCAAGAACGCGAACCTGGCTGAGTGCGGTGACTTTGGCATCGCAGACGACGACACGCTCTTTCTCACCTTTGGGATGCTCGACCGTCCCTCGCTCGCCGACACCCTCCAGAGCGAGGGTGCGCTCTCGGCGGCCCGCGTCGCCTCGCTGGGCGCGCACGTCGGCGAGGCCCTCGCGGCGCTCCACGACGCAGGGCAGCACCACGGCGGTGTCACCGCGGCCAGCGTGGTGATGTGCGGGCGACGCAAGGGCACGGACATCGTGCAGCTGCGCAACGCGCGGCTCTCGGACCTGCTCGCGCGGGCGCCGGTGTCCGACACCCGGATTCAGGAGCTCGACCCGGACCTGCTGGGGCTGATCATGCGCGACGGTGTCCGCGCGGCGCGGCCTGCCGACCAGGCGGTCCCGTCCGACATCCACGCCCTGGGCGCGCTGCTCTTCCGCGCCGCCACGGCGACCTCGCTCTACGACGTGCTGCATGAGGCGCTGCCCACGCCGGCCGGCCGCGACCGCGCGATCGAGCGTGCGTTGGCTGACGTGGCGACCCCGCTCGCAGACGTGATCCGCGCCGCGACATCGGAGCGGCGTGAGGGCCGCTTCTCGTCCGCAGGCGCGCTCGCGGGGGCCCTCAGCGTGGTGCTCGGCGACCTGCAGGGCGAGGGCGACACGCGCGCAGCGGACGCCGCAGACGCCTTGACCTCGACGCTCTCCGGGGAGGCCGCCAGGCGCCGCGGGGGTCAGCAGGACCTCAAGCCCGAGTCCGGTAACAGCGCCACCGTGCCCGCCGCTGACACCGACCTCCGTGAGACCACGCCAGGCATCACGGTGAGCGAAGACGCGGCCAAGCACGCCGACGCCGCGTTGGACGTGGACTCGAAGAAGGGGCTGCGGGGCATTCGCTCGTTCGCCGCCACGCTCTCCGCCGTCGACAGCGTCCCTGTGCAGGAGCAGGCGGAGGTGCGGGTGACGCCCTCCGGACACCAAGATCTCGACGGCGTCGACCCGGACGCGACAGTGACGACGAGCATCCGTGTGGACCCCAGGCGCCGCGGCTCCGGCACGCGTGAGAAGCGCCATGTCGTCGCCCCGCGCTCGTCGACCTCGTCGCCGACCCACGCCGCGGCGGAGGCCGCGGACCCGCGGCCGCGCCCTGGTGTGCGGACCGCGTCGCAGATGGCCGCCGAGCGCGAGTCAGCGGTCACCGGCCCAGCGCAAGCGGGCGAGGCGACGCCCGCGGAGGCCGCCGACGCGACGCCCAGCGGCGAGACCCAGCGCATGTCGACCGGCACCGTCAACTTCGCCATCCCGACGCTACGCTCGGGCCCGCGTGAGACCACAGCGTCGGAGCTGCCCAAGCGTGGGGCCGCGTCCAAGGCCGCCCCGGTGAGCCCTGCGCCCAGTTTTGCGCCGGTGTCGCCGACAGGGCCGGGCGCCGACACGCTGGCCGCGAATCGCGACGACGCCGAGCCCCTGCGCGTCGACCATCTGGCGGCAGACCTCGCGCTGCCGGACAGCCCGCCGGAGCGCCAGCCGCAGGTGGCGCCGAGCGCCGATGTGGCGACCGCGCTGCCGACGTCGCCACCGGACAGCCCGCGCGGGCGCTCGGGCATGCAGACGAGCCCGACGTGGTCCCCGTCGCCGGAGACGTCCGCTGGATACGACGCGGAGTTCGACCCTGCCGACGTGCGGCATGACGAGAGCGAGCCGATTCAGCTCGACCCTGCGGACCTCATGGACGTCACGCCGGCGCCTGACGGCAGCTCGTTCTCCAAGAGCGGCGCGTTCTTGCCCTGGGGCGCCGAGCCGGCGACCGAGCCTGCCGTGGCCTCGCCGGCCGCGGCACCGGCCGTAGCGCCGGCGGCGGTGCAGACGGACCACGAAGCCGAGCCGGACGAGAGCTCCATCGACAACATCATGGCGGTGGACGACTTCTTCGACACCGGCGACGACATTCGCAAGGCGGAGGCGGACGACCCGAGCACGCCTGGCGTGACGCGGGCTGACCTCGGCATCGAAGAAGACGCGCCCCAAGGGCCGCCGTGGCGGCTGCTGGCGGTGGCCGCGGTGGCCGTGGCGGCCGTGGGGCTCACCACCGCGTGGCAGGCCGGGTTCGTCGGCCAGAAGAAGCACAAGCCCGTGCCCGCTGGCGCGGTCGCCGCTGCTCAGCCGACCCTCGACGACAGCCCGGAAGGGGAGGCCGGCGCAAGCGGCGCCGAAGCTGCTGCGCAGAGGCAGGCAGCGCAGCCCGCTCCTGGGAGCCAGCCCAGCGCCGCGCAGGCGGCAGCGGCGGCCAACGGACCGGACGAGCGTGACAAGCCGGATGAGGGCGACAAGGCGGACGACAGCGCGAAGCCGGATGACAGCGCGAAGCCGGACGACAGCGCCAAGGCGGACGACAGCGTGAAGCCGGACGACAGCGTGAAGCCGGACGACAGCGTGAAGCCGGACGACAGCGCGAAGCCGGAGGACAGCGCGAAGCCGGAGGAGGGCGCGAAGCCGGACGACAGCGCGAAGCCGGAGGAGGGCGCGAAGCCGGACGACAGCGCGAAGCCGGACGACAGCGCGAAGCCGGACGACAGCGCGAAGCCAGACGACAGCGCAAAGCCGGCTGCGGCCGAGGCCAAGGCGCCTGTGGCTGCGGGGCGACGCACGGAAGACGTCCCGCTCGAGGGCGAGGAGGACGCGGCGCCGGCGCCGACCAAGCGCGCGCCCCCCAAGGACGCGCCCGTGCAGGTCGCGAAGCCGAGCCCTCGACCGGCCGCTCCGACGCTGGCCGCAGCGCCTGCGCGTGCCCGAGTCCCCGGCATGCCCGGCTACGTCGCAGCCACGCCGGCCCGC
>JAUIAC010000043.1 GCA_030425545.1 bacterium | reverse complement strand
TGATTCCAACGAGTGCGCGTATTCGCAGGACTTGATCTACCCCAATGGGATCGCGCAGCAGCGGTACGGGTGGTCGTTTGACGGGACGTCTGCGGTGGCCGCATTCGACCTTCTGGGCGTCACGCGTATGCGGTTCCCGGTCACCGAGACGACCAAGACTCTCGTCTCTGACGACGACGGCGATATCTGGATTCACAACCCATCGTCGGGCGGTACTGAGCTTTGGGAGGGGGGATCGGCCTACAAGTACATCCCCCGCTGTATGTACAACGGCGAAGTCCTCTTCTGCGCCCAGGATGGTGAAAGCCCGCTTCTCCGATATGCAGGCTCTTCGCTTGCCCACGCTGATGCTTGGGCAACGGGGGGCTCAGGAACGATCACTTTTTCTGCCGGGAAGACCGAGGCGGAACTTTCGTCGGCTACCTACCCAGCCGAGTTCGACCGTGGCTCGTTCTTCTCCATGACGTTCCCGACGTCTGCGGGCGCTGCTTCTGAGTACCCGGCAGTTGTCGCCCGAATCTTGTCGCGCAACAGCAGCACCTCGCTTTCCCTTGATTCGATCCGCAACGCAACCGCGTCATCTGCCGCGCTCAGTGCTTCAAAGACGACTGTTCGCGCGCTCGGCTTCGCGTTCCCTGCGGTTTCAGTGTGGGACAGCGGCACGATGGTTTCTCACACGGCAAACCGCTTCTTCATTAGCGGCGGTGATCTAGGCGCTCTGCCGGTCCGATCTGGCACGGCGGCGGGTGCGATTCGGGACGCTCTTCTAGTCGTCAACCCAACCGCCGGAAGCCCTCACTTTGCCTCCGACATTTCCCTTGGCCCCAATATTGCCGTCTCGCCGCAATTCGTTGACACGGACGCGACGCCTGCAGCGACCTTCACCAACACGCAGTACAAGATCCTGCGGCGTCTTCCGTTTAAGGACGCGACGGTCCACAACAACTCGCTCTGGGGAACCGGCGTCAAGCAGTACCCCAACCGCGTGTACGTCGCACCCCCGCTTTGGAACATCGGGATCCCACCGGGTTCGATTGAGCCGTTTGACCCGACCGACAACGGGCAGTTCGCGGACCTTGATGAGTTCCTCATCACCCCTGTCGACGTCCCGTCGAAGGAAGATTCCGACCCCGTCGTCGCCCTCCTGGCGACTCCCGGCCCCCTGCTGGTTCTCAAGGGCGCGTCGGTCTACGGCATCTACGGCACCTACCCGACGTACGAGCAGAACCTCGTCTCCTCCGGTGCTGGCTGCATCGACCTGAGGTCCGCCATCTCGGTCGACGGTATTGCGTACTGGGCGGGTCGCGATGGCATCTACATGTACGCCGGGAACCAGATCATCAACCTCACGCAGGGGCGCATCCAGCGCGAGTGGCAGGCGCTGATGCGCGGGTACGCCGATGGCACCTCCTACGTCAGCGCAGCGGTTGTCTCTGGGCACCTTGTCGTCTCGGCAGGCGGGCTTGACGGCTCTGCCACTGGTTCCGCAAAGACTGGTCCCGACGCATCCGCCCCGACGCAGCGCACGTTCATCTATGACCTCAACGCCAAGCTCTGGGCCTCTCGCCTGTCCAACATGGACATGAGGAGCATGGCGACGGTGCGCGTGCCTGGTGAGGTCAACTCGATCTTCGCCGTGAGCGACGGCCATCAGGGGCGGGTGGTCGACCTCACGCCGGCGGTGACCGGTACGAAATGCACAGACCGCGCGGCGCAGACGCTCGCCGCTGCGGACCCGATTGATGACGCGGGAACCGGGCCGCGAATGCAGGCGTGGACGAGTTCGTCTCTGGCCGCGGCGAACGGCGTCGACGGCGAAGCGCGGTTCGCTGACCTCGCCGTGACGACCAACCTCGTTGACTCCGCCGGCACGCCGACCGCTGCCATCGACGTCAGCACTTTCCATGGGGCCGGGCTTGACGACCAGGCAAGCTCAACCGTCGTGCAGGGCACCATCACCGGCGACTCTGTCGACCGCGTGGATCGGAAGAAGTTCCGGGTCAACCAGACCGGTCGCCTGCATCAGGTCCGGGTTGACATGGACGTCACGCCGTCCACGACGACCAAGACTCAGATCCCTGAGATCACCGCCACCTTCCGCGACAGTCGGAGGATGACTTGATCGACCCTGCCTTCTCCTGGGGAATCGCGCCGCCGCAGGACTCCGACTACTCGGCGCCCTACGACGCAGAGTCCGCGATCCGCGACAGTTTCCGTGACGGTGCCTCGACGTCGAACTTCCCGCCGCAGTCCGCTTCTGGCACTGCTCAGTCCGCTGCCGGGATCGGTATCCAGAACATCAAGCGTGGGTTCCTCAACCTTGTGGCCGCTTATGACCCGTCTGCGCCGACGAGTTTCACGACAAGTTCAACGTCCTATGTCCTGATCGATGACGATCTGGCGGGCGAGGTGCAAACCAGCGGGCGCCCCCTGATGTGCTTCATCCGAGGGATCGCGAGTATTCCGACCGGCCACGCGCAGTTCAGCGTGATGGTGGATGGTAGGGAGATCACCGACGGCGACGGCCTGGCCTTCGTGGTCCCCAGCGCGCCGAAGGCGTTCCTCGGGATGTTCACCGTAGATGTGCCCGCCGGCAAACACGTTGTTCGCGGCGTCTACAAGAGCGCGACCGGCGGGTTGGTGACCCTCCCCCGCTCCTCTCGTCCAGCCGTAATCGCGGTGGAGATCTAGATGGCTACCAACTACTTCCGTCCCATCACCTACCTGCCGCGGCAGCCGACGAAGCCGCAGGTGCAACTCCCCACGACGTCAGGCAAGCCGCCCGCGTTCACGCCGGGCCAGTTCGATGTCAAGAATTGGGAGGGCAAGGCCGCGCCCAACCAAGGGATGATCCAGTACTACCTGACGCAGCTCTATGGAGATGGTCAGGTGCCCGGTCTGAACGAGGTTGCTGCGGGCAAGTTCGCGAACGCGCGCAACAACCTCAAGGACAACCTCCGTGGGTTTGGCGGCTTCTCATTCCGCCAGGACGACCCCAACACGAAGGACGTCGATGAGTCGCTGATGGTCGACTACACGCCCGACAGGCTTGGGCGTAACGAGCGGCAGGCGGTACTCGCCGCCCGGGCACAGGCCAACGCGCGAGGCATGATCTCGAGCGGGTTCGGTGATCAGGCAGTGGGTGCCGCGCTCCAGCGTGTCGGGGAGCAGGCGCGCCAGATCGTCAATCAGTACGCGACGCAGATCAACCAGATCTCTGACTACTACTTCGACCCGCTGAACGGACAGCAGGTCAAGCTGTGGGGAGAGATCAACTCACTATACGGCGCTGACACCACATGGCGGTCGGACCAAGAGGCTCTTCGACCTCCGCCGCCGCCTCCGCCGCCTCCGCCCGCAGCCCCCGCCCCGACTCCCGCGCAAGCCGCGGAAACCCCGGCACAGTTCTTGGAGGTCGCCAACTCGGGCGCCTACGGCTCGCTCGCCTGGACAGGGAAGCGCCAGCCAAACATGGCAACCATCCGGGCGCGCCACCCGGGAATGATCACAACGTCCTTCCGCGGTCCTGATGGCAAGTACCGCGTCTATGTGAGGCCCGCATAATGGCAAGGCGCCGAAACCCGCTCGTCTTCGATCTCCGCCCATACGGCGGCGCGCCGATGGTCAACCTCGCCGCAAACCGGGTGACCCGCCGCACCGGCAAGAAGCTCACGCGCACCCCGCTCACCGACGGCGTCTTCGAGATCGGCAAGCCTCGCGGCGGGCTCAGGATCCTCCGCAACCGCAAGACCAACACCATGGGCGTCCGCGACCTGGTCGTTGATCAGCGCGGACGCGTCGTCGCAAACCTCAGGCCCGGCTCCAGTCCCCAGCTCCGCATGGTCGGAACCGGCGCGAACCGCCGCCTCGTCGTCGGGCGGTCGGGCGCCCCCGCCCCCGGTGCCGCTCCCACCGGGGGCGGCGCGGGCGCCACGCGCTTGACGGCGGGCGTCACCAACGACCCCAACCTGATCAAGAGTACGAACGATCCGGTCCTCTGGCGCGGTAAGAACGAGCCGAATATCGCGACCCTCAACAGCCAGTTCGGCCAGAACGGCTGGTATGTGGAGCAAGACGACGACGGTCGATACGTCGTTAAGCGCCGCGACAACTCCCCATACGCCGCGTACAACGAGTATCCGTGGGCGCGTCGCTACCTCGAGGGGTTGGACCGCGGCTACGACCAGTTCCAGAGCTACATCACCAACACACTCACGCCGGCAGTCACCTCTGCCTCACAGGCGATCACCGCGGCACGGCTCGCCGGCGGGAGCGCCTACAACACGGCGATCCAGAACTACGCCAACTCGGCAGGTACCGCAGCGGCAGCGATCACCACCCCGCAGATCGCTGGCGCCACTGGTGGCACAGTCGTCGCCCCGAACCAGAACGCCCTTGGCGCTGCCCAGTCGATGGCCGCGTCGGCCAACGCGGCCCGCAACATCGACGCCGGTTACCGGACGTCACTCGGGGGGCTCCAGGCCGAGAAGATGGGCCAGTCGTTCGTCAGCAGCACGCTTGGCTACGCGTCTGGTCTTCTGAACCAGTACTCGCAGAAGCGCCAGGAAGAGCGCCTCAAGATTGATCAGTTCATCGAAGAGCAGAAGGCCGCGGCGGCGCAGCGCGAGATCGATCTACTCAAGATGGATCAGTCGTACATCAACTCGCTGATCGTCTCCGGTGACCGCGCCGCTGCGCGCGATGTGACGATGCGTGGGCAGGATCTGACGGACGCGCGCGGGCAGGCAGACGATGCGCGGCAGGAAGCCCTTGACCAGGGCCTTCGCCCCAGTGACCTTGTGTCGGGGTACCGGAAGATTCCTAAGAACGCCGGCGCCAACTGGCGCAATAAGCCGGGAGCGGTCCAGGACATCAACGGCGACTGGTGGATCCCGAAGCCGTCGTCGTCTGGGCGCTCAACCACCACGGGGACGGATGATCAGAAGCCCGTCAACCTTGATGGCGCAATCAAGAAGATGAGAGTCGCTTGGCGGGGCGAAGAGGACGGGCTCCTAAGCGGCGGCGGCGGGATCCTTGGCGACAAGGACAAGCCCGTCAAGTACGACTACCAGAAGCTCGCCGTCTGGATTTCGTCGCGGATCCAGCTCTTCCCAGGTCTTGAGAAGGGGGACACGACCAACCTCAAGGCCGCGGTTGACGAGGCGCTTGGCGGCGGTGCGTGGCAGGCGTTGAAGGCCGCTGGCCTCGCCCGCATCTTGAAGAAGCGCCGGAAGATCACCATCAAGTAGATGGCGCGCACTCGTAAGAAGAAGAGCGGCCTTTCGCTCATCTTTGATCGCGCACAGCGCGCTCATAAGTCAGCACGCACCACCGCGAAGAAGACGTCACGGAACGTCAGCCGCGCAGCGCGTGAACAGGGCGTCAAACCGCGCGACATCATTGCCTTTGACAAGCGCGGTCGCCCGTATAAGCCGTTTGCGAAGAACGAGCGGCCCGCGCCCGGAAGTCGACGCCCGGCTGTGCAGGCGTCAGGCGTTGACTCACGACCGGAATTTGTCGGTCCTGAGCTTTGGGCGCTCAATCAGGGCAGGAGCCTGATCAGGAAGAACGTCGACGCGGCTCGTCGCAATATCGCCGTGACAGCCGGCGACCTCCCGCCCGCCTGGCGGAAGTCCATGGAAGAGCTGGCAGCGCGTCGCGCTGTCGAGCAAACCATTCGCCGTGAGAACTACGACGGCCCGCGTGCGTACCTTGGTCGCACGATCTCCAACGCCGCGTCGACTGGCGCGAAGATCATCGTTGGCATGCCAGAGGCGATGGTCGAAGGTGCCTACTTGGCTGCCCGCGGAGCGCAGGCGCTCGGCTTGGCGCCATCTTCTGGTGGCGTGTCGGGGCAGGTGGAGGCCGGTCGTGAGGTTGTCCAACGAGGCGTCGTGGAGCCCGTCAGGGACTACTACTACCCGCTCGGTCGTGACCTCATCAGAGATCCCGCCAAGACCATCGAGGAGCGAGGTCTTGAGGTCGGCCTCGCCTTTGGGCTTGGATGGAGCGCAACCGGGCAGGGGCTTGCTGCCGCTGGCCGTGCCGGGGGGCGCGCGGCACAGGTATCGCGTGGCGCTAGGCAGACGGGCAGTTTGCGCGGGGGCTTGCGCGTTGCCCGCGGTGAGCGCAAGCGTGCTACGGCGCAGATGCTCCGCGACCTCCAGCTCCGCGACTTGCGCGCGACAGCCTCCAACGGGCGGTCAGTTGAAGCGCCTCTGGCGTTCAGAAGCGCGGCAGATCGCGGCGCGCAGGCACGGCGCGCGGCGGAGATTAGTGGCGGTCGTGCCGCGAATACTTTGGAGTCCGCCCTTGAGCGGTTCAGTGACTTCGGTTCGCGTTCAGCACTGCCGGGCGCGCCGCGCTACCGCGACCCGCGGCAGGCGACGATTACTGCTGATGTGCCCGGCGGGCCAGCGCAGACAATCGACGCCCCGCGTAAGCCGCGATCCACCAACCCGCTGACCCAGATCGTCCAGCGTCGGGTCACAGAGCCTGTGGCGCAGGCTGCTCGCAACCGCATCGATGCGAAGCTCGCGTCCCGCCTCAGTCTGGCAAACGTCTTCACAAGCTTCGCTCTTGCAGCATCCCGCGGGGCCAGGAAGCTCGGGGACGACGTCAAGGCCGGCACGGACGCTGGCGTCTACTCGGAGGCCCGCGATCTTGCGAAGATGATCGCCCGTCTCAAGGGCGCTGGTCGCGCCGGTTCTCTGCCGCAAGACGAAACGAAGCGTGGAGTGACCGCCGCGATCATCCGCGCGATGGGTGTTGCGGAGGCCAAGGACGGGTCGCGTGTCTGGGGTCGCGACGCCCTTCTTTCTCGCCTCAATGGATACCTGGAAAGCGCGGAGGGTCGCGCGCTCGGGAGGCGCGAGAAGCGCGCTGCTCTTGAGCAGGTTGAAATCCTCAAGTCCATCCCCGACGAGTGGCTTGACCCGGCCACCTCGCCCAAGTGGCTCAACGAACTTGACGGCGAGGTCCGTCGTGTCCTTCGTAGGTCGACCGACATCAAGCGCAGCGTCGGCGCGATCACTGAAAGCTCTGCGGAGTGGGGCGGGCGACGGGCGCAGGCGCAGCTCGGATTCAACGGCAGGCCGCTGTCAGAAACGGTCAGGTCCGTCTACGAGTCGCCGCGCAGGGATCAGAAGCGCGTCATCGCCATTGACCGTGAGATCGCTGCAAGGGGTCGCGGTCAGAGCGCGGTACCGTCACTTGCGAACTACACCGACGACGCGCTTGAGACGATGCGTCGCAACTACGCGCAGCGCGCTCGCGTGTACCGAAGCAGGACGAAGGGTTTCGTGGAGAGCGCCCGCCGCGAGGCGTTGGCTGCTTTTGACGAGGATCGCACTCTCAAGAGCCAGGTAGACGCGGCGCGCGCACGGGTCCGCGAGCTTGAGTCGCGCCCCAGTACCGCCCAGGTGCGACAGGAGATCAAGGATGCCCGCGCCGAGTACACGCGCATCGCCAACTTTGAGAAGCAGCGCGCCGCGGCTCGCAAGCGGATGGCGGACCAAGGCGCTCGTGCCGAAGCAAGTGCGGCGGCGGGTCGCGCACAGCGGTCACCGGAGGCCCGTAACCGGCGCGAGGATCTTGAGTTTGACGTAGAGCGCGCAGGCGCTCGCGTGGCGATGGCCCGTCAGGGGCGGCGTGCCATGGCCGGTGCTGCAGCGCGGCGCGCGCGGACGCGTACCACCGCAGGCAGGCGTCGCCAGACGAACGTCAACCCAACTGTCGCAGTCAGCACTCGCCAGGTCTTTGAGGCCGGCCAGCGGAAGGGTCGCGCTTCTGTTGACCCAAGCGCACGCGGTTTTGGAACGATGCTTCGTGCGGACGGGCGCCTGTATGTGGTCAATCAGCGCGCCCGCAGGACGCAGGAGGCGCGTTCCGCCAGGCAGGCGGAGAACGAGCGGATTCGTCGTGAGGAGATTGAGCCCGGCGTCCGCGCGCAGGGCGAAGCCGCTGCCTCTCGCAAGCAACTGACCGACGCAGAGAAGCGTGCGCGTCGTGAGCTTGACGCGGCTCGTCGGGAACTTGCGGAGTTCAACAAGCAGTCGCGGAAGCGCCAGGAACTGACACCTGCCCAACGGCGCGCTTCAAGGGAAGTGGCGCAGGCTGGCGTTTCTCGTCGCCGCGCAGTCCCTCCGGGCGCTAAGTATGTCTACGACAGGGTCAAGGATCTCCAGTCCGCACTGGCCGCGACGCGCGCGAGCAGGAACGGGACGCCGGCGCAGATCGCTCGCGCGCGTCGTGAACTTGCCCGCGCTCAGCGCAACCTGGCGACGGCTCGCCGCCGCTATCTCTCCAAGGCTTACGTCGGCGGCGAGCGCGCGCGAAGGTCAGGGATGGCCCCGGGTGAGTACTTCCCGCAACAGTCTCCGCTGCGGAGCGCCCGCGACACCCGCTTCAACACACTGGTCGGCGGGATGTTCGATGACTCAGCGGTCAACGAATTTTCCGCACGCTCGGGCGCGTCACTCAGCCCCCGGCAGGAGAAGTTCAACGCCTCGGTGCTGGCTGACGACGGGCTGATCCTCCTCAGCCCCAGCGTTGTCATTAACGCCCTGCGAAGCGCGCTTGACGTCCGCGAGCGTGCAGCGGCAGCAAGCGCATTCGTCACCAAGTACGCGTACAAGGGTCAAGACGGCGTGCCGATTTCCGGTGACTTCGCAAGGCAGTTCGTTGATCGGAGTCGCGGCGTCTACACGCTCATCAGCGAGAAGCAGCTCGCCCGGATCTCCAGCCTCTCGGTCGACTCGGTCGCCGGCGGGGAGCTACGACGGTTGCTTGACGAGATGCCGGGCAACGGCGAGCGGATGGTCGCGGTCCCGACTGCCGCCGTTCGGGGCTGGAAGAGCGCACTTGATCCCGGCGGTCCTGTCGGCAGGTGGGTCGACTACGTCCAGTCGCTTTGGAAGGGCGGCATCCTCGCGCTTAACCCACGCTGGTACATCCAGAACTTCTTCGGCATGTGGGGGCAGTTCGCGCTCGGCGCTGGCGCGGACCTCCAAGCGATCTCCATGGCCCGCAACCCGAAGTACCTCGAGGCGATCCCGGGCCGCATCTCGCAGATGGGCCTCAGCCAGGAATTCGGTGAGTATGCGCGCCGGGCACAGGGCGACCCGACGACCTGGATCGGGCGACTCATCCGGGCCGGTTACTACGGCAACTCGCATCTTGAGTCCGTGCCGCGACGCGCGATGTACTGGCACGCGGCCAAGAAGGGGCTCTCGGAGAGCGGCCTGATGCGTAATGGCGTGATGGACGAGGGCGTCCTTGCCGCCGCGTGGCTTGACGTCGCACGCGCCGCAGGTCGTGGGGACAAGGGGGCGAACGCAATCGTTGACCAGGCGCTGCTCGAGACGGAGCGGTTCATGGGCAACTACTCAACGTACAACAGGTTTGAGCGGTCGTTCCTTAAGCGCGTGTTCCCGTTCTACGGATGGATGCGGGCGATCAACCGGCTCGCGTTTGCGCTCCCCGCGAAGCACCCGAAGCGCGCTGCCCTGCTGTCTGCGGCGTCACTCATGGCGTATGACGACAGGAACGATCTATCTGGCTACCAGAAGGGGCTGTGGGCGGGGAACATCCAATTCGGGATGATGACCGCTAACCCCTTCGCCGCGGTTCTCCCGACAATGGCGCTGGGTAACGACATCGGCCAGACGATTGAGACTGGCCCCGATGCCTTGAATTGGACATCGATAGCCGCGAAGACGCTTGGCGCCTTGATCGCGCAGACCGGCCCCGTGGTTTCTGAGCCGCTGACTGCGTCATCTGGGGAAACGCTCGCGGGCGCTCCGCTCAAGTTCCCCGAGGGGTACCAGGGGTACCGCACGGTGCCTGGCACCGGGGCCAAGGCTCGCATCAACCCTTCGACCGGCGAGTTTGAGTATGGCGAGCCCTCCCGCGGCCCCATAACGCAGGCGCTCGGTCTGCTCCCGTTCTCAAGGGTTGTAAACGACACGCTTTCCGGGTCGATGAGGAGGTACGACTCGACAAACCTCATCGACCTCTTGTCTTACAGGTTCGATGAGGCCAAGGGGGACGACACCGACTACCAGCGCAGCCAGTTGTTCCTGCCCGCGCGTGACACGACGAAGACCAGGCCGTGGTACGGGAAGCTCTCCCAGGCACTTCTGGGGGTTCCCATCGACGTCTACGACCCCAACCAGGTGCTGGCTGAGGTGAGGAAAAAGAACGAGCGGTATGAGTCCCAGTTGAAGCTCGCCGCCAACAACCAGCGGAAGCCAAGGAGGAACCCCTAGTGGCTCTCCCCTCCCGTCAGCAGTTCCGCCGATCACTTGGCAACAGTCCGATGGCCCGCGAGGCGGACGCCATCTACAACGCCGCAGTGCGTGGCGGGATCAACCCCGCGTTCGTCGCCGGGCTCGCCGCCGCCGAGTCCTCCTACGGGACCGCTGGCTACGCACGCGGGACGTACAACCCGTTTGGCCTTGGCGTCCACCTCGGGTGGAAGTTCCCCAACTACGCATCCGCCACCTCGAAGCTCGCCAAGACGCTCAATGACGGCTCGTACAAGAGCCTGTTCAAGAGTCGCGGACTGGCGGGGATCATCTCGCGCTACACGCCGGCAAGCGACGGCAACAACGAGGGGCAGCACTTCCGAAACATCGTGTCCTACGGATCGAAGACAGGAGGTGACGCCCGCCAGGTGTACGTCACACAGGGAATGGCGGCGCCTGCTTCCACCGGGCAGCCCGTTGCCGCCGCATCGCCAGCGGCAACGCGTGGAAGCATCGATTCGACTGCCCTCATGCAGATCATGCGGCAGCAGGTCGCGAACGTCCGCTCGGGCCGTGGCTACGACCGAAAGCTCGGCCTCCAACTCCGCCAGATGGTCATCGACCAGATTGGTCGTGCGGGATCACAGCGGCGCCAGCAGCCGACACAGGGCGGCGCGCCGGTCGACACCGGAGACACCAGCGGCGTCAACCTTGACTCCCTCGGCCTCGGCTACGGCGGCACCGACTCGCGCAAGATCACCAAGGGCGGCGAAGGAGGCAACTGGGGCGGCTCCATGGAACGCGCCCTCCAGTTCGTTGACTGGGCGAAGCAGACCGGGTATCAGCCGAACACCTCCGGTCGCTGGATTTCGCAGAAGCGTTCTCGCAGGAACACGGCGTCGGGTGGCGTGTCCGATCACTGGGAGGGGAGTGGCACCTCCTACGCAGTTGACCTGGGCGTGCCGAACGTGCAGTCGGGCGACGTCCTGCTCAAGAACCTGATGCGGCAGTTCGGTGTCCCGAACTACCGCGGGGGGTCATGGCTGAACATCAATCGGGGCGGGTATCGCTACCAGATCGGGTGGCGCACGCCCGGACATTACGACCACATCCATGTGGGCGTGAAGAAGCTCTAGGTGCATATGAACAACGTCATACCCATGTGCAAGGATTTCCCAGATGAGTGACGACATGCCAGCAAATGCAGGGCAGCTCCAATGGCGCGTCGACTCGCTTGAGCAGCGGATGAGCAAGCTCGAGGCCAATGACCTCGTCCGCACCGAGATCCTCGCGCGCATGGATGAGCGCCAGACGACGCTGGCCGAGGACGTCAAGCTCCTCGGTCGCGACATGGCGGGGATCAAGCGGTCCCTCTACACGCTCCTGTTCGCGCTCGCGCTGGCCGTCGTCAGCACCGGCATCGACATCGCCGTCCGACTCGCAAGCAACTAGGAGCAGCATGAGCCGTTACCCCGGGGCGACCTACATCCCCTCCGTGATCAAGCACCCGAAGCGCAGCAGGACGCTTGGCATCTGCATCCACAACACCTACGGCTCCAAGGCCGGCGACATCTACACGCTGACCAAGTCGGGCAAGGTCGACTGCCACTTCTACATCACCCAGGAAGGCGCCGTCTACCAGTTCCTCCCGCTCTGGAGTACGTCATGGACGGCGATGCGGACCGCCAACTCCAACTCAATCCACATCGAGCATGAAGGCAAGCGCGAGGTTCCGTGGACGAAGGCGCAGTACAACGCGTCCGCCAAGCTCTCCCGCTGGCTGTGCGAGATGTACAAGATCCCGGTGATTCACTGTGACCCGCCCGGTAACTGGCGCGGCCTGTACGACCACCGTGACCTCATGGGGTACGAGGGCAACAACCACGGTGACGGTGTCCCGCCGTCATTCCCCGGCTGGGACCGCTACCTCGGCGCGATACGCGGCGCGAAGAAGCCAAAGATCACGCTCCGCCAGCGCCTGGCGAAGGCCGGGTTCGGCCAGAAGTCCATCGACGCCATCCTCAACAAGGGCGCGAAGGCCCCGCGCAACTCATACGCGCGTCTTCGTAAAGCGGGGTTCGGTGAGAAGTCCGCCGCGGCCCTGACCGGCTACGACGCCAACCGCGACGCCGAGATCCGCAAGCGCCTGGAGAAGGCTGGCTTCGGAGAGAAGTCCATCGACTCAATCATGGGCGGGGCCAAGGCTCCGCGCTCCTCCTTCGGGAGGCTCATCCGCGCCGGCTTCGGGCGTAACTCCGCGAAGAAGCTCACGGGGTACGACCCGGACAAGGCGCACGACTAAGGAGCGGTATCAAGTGAATGTCCCTGTTGGTATTTCGACAGTCGTCGGCGTGCTGACGATCCTGTCGGCTGGCATCGCCGCGGTGATCACCGGCCTCGAGGGCGCCGGCGCCGGCGTCCCGCTGACCCTCTCCATCATCGCCGGCGTCGTTGCCGCCGTCCTGAGCGTGGTCCGCTCCTGGCAGGCCAACACGCTCGCCATCTACACCGAGGAGCCTGCCGAGATCGAAGTCTCGGAGTTCATCGGTACCACCGACTGACGCCATGCGCGTCGTTCATATCTCCGAGGAGTTCTCCGCGGGGGATGTCTTCACGCTGATCCCAACGGGTGACTGGCACCTCGGTGCCGCCGACACCGACGAGGATCAGATCCGCGAGGATCTCAAGCGGCATGAGGACAACCCCAAGGCCCGTCTGATCCTGATGGGTGACATCGGGGAACTGATCGGCCCCGGCGACAAGCGGTGGCACCCGCAGGGCTACATGCCCGAACGCTACCGCGACGCGATGCTCAACCCCGATGGCGGGATCCCGTCTGAGACGGTCGCGCACGCGGCGGAGATCCTCGCTCCGTGGTCGGGTCGCATCTGGGGCATCGCCACCGGGAACCATGAGATGACCGTGTCCAAGCATTGCCAGCGCGACCTGATGACGGAGCTGGCGAAGGAGCTTGGCGGTGGCGCGTTCAACCGGCTCCTCGGCTACTCGGGCTTCGTCCGGGTTTCCTTCCGTTACGACAAGCGGTCGAAGCCATCGCAGTCCGTTGGTTCGATGAACATCCACGTTCACCACGGATGGCAGACGGCAGGCCGCGCCGGTTCGGGAAACCTGATCAACGGCATGGAGCGGGAGCTTGGCTACTCAGACGCCGATGTCCTGCTGCGCGGCCACAGTCATGCACCCCGCATCGCCCAGGTCATCCCGTCGCTGCGGATCAACAGGACCGGCGTGAGCGAGTGGCCTCGCCTGGTCGCGTCCACCGGCACCTACAAGGTCGGGCATATCGAGCCCAAGGCCGGCGACCACGCAGCGACGACCTACGAGACGTTCAAGAACTACCGACACAAGATGCCCGGAGCGCACCTCGGTCCGCCGATCATCTCCATCACGCCACGCGTGAGGCATCAGACAGAGAAGGAGCAGAGCCCGTGGCAGATGGAAGTCACCCTGTGACGACCGGAGCAGATCCGTGGCCGTTCATCGAGCAGGAGATCCCGCACGCGTGGGTCGAAGTCCGCAACATCTTCATGGAGCCGCCGAAGGGCTTTATGACCCTCGCGCAGAAGCGGTTCCGCATCGGTGAAGAGGAGTACCGGGGGACATCCGGCGAGTGGCTCCGCAAGCCGCCCGAGTGGTTCGATGACGAGCGGACCATGGAATTGGTCGACCTTGTTTTGTACACGGCGATGAGGCGGGTTCTCTACCCCGACGCGTGAGTGTTCGCATTCCGTTGCGGTTTCGCATTCTCAGTGGTACGAATGTCACCCGCAAAGGAGGCCCCAGATGTCCGCGTCCCTAGATGATCAATGCACACCTTCCGAGAGCCGACAGCGGGAGGAGGTGCAGCGGATCATCAGGGAGATGCGAAAGTCCGCCGCGGATCTAGGGCCGTGCCCTACTTCCGCTTGGCTCGAGGCTGCCGCGCACTCGGCTTGCCAGGCGCTCGCGGGATGGGAGACGCCAACGAGTCGTTGAGCGCCTTCGCCGCGCGCTTCGCGCGCTGCGGCGCCTGCGGGTCATCGGAGATGCCGATCAGGTAGTCGATGCTCACATCGCACACCATGGCGATCTGGGCGAGAGTGTTGATGGATGGCATTGAGTCGCCGGACTGGATCCGCGACATCGCTGAACTGGTGACGTTGGCGATGTGAGCCAAAGCCTTCTGCTCCGTCGTACCGCAGGCGGTGTACATCCTGTCCAGGAATACACCGTGGTCGATCAAGGTCATCGCTGCTCCGTTGCGAATGCGTGTTCTTTGGCGCACAGCATTGCAGATTCACACAATGCCGTACCCCCCATAAGTCCAGTAAGGACAGCAGCCTCCGCGGATGACTTCTTTGGTTTTTGCGGAGTTTTCCTGTGCAAGTCGGGACGCGCACAAATCGGACGCGTCCGAGCGGTTGAGTATGGTCACACGCACACTCACACGAACTTCTTAGGACTGGACGGACAGGTGAGCGATTCGGAACTGAGCAACGACGAGATGTCGCTTCTCGTTGGCGCGCTGGGTCGGTTCGCGATGGGGATGCTCGTCACATACGGGCGCCACGCGGACAACATCCCGGCTGAGGTCAAGGAGGACTTCAACGAGGTCGTTGCGCGATGGGTCGCAGTCGCAGGCGAGTTCCTGGACATCGAAGCGATCCTCGAGGAGGCAATGAATGAGGGGAAGTGAGCCGCAGGTGAGCGCAGCAGCGGCGCTCATGCTGGGAGCGGCAATCGTCGCTGCAATCGGAATCGGCGTGTTCTACGCCGTTGAAGCGTTGCTGGAGGCGCTGGACTGATGCCGCCTCGCACCGCAGTGAAGAAGAAGGGCGGCAAGCGCCGCTACATCAGGAACGAGCAGGAGCATGTGAACGTCACTGGCGCGACGTCCATGTGGGGCAACGGCCCGTGGAAGATCCCCTACGGCGCGAAGCGTGTCGCAGAGGACGCCATGGAGGCCATCGCCAGCGGGAAGCTGGACGCCCTCTATGACGCCGACCAGGACGCATGCCTCAAGTGGCTCAAGGGTGCGCCGTACCGCGACCGCGATGCCGCGGCCATGAAGGGCACGAAGGTTCACGAAGCCTACGAGCAGTTCCTCAAGACCGGCGTCACCAAGACCGACGACGAGGACATCCTCAAGATGGTCGACGACCTGTGCGCCCTGACCGACCGCTACGACATCAAGTGGGAGCGGTCGGAGCAGACGGTCTTTCACAGCACTGACGGCTGGGCCGGGACCATGGACGGCGTCGTGACGATGACGTTCCCCGGCGAGGACGCACCCAGGCGCTGCGTGGTCGACATCAAGACCTCGCGCAGCGTGCAGGGCAAGCACGAATACGTCATGCAGTTGAACGCGCTCGCCAACGGCGAGGTGATCGTGCATGACGACGGCACCGAGGAGCCGATGCCGGCGGTCGACGGCGCGGTGATCCTCCATGTCCGCCCGGACAAGGAGCCCGAGGCCGTGCCGGTCCAGCTCTCAGAGGAGAGCTACCGCGACTTCAAGCTCTGCGTGGCGATGGTCTACGCCGAGCAGGCAGCCGACGACAGGATCACGTTCCTGCCGCCGCTCGCCAACCCCGACGACGACACCGCGCTCCTGACCGAGCGCAAGAGCGAAAGCGAGTAACAGCAATGGCTACCAACTTCATCAGTGACGAGATGCTCGCCGGCCTCCGGGCCGAGGCGAAGGCATCGGGTGGCGGGAACTGGGTTATCCTGGACGAGAAGGGCGACTGGCTCATCGGCGTCGTCAAGGAGCGCATCGAAGACGAGGCTCCGTTCGGAGTCGTGGAGGCGCTCGTCCTGACCGGGGTCCGCACCCATGAGGGTGACCGTGACCCCGACCAGGAGATCACGTTCCGTCTGTCGCGCTCGATCCCGCGCAGGGAACTCGGCAGCGAAGCCGAGGATGGCGGCGCCCAGCCCGGAATGATCGTCTTCATCGAGGCCCTCGGCCAGCGGATGTCCAAGGCCGGCAAGTCGTACTACGACTACGACATCAAGAAGAGCAAGCCGAAGGACGCCGAGAAGATCGCCAAGGCGCACGCCGGCGCGAAGCCCCCCAAGCGCAAGGCGTCCGATGTCGTGGGTGACATCGCGAAGGAGTTCGACGCCACCGTGGAGGCCAAGGACGACATCCCCTTCTGACCGTGATGGGGATCGGCTGGCAGGAGAACCACACCGCGACCGGGGCCAAGAGAGAGAGGCTCCGGTCGCGGGGCAGGGCGGGCAACCGCCCCGACTGCAACTGCTGCCAGAACCAGCGGCGCATGATCGAGATCTTCGAGAGCGCCACTGGCAAGAAGTACATGGTCTGGGTCGTGTGCAGGTTCTGCGAGGAGGAGTGAAGTGGCGGTGGAGAATCTGGTTTCGGTGGACGAGGCGGCGCGCTTCGCGTCCTGCCACCCCGTAACCATTCGCAGGATGATCCGCCGGGGGGATCTCCCCGGCTACAAGGTGGGCAGCCACTGGCGCCTCAAGATCTCTGACCTGGAGGCGGCACTCGGTGCGACACCGGAGCGCCGGGCAGAGCGACGCCCAAAGGGGCGCTTCGCGCGGCTGGTGCAGGAGATGTCGCCATCAAGTGGGCGTAGTTCCTGAGCGTCACTGACGGATGGTGTCCAAGCCAACTCGCAACGGTCAGAACGTCGTGGCCCTCCATGATCCAGCGCGACGCGCAGGAGTGACGCATCTCGGCGGGGATGGCGTCGCTGCCGACCCGCTCGCGCGCCCTGCGCCAGATGCGCGCTGTCCAGTTGTGCCAATCCAGGTAGCCGCCGCGCGGCGCCGGGATCACCAAGTCACCGCCTCCGTCATTTCTCCCGCGGAGCGCGGTGAGGGCGGCGGCGAGCGGCGGTTCGATGGGGACGGCCCGGGGCTGCGCCGTCTTCACGGGCCGTCGCTTGCCGCCCTGCACCGAACCGGTGACAGAGATGAACCCCTCGTTGACGTCGCCCCACTCAAGCGCGCAAAGCTCGCCGGGGCGAAGGCCCGCCCAGTACAGGATCGCCACGGCGACCTGATCGCGTGGGTCGTCCATCGCCTGAGCGATTGCGTGGACTACTTCTGGCGCGTGATGGCGGCGTTTGGCTTCTTCCGTCCTGACCCGCCCCAGCCGCCGGCATGGGTTCGCCGGGATCAGGCCCTCATCCTCCGCCGCACCGAGCGCGGCGGACAGCACGCGGGTCACGTTATTCGTGTTGACCGGTGGGCTACCCGCGCGGACGATCTCCGCGCGGAACTCACGGACCGCGGACCGACCGATGTCGCGTAGCGCGACGTCGCCCAGCCACGGAATGATCCACTTGTCGACCAGGTGGGCGCGCGTCCTGCGGGTGGTCGCCTCCCATGCGACGCCCTCCGTGGTGAACCACCGCTCCAACCAGTCGCCCAGCGGCATGGTCGACGGCTCGCCTGGCGCGTGCGCCCCGAGCCTCTGCCGCCGCCGCTGCTCTGCCTCGAAGGCCACCGCATCGGCGCGCGTGTCGAACGTGCGGCCCTTGTTCTTCTGGCCTTCCCGCCAGCGGACGTCGTACACGACGCCGCGTTTCGTCTTGCGCTTGTGGACTGACATGGCGCAGGAAACTACCCCGTCGAACACGAAGGCGTTCGACATTCGTTCTATGGCATCTGCACAAGCACACGAAGGGAGTGAGCAGAATATGTCATTTAGCAGGAGATTCTTTGGAAGCGGGCGACCGGGCTCGAACCGGCGACCCTCAGCTTGGGAAGGTAACCGTGAGGTGCAACGCCGAGTTCGGCGCAGTACCTCTGCGCCCCAGCGCAACGAGCGTTTCGGGGTAACCAGGCGCTTCGGGCGTGCGCTTCTGTTCGCCCCAGTTCTGGCAGGGATGTTCTATGGAAGTTCGATGGCCCTCGCCGCAGGCTCAGGGTCAAGTGCCAAGCCACGGCCCTGCTGGAAGCACACCGAGAAGACCAAGGTCACGAAGAAGCAGTGCCTCAAGGCGTGGAAGGAGTCGCGCCGGAAGTACACCCTTGACAACCCGCCGAAGAACCCGACCCGACGCCATCTGATGAATATGGGCATACCCATTTCACTGTGGATCCGGGTGGGCCGCTGCGAGCAGCCGGGCCGCGGGTACATGGGCGTGCGTTGGTCACACCCCGGCCCGAAGTACGAAGGGGGCCTTGGCTTTTTCGCATCCTCATGGGATGCGTACCGCCCCTCCTACTACCCCAGCAGCGCAGGCGACGCGACATGGCAGCAGCAGATGGTCGTGGCATCGCGCCTGTGGGACCGCGCCGGGTGGGGATGGGGCTGTGATGTCCGATGAGCCACTCACCTGCGGATCACTCTTCTCCGGGGTCGGGGGCATGGACATCGGCCTCCAGTGGGCCGGGTTCCGGCACCGGTTCTTCGCAGAGATTGATGAGTACTGCCGCGCGGTCCTCGCGACCAGGTTCCCGGGCGTCCGTGTCTATGACGATGTCCGCGACGTTGACGCTTCTGCCGGCAGAGTCGATCTCCTCTGCGGAGGCTTCCCCTGCCAAGACCTCTCCGTCGCAGGCAAGCGCGCCGGCCTCGCGGGCGAGCGCAGCGGACTCTTCTTCGAGTTCATGCGAATCGTTGACGCTCTTCACCCCCGAGCCATCCTCATTGAAAACGTCGAAGGGCTCTACAGCTCTGGAAGCCCTAAAGGCGCAGACTTCGGGGTCGTCCTCGACTCGCTGGCCGAGCGCGGGTATCTGGCGTCGTGGCGAACTCTTGACGCGCAGCACTTCGGGGTGCCACAGCGAAGGCGACGCGTGTTCGTGTGCGCCATCGCTGACGGAGATCCTGGAGCCGAACGCATCGGACAAGTACTCGCTGTCTCAGAAGGCAGCATCGGGGATTCTGAGGCGAGCGACCCGTCGTGGCCGCTCACTACCGACTCAGTTGGAGGAGGCGCTGCGTTCGGTGGCGGGCGAATCGTGGGAGCCCTCTCAGGACGAAGCCCCTCACGACTTGACGAGCAGTGCGTCGGGGGAGGACAGCTAGTGGCTTCCCACGACCTCCCCATCGGCGTCAACCCGTCGAACACCGACGTCGCAGGCACGCTCCCGAGCAACCAGCAGGGCGGTCAGCGCACGACCGATATCCCCGGGGCGTATGTCTACCGCAAGTCCCGCCGCGCCAAGAGCGACGATGACTTCGAGACATGGACTGACGATGGTGTGGCGAACACGCTGAACCAGTTCGACGCCTCGTCTACGCGGACGACGCATGTCGTGGCCGTTGGCGGCGACGTAGCGCACACCCTCACCAAGGAGGGGCACGACGCGTCGGAAGACGGGACTGGGAGGGGCACGCCGGTCATTGCGTTCTCGTCTACGGGCGGTTCGTGGAACTTGAACAAGGACGCAGACCGCGTGGCGCCGACGCTCCGCGTCGGCAGCGGAGTTGGGATCCCATCGCCGCCGGCCATTCAGCAGGAGGCGACCGTCCGCCGCCTCACCCCCATGGAGTGCGAGCGCCTCATGGGCTGGCCCGACGGCTGGACCGACATCCCGTGGAACAAGAAGGATCACGCGCCCGACTCGCGGCGGTACGCAGCCTGTGGGAACGGCGTCGTGGCTCCGGTGTCCTACTGGATCGGGGCGCGGCTCGCGGAGGTGATGGCCGATGTCTGACGTCAAGACACGGAACACACGCCCCTGCGGAGCGTGTGGTCGGGACTTCTACCACGCCAACCCGAACTACAAGACATGCGGATCGCCTAAGTGCAGGCGCGTCTACCACGCAAAAGCAGAAGCGCGCCGGACACGCGAGAAGCGCGCCAGGCAGAAGAAGCGCAGCGAGGCGCAGAACTTGCAGCGCAGGCGCGACGCCACGTTCGGGCTGATTCGCGACGAGGCGGGCAGGCGAGGGATCATCGCCGCGATGGAAGCAGCGGTCGCCGCCGGCGCCTCCGAGACGCAGTCCATCCAGCATGTCGCGCGGGCCATGGGTGAGAAGCCTGCGGTCGTCGTGTCGGTCTGGAGGTCCCGGTGACCGGCCTGACCGAGGAGATGGAACTGATCATCGGGCCGATGGATGGCCTCGCCAAGAGGCTGTCCGCCGCCGAGCGCGCCCTGTGGGAGCAGGTGCGCGAGCAGATAGTCGAGGCGTGCAAAGACGAGGAGCGTGAGGCCAACCAAGTCTTCGCGATCATCACCGAGTTGGAGCAGCGCCTGGAGGATGTCGATGGCGCCGCCTGAGCTGACCGTCGGCATCGACGTCTCAGGGACGCGCATCGCCTATGCGGTGTACGCACACCCGGGGTTGGTCACCGTGAGCGCCACCCACCGGCTGACCGCCGGTCGGCAGTACGAACTCATCCGGGAGGCCCTGCGCGAGGCGCGGGGCGAGGCGGGCGAGCCGGGCGCTATCGGGATCGAGCAGCCGCACTTCGGTTTCCCGAAGGCGGCGTACATGCACGGGATGGCCGTGGCCCGGACCGAGGACGCATGTCGTGCGGTCTGGCGCCACGCGCCCGTGCGCTTCTTCCAGCCGTCGGAGTGGCGGCGGATCGCCGGCGTCGGTGGCCGGGCGAGCAAGGAGCGCGTCATGGAATTCGTGAATGGCTTCGGCTTTGAGCCGAAGACACAGGACGAGGCCGACGCCGCCGCCATTGCGCTGGCGATGTGGGTCGAAGAGTACGGAGACTGACATGGAAGACATCAGGATCAAGGATCTGCAACAAGAGGTGCGGATGCTTAAGGCCCGCATCAACACGCTTGAGAAGTCGCTTGATGGGTCGCGCGATCTGGTCGACACGCTGATGCGGGAGGTGCGCCTGGTCATCGACCAGCGCGACCATCACCGCCGCTGGTCTGGCCGCTGGAAGCGCATCGCGCGCGACCTCAAGAAGAATCGCGGGTGCGGCTGTGGCCGATGACATCATGGACGCCGCCATCGCCTACGCCGAGCGCGGCTGGTCGGTCATACCGCTGCATGGGGTGAATGACGATGGCACCTGCACCTGCTACCTCGGGACCGAGTGCGACTCGCCGGGCAAGCATCCCCTGCACCGGGACTGGCCCGAGACTGCGAGCGATGACCCCGATCTGGTGCGGGAGTGGTGGGAGTCATTCCGCGGAGCGCCGAGGAACGTCGGGATCGTGTGTGGCAAGAGCAACCTCGTCGTCATTGACATCGATGACGACGAGGGCGAGCGCCGCCTGGAGCAGATCGCATCGGAGATCCCGCCGTGCCCGCAGGTGCGGACCCGCCGGGGCATTCACCTTTACCTATCAGGTCAGGTGCAGGCGGCGAAGCTGACGGGGCTGGACATCAAGGCAGGCAACGGCTTCGTCGTGGCACCGCCGTCCGCGCGTGTGGACGGGGGCAACTACGAATGGGTGTGAGCGTAGAAGCGATCCCGTGGCAGGACGGCGCGCCCAAGATCCCCACCGAGGTGGCCCAGTGGATCTGGAACGAGGCCGGCAAGCGCCGCCGCACCGAGACGCGCGCTGACGGCCAGCCAATCCCCGAAGGCGGGCGCAACAACGCCCTCGCCTCGCTGGCCGGGAGCATGCGCCGCCGTGGCATGAGCCAGAGCGCGATCACCGCTGCGCTGATGGAGGTCAACGACGAGCAGTGCCGCCCGCCGCTGGACGATGGCGACGTTCGCCGCATCGCGCAGAGTGTCTGCCGGTATGAAGCCAACGACCCCGTGGTCCGCCTGTTTGAGAAGGGCCAGCGCGACCCGGTGTACGACGAGGAGGGGCGGCTTGAGCATCGCCTCCAGGTGGCAACCATCAAAGAGCTGTACGAGATGGAGTCACCTGGTTACGAGCAGCTCCTCGGCCCCTACATCATCAAGGGGTTGCGGACCCTGATCGGCGCCGGCACCGGGGAAGGCAAGACCACCATCACCATGCACATGCTTAAGAGCGTGCTGACCGGCAGCGAATTCCTCGGTGAGGAGGGGGTCGGGTGGATCGGGGAACGGCGTCCCAGGATCCTGATCATCGACGCCGAGCAGAGCCTGCCCGACATCCAGAGGCTGGCCGACGAGTGCGGCCTCACTGATTCCGAGGATCTCAAGTACATCTCCGCCCCCGACGGGCTTGACCTGGCGGAGGGCAGCCACGACGCCGCTGAGGTGGAGGAGATCCTCGAGGAGGAGCGCCCCGACATCTTGGTGGTCGACCCGCTGTACAAGGCGGCGAGGATCGACTCCAACGATGAGCGCCAGGCGGTGGATCTTATGAGACTGTTCGACAGGTGGCGCGCGGAGTACGGCTTCGCCTTCTTGATGCCAGTGCATACGCGCAAGGGACTCAAGACGCAGCAGGGCAGTCAGCCGTCCATGGACGACATCTTCGGGTCGGGTGCGTTCAGCCGGGGTGCGGAGATCATCCTCGGCCTGCGGCGCCCGGGGCCGGGTTTCGCCCGGCTCTATATCTGGAAGCACCGCCCCGGCATGATCGACGCCGGGGTCCATATCGACATGAAGTTCGATAGAAGTGAAGGATTCACAATGATGCAGCGCGATGACGGGATGAGCCGCAGGCAGATGGTTGTCAAGCTCCTCTCGCTCCACAAGAGCGGCCTGACGTTGGACGAGATCGCCAACCAGATGGGCCTGTCCAAGGAGTCGGCGCGGCACGCCGTGCGCGACGCCGGCAACCACGGCGAGGTGAAAAGCGAGACAATCGAGGGGTCGCGCGGCAAGAAGTTGTACAAGGCAGTCGCCGCCGACGAGAACGACCTGGCGAGGTGGGAGGCCATGGTGAGTAATGGCGAGGTCTAGCGACCTGCCTGACAAGCCGCACCCGCGCGCGCTGCCCCCAGAACTTGCCCGGGAGGCAGCGCGCAACGGTGAGGCGTACCGCCTGCGCCAGCAGGGGCAGACCTACGGAGAGATCGCCAAGGTGCTGCACCTGGACGGGTGGCTCGAGGCGTACCGCATCGTGGCCGACACCTACGGGAAGCTTGTGGCCGATGTCGACACCGCCGCCCTGCGGGCGCGGGAGGCCGGTCGCCTGATGGATATCCGCGCCGGCATAGAACCCGATGTGCGCCGGGGCGACGCAAAGATGATCGAGCTGGACATCAAGCTCACCGAGCGCATCGATGCGTTGATGGGGCTGTCGGCGCATGCCTCCCCGTCGGGGGGCGGGTCAGGGGGCGGGCCGAACGTGCAGATCAACATCGCGCCCCCATGGGAGAAGAGCGGCCCCGAAAGCGCGACGACCCCGCCCCCGGATGTCATCGAGGGCGAGGTCGTCGGGGAGGGCTAGGGCGGGGTGGTGTCTCAGTCGCCCGGCTTGCGCTGGCGGGAAAGGATCTTGCGGATCGTGATGCCGCGCACCCCGACTGCCTCGCCCAGTTCGTTACTCGTCCACCCGTTGTCCATGGCCTCCTGGATGGCGGCGTTGCGGTTGATGAGCGCCGCCTCGTAGCGGATCTTCGCCTTCTCCACCTCGCGCCACCTGCGGCGGTAGGTGGAGAAGACCGATTCGTCCCGGCGCGGGGTGGTGTCGTTGTCGTCCATGGCCGGGACGCTAGCGGTGCTGCTCACGCGTGCTGCTCCTTCCTGATCTGCTTGGTGACCTGCCCCCACGGCTCGCCCGTCACCATGTGGGACACCGTCTTCCGGTGCCAGCGACTGGCGCGGGGTGGCACGAAGCCCTCGTCGTCCAGGCAGGCGGCGATGTCGGCGTAGGACAGGCCGCTGGCCCGAAGGGCGCGGGCGCGCTCAACGGCGGCGGGGTCCACCTGCGGCGGCATGCCGACGCGCTCGCCGCGACGGATCTTGGCCCGCAGGGCGGCGCGGGTGCGGGCGCGGGCCAGTTCGCGCTCGTACTCGGACACGCTCGCCATCATCCCGTGGACGAGCTTGCCCTCCGGGGTGGCCGGATCGATTCCGCCCATGTCGGGGGCCTCGATGCGCCAGCCCTCATCCGCCGCGTCGCGCAGGGTGGTCAGGCGGTCGACCGCGTCGCGCCCGAGCCGGTCCATCTTGGCGACCAGGAGAACGGCCCCGAGCGCCTTTGCCATCTCCACCGCCTGCGCCCCGGCGGGACGGGAACGCAGAGCGATGGAGCCGGACACGCCGGCGTCGGTGAAGACGGCCACCGGGGACCAGCCCCGGGCGGCGGCGTGGCGCTCGCAGGTGTCGTACTGCGCCTCGAGGCCGAGGCCCGATGCCGCCTGCTCGTCGGTACTGACCCGGCGGTAAATCACTGCCGGGGTGGTGGTTGCGGGTGTCACTCGGCGTCCTCCCATGTGATCTCGCGGCGGTCGTATGCCGCCTGGACGTACTCGGCGCGTGCTGCGGCGGTGCGAAGCGCCTTGGAAAGCGCGAGCGCGGTGGCCGCGTCTGCTCCGCCGTGGCCCGTGTTACTGATCTCTACCTCACGCGTTGCGGGGTCCACATACCAACGGACCCAGTATGCGCGGCCGCGGGTGTCCTCGTACTCCACGGTCCCCTTGATGACGCCGCCTTGGCGGCTGTACGTCCAATGCTTGCGAGCAAGCCTCTTCACGCTGCCCTCCCTCTCTTGGCCCGCCGCTGCGGCGGGGTGGTGTCGGTGGCGCCCGGGTTGCGCGGGGGCCACGGGGTTATGTCCTCGATGGGCAGGTGCGCCGGCATGCTGGCGCCATCCACGCGGGCGCGGGTGCGCCCGAGCTTCACCAGGCGCCCGAAATGCGACCGCTTGTCCTGGTCAACCCATCGGACGGTGTCGCCGGGGTTCATGCCGCCACCCCCGCCAGTTCGAGGTTGGGGACCACGCGCACCCGGTCGGCCATCTCCATGGCGAGGGCGACCGCGCGGGCGAGGGCGTCGCGCCCGTGCCGCTCGTCGGGGTAGATCGAGGTGGGCATGTCGAACGGGTCGTCGCTCCAGGTGATCTCGCACCACTGGCCCGACGGCCCGCCGTCGATCTCCACGACGGTGGCCCATTCGCAGCGGGTGGATCCGAGGCGGATCACCTGCGGGGTGGTGTCGGGGCTAGAAGGCATCGCGCCCCCCATCCGCGGCGCCGTTGATCTCGTCGGCCTTGGCCTGGAGCCAGTCGCCCTGCTCCTCGAGGTGGTCGGCGTCGGCCTGTGTGCGCGCCTCATTGCGCGACATCTCATGCGAATCCTCGGCCATGAGGGCCAGCACCTCGGCCATGCGGAACCATTCGGACCGCGGCATGGTGATGCTGATGCGCGGGTCGCGCTTGGCGCTCCCCAGCGGGGTGGTGTCGGGGTCGTGCATGTCTGCTCCAATCGTCTAGTGCAAGGGTTGTACCGGTCATGGTACACCAACGCCCGGACGGGCGCCCGGCGGGGTGGCCCGGAATGCGGGGTGGTGTGGTTGTGGGCACGCGTGCGTGCGCGCATGAGAAAGCCGCCCCGGGGGCCGTGGAGGCTCCCCGGGGCGGCGGTCCTGCGGGGTGGTGTCGCCGCTACAGAAACTCGAGCGGGTCGTCATCGATGGCGCCGCCCGCCAGCGCGCGGACCCTGTCCAGGTCGTGCGCGCCCGGCCCGGCGTGGTCGTACCCGCAGAACGGGCACCCCTGCCCGGACAGGGTGGCGCGGTAGTGGCCTGCAGGCGGCGGCGGGCCGTAGTCCTCCGGGCAATGGCGCAACCCGTAGGCGTCGACAGGCTCCCCGCACTGGCCGCAAATAATGTCGTCCATGGTCCCCTCCTGGTTGTGTGTGGGAAACCCCGCCCCGGGATCGATCCCGGGAACCTCGCCACCGACTGGCGCGGGGTGGTGTCTCTACTGGCGCGGAAGGCACCCGCCCGGGGCGGGCGTGATGTCCCGGGCGTGGAGGATCGCCGCGCACCTGGTCGCGGCCTGCTCGAGCGCGGGCGCGCGATCCGGCGGGGTGGTGCCATGGGATGCCATGGCAAGCGCTAGCGATCCGAGAATCGCCGCCCATGCGATCCGGCGGGCCGTGCGGCGCGTCACCATTCCCGCCCCCTCCAGGTAGCCACGGGGACGGGGTAGGGCGGCGCGTGGTGGCGCCGGCGGGCTCGCCTGGTAGCGGCAATGGTGGCGCCCGCCCGGGCGGCGCGCGACAGGGCCGCGCGCGTTCCGGGGCGTGAGCTGGGGCGGTATGCCAGTGCCTGCACCATGGCGGCATGCCCCGCCATGCCTTGCGCCAGTCCGGGGCAGTCCTCGAGCGGGCGGCAGGTCATGCGACCACCCCCGCGGCCCGGGCGGTCGCCGCGCGCATGCGCGCTTCACCCTTCCCGGCCCCGGCGCCATGGACGGGGAAACCGATGGCATAGTCGCGATCCCCGCGGGCGCATAGCGGGCGCCCGCCGCCGCAGGTGCCGCAGGTGACACCCTCCCGGCGCGACGCCGGGCAGGTGACAATGCGGCGCCCGTCCTGGTCGCGGATCACGGGCGGGGAATCCGCCGGGATGACAGTCGCGACAGGGTGCCCGGGGTGCGCCGCCATCATGGCGAAGGCTTCGCCGGGATCCGATGCCGACAGGTTCACCACAGTGCCGGCATCCGCCATGGCGGCGAGGGTGTCGAGATTCTCCCGGGTGGGCGCGTGGTGCGTATACGTCCACGCCGGGCGGGTGCCATCCTTGGACAGTGCCGCCGCCCATTCGATGGCCGCGCCGCGAACGATCCTCCCGGCGGCGTGGATGATGTCCCCGGCGACGTTCCCGCGCGCCATGGGCGCCCGGGCGGCGCGAATCTTCGCCAGTGATTCCGACCAGGTAAGCCGGACCCCTGCCCACGCGCGGCGGGTGTAGTACCCGGCGGCGGCATAGCATTCGGCCCCGGGGTCAACCCTCGAGCCATCCGGCCCGCGGTCCCCGCCATATAGCGGGCAGGTAGCCGGGCAGGTAGCGGGGTGGCTGTAGGTGGTGAGAATCGGCCCCGTCTTCTGGTTGGCACTCTTCCCTTGTACGGATCCGCGCCATGCGGCGATAGCGTCCAGGTAGTCGAAGGGGTACGGGGTCGCCGCGCGCCGGGTGCGGGTGCGGGGTGGTGTCTTGCGGGGTGGTGTCTTAGTGTTGGCCGGCATCGCCGGTCCTCCAATCGTGCAAGGGTT
>JAUIAC010000530.1 GCA_030425545.1 bacterium | reverse complement strand
CGACGCGCCCATGTTGCCGACCACCGCGGCGCCGGAGTTCAAGCCGATGCGGGTGTGGACCCGAGGCAGCCCTCGGGCCTGCCACTCGCGCTCCTTCTCGTCGAGGCGGGCCTGGCAGCGAAGCGCGGCTCGGCACGCGCGCACGGCGTGGTCGTCGTGGGCGATGGGCGCGCCAAACATCGCGATGATGGCGTCGCCCTCGTACTTGTCGATGGTGCCGCCCTCCTCGGTGATGATGACCGTCAGCTCGGTGAGGTACTCGTTGAGGAAGGCCACGAGCTCGGCCGGCTCCATCGCCTCGGAGAAGGTGGTGAAGCCAGCGATGTCGCTGAAGAAGGCCGTGATGTCCCGCCGCTCGCCGCCGAGCTGCAGCTTGCTGGGGTCGCTGACCAGCTGCTTGACCACCTCGGGGGCGAGGTAGTGCTGAAAGGCGGTGCGGAGCTCCCGCTTGGCGCGCCCTTCCGTGAGGTAGTTGGCGACGCCGCCGTAGCCCCACGCCGCCAGCATGGCCAGGCTCGGCACCACGGTCTCCAGCCAGAGCCCGTAGCGCTCGAAGCAGTAGCCGACGATGCCCAGGTGAATCGCGACGAGCGACGCCACACCGAGCGACTGCTTCAGCGCGCCGTCGAGCAGGGTCATGGCGGCGGCCACAGCGACCGTGAACACGATCAGCAGCAGCAGCTCGGCCAGCGGCGGCACGTCGCGGCTGTGGTCGCCGCTGCGCAAGGCCTCGTAGGTGGCGGCGTGGAGGTGGACGCCGTAGTCCGCCTCCCGCATCGGCGTGACCCGGACCTCGTAGGTGCCCGCGGCGCTGGTGGCGATGAACACCGTGCGGCCCTTGAACGTCGACGGGGGCAGCGGCGTCTTCTCGCCGTCCATGTGCAACATCGCGTTGGCGTAGATCTGCTTGAAGGAGTAGGCCGGGTAGGGCGCGTCGCCCGCTCGCCAGCGCACCAACATGCGCCCGTCGGCGTTGACCGGGGCGGGCAGGGCGCCCGCGATGAGCTGGTCGGACTCGCTGCGCACAGACCGGACGTCCTCGGCCACCAGGTGGGCCGCGACGCCGAGGCTGCCGAGCGCGCCGCCGCCGTAGCTCCGTATCGGCGTGACGTGGCGGAGCACGCCGTCGGGGTCGGGCTCCATGTCGATGGCGCCCACCGCGCGCGCCGCCTTGGCCAACGCCGGCATCGGCGGCAGCGGGGTACAGCGGGGCGGCTGCACCGGGCCAGCGACCGCCACCGTGCCGGGCAGCGGCAGCGCGGCGGGAGCCTTGTCGGCCCGACACTGCATGCCCAGCACCACGTTGCCTGCGTCGGCGATGCACTCGGCGAAGGGGCCGTCGAACTCGTCGGGCTCGGAGAACTGCACGTCGAAGGCCACCGCCTTGGCGCCGCCCGCCTTCAGATAGGCCAGCACAGGGCAGTAGACGTCGCGCGGGAAGGGCCAGCGGATGCCGTCGGTCTTCTTGAAGAAGGCCAGCGTCGCCTCGTCGACCAGCACCAGGTTCGACCCCGCGGGCGGCGTCTCTTGCCGCAGGTTGGCGCAGCGCCAGTCGTAGCTCTTGCGCTCGATGGTGTCGACGAAGCTGAGCTGGTGCAGCAGCGCGGCGCACGCGAGCGCGAAGAGCGACGCGCCGCCCCAGGTGAGCAGGCGTTGTCGGCCGGGAGCCGCCATCAGCGCCCCGCCGGCACGAGGACCTCGCGCCCGGTCGCCCCGGCGACCACGTCGTCGACCGAGAAACGCATGGGCTCGACCTTGTTGGCCAGCCACAGGCGCACCTGGTCGGCGAAGTGCGGCGAGTCGGTCAGCGCCGACTGGCCGCCCGGCAGGATGGTGACGCCCTCGACCCGGCCGTCCGGGTGCAGGCCGACGACCATGCGCATGATGGGCCCGTGGTTGAAGCGGAAGTCACGCACCCCGTCGTCCGGAAAGGTGGCCTTGCGGATCGCGTGCGGGTGGGCGGCGTCGACCGCGCCGTAGTCGCCCGGCCTGGGGAAGTGCTTGAGCTTCTTGCGCGGGTCGTCGGTGTCCATGCCCTTGGCGAGCGGGTGGATGTCTGTCGAGATGGAGAACATCTCGGTGAGCGCGCTGAGCCCTTGAACTCCCTGGAGAAAGCTCGCGAGGATTGAGTCGAGGTGCAGCATGTGGCGCAGCCCCCAGCGCCAGGCCGTGATGTCCGGCGTGCCGAAGCCGCCCTCACCCGGCGCGCTCGGCTTCGCTCGGAGCCGCGTCAAGGCCTCGACGAGCGCCAGCAGGAGCACCTCGTCGCTGCGCTCGATCTCGGGGGTCGATGTGATGTCGAAGAGCACGCTCTCCTGTCGATCTTTGTGCCACGACGCCAGTTTCTTCGGGTTGTCGGGTCCACGGCCCGCGAGCAGGTTGGCCAGGCCTCGGAGCGCAACCATGGCGTCGAAGGGCACGCCCTCGTCGTCGTAGACCCCGTGGAGCAGCTCGGTTGCCCAGGCGTTGAAGACCATGGTCGCCACGCTGTCGGTGCGGTCCTGGGCGGTCGGCTGATGGTAGAAGGTCTCGACCCCACTCTCGGCCGAGAAGCCGGCCTTGCCCCAGGCGTCGAGCCGGTCGCGCACCACGTCCATGGTCGCCTGCTCGGACAGGTAGAGCGCGTGCAGTCGCTTGCTGTCCGCGTCGGTCGCGCCCTGGCTCGCCTTGGCCTTGTCGATGGCGGCGAGCATCGCGGGCACCAGCAGCTCGCCGAGCATGGAGTGGTGGGTGCCCTGGATCGCGCTCATGGTCGCCACAGACGCCTTGCCCTGCGCCACGGACTCGGCCACGCGGTCGGCGATGGCCTTGGCGCGGAAGCCCAGCACCCACGGGCCACCCAGGTACCAGGGGTCGTCGCCCAGCTTGCCGTCGAGGCTGGTGTTGCCGAAGTCGTTGTTGGCGTTGACCAGGAAGCCGTCCTTGGGGTCGCGCCCCACCGGCCAGTCGTCGAAGGGGATGACGCACCGGTAGGGGTCGGTCTTGCCCGGGGTCTCGTCGACCAGGCCGTCTTTCAGCGGGATCTCGAAGCCCTGGTACTTGGTCCCGTCGATGAGCAGGCGCGGGTCGGCGTCGGCGGCGAAGTGGCCGTCAGGCGTGCGCTCGAGGTAGTTGCGGCAGGGCGTGGCGTTGTAGCCGGAGTAGAGGATGTGCCCGTCTTTGTCGGCCACCATCATGTTCTGCGCCCAGCCCACGAGCTTGCGCTGCGACGCGTGGAAGCTGTCGATGCCCTTGGCGTGGGAGAAGTCCCACACCGCGCCGGCCGTGTCGCCCACGTCGAGCGTGGTCAGGTCCATCGAGATGCCTGTGATCACACCGTCTTTGTCGAGATCTTGCGGCACGACGAAGGTGCCGAGCATCGCCACCACGGCCTGGCCCTTCGGCAGCTTGGCGGTGCCGGCCACCTCCTCGTCGGTCGCCACGCGGCCCTCGACGCCCACCAGCCGACGGCCGTCGAAGAGCTCCCAACGCGGCCAGGTGCGCTTGCCGCCGACGCTGTTGAGCAGCGCGATGTCGGCCACCTCGTAGACCTCGTCCACCCGCTTGAGGGCCTTGTCGGCGCCCTTGAAGCGCGAGGTTTTGGGGCGCCCGGCGTCGTCGAGGGTGATCTCCTCGCGGTAGTAGTCGGTGATGTCGCTGTAGAGGTAGGTGTTGCTCCAGGCCACGTCGCCGTTGGTGCCCGCGCCCACCATGGGCAGACCGGCGAAGGTGACGCCGAGCTGGCTGGTGTCGCCGCCGCCGAGCACCCGCGTGTCGATGCCCACCCGCCAGAAGAGCGAGGGCACCTCGAGCGCCAGGTGGCCGTCGCTCGCGAGCAGCGCTGCGCCGCCCTCGGCCTTGTCACCGGCGACCGTCCAGATGTTGGAGCCGAACTCGCCGCGCTCGGCCTTGCCGAGCACCCTCGAGA
>JAUIAC010000529.1 GCA_030425545.1 bacterium | reverse complement strand
CCTCCGGCGTGCGCACGATGTCGATGCGGTGCACCACCGTGTCGTCGAAGAGCTTGGCGTAGTCCGCGTCGACCCCCGCGCAGTGGCTCGCGGCGGTCCAGCCCGCCGGTCGCAGCAGGTCCGGCCCGTCGCCCTCGCACACCGGGGCGCCGCCGCCCCGCTGGGCCTCGCCGTCCAGACCAGCGCTTCCGTCCACGCTGCCACCGTCGACGCCGCCGGCGCCCGAGTTGTCGGAGTCAGGATTCGCTCCGTCTGCGCTGCCCACGTCGCCGCAGCCCGGCAGCGCCAGCAGCGCGGCCGTGAGGCCGGCCAGCCACACACGTCGCGTCGGTGGCCTGGGGCTCACCGCCGAGAGCGGGCCAGTGGGTGACGGGGCGTCGGGTCGCAGGGAGAGCAGGTCGCGCATGGGGCCTCGGTGGCGTCGGCGTGGGGCCGGGGGTGCAGGCGAGGGGCGCCACAGCGGCGCCTCGATGATTCAGTGTCGGCGGCGTCGCCAGACGGCTCAGCAAAGTTGCCGTGCCGCGACGCCGCTACTTGACGACCCACTTGCCGGTGGCGAGGTCCACCTCGACGTAGCCGGTGGCCGCGTTCTTCCAGGGCATCGCCACCGAGGGCACCACGGCCTTCCACTCATGGGCGGGCAGCGCCCACACCACGTGGCCGGCCATGCGCAGCTTGGCGCCGGCGCCCACGAGCGCCCGAGGCACCCGCACCGTCATGGTGTGCTTGTCGGCGGCGAGCCACACGTCCACCCCCGGCTCGAAGCGGCTCCGCTGCGCCCAGCCCGCCTGCGTCCGCGCGAACACGCCGCTCCAGGGCCCCACACCGTCTCCAGCGTCGCTCTGGCTGCGCACGGCCACCGCGAAATCGGGGGCGAAGGGCAGCTTGGGGGTCAGGTTCAGGTAGGTCAGGCCCTGGCTCGTCTGCGCCCCCGGCAGCGCGCCCTTCGCTGCCCCCTGCACGTAGAGCACAAAGGGCTTCAGCCCCTGCTCGAAGGCCTTGCTGACCACGGTCACATAGAGGTCGCGCGCGTCCCAGCTCAGGGCGAAGCGCCCCCAAGGCGCCAGCTGCGCCCCGGGGACCAGCTGGTTGCCAGCGGCGTGCTTCTTCAGGTCGTCCTTGGCGTCGGGGGTCAAGACCGGGCTGTGGGACACCTCAGCGCCCGCGCGCGCCAGCAAGACGAGCGCGCCCAGATCGTAGCTGCTGAAGCTCTTCGACCCGCCGCCGGGGCCCCCGACGTAGCTGGTGTAGTGGTCGAGCCCGCTCATGTTCGGCAGCCCCGGGCCGGCGTCCACGGTCACGCGGTAGGCCTCTGCGGCCGAGAGGGTGGCCGCCACGGTGGTGCTCGGCAGGAAACCGCTCTGGGTCCCGCCCTGCGGCACCACCACCACGCCGGACGCGACCAGCTTGTCGTCGCTCAGGCGCCACACACGCACCCGCGCCCGGGCCGCGGCGATGCCCGTGGTCACGCCGCCCTGGGTGTTGCGCGCCCGCAGCTGAAGCCAGTGTGGACCCGTGAACTTTGGCCGCACGTGCCACGCGGTCACCGATCCGCCCGTGACCTTGGCGAGGTGCGGGCCCGCGGGCGTCGATGTCCACGCCGGCCCCCCTTGCCCGTCCGAGGCCAGCTTCCACGGGCCCACCAGCTGGACCCGCTGCGACGTCGCCCCCCACCAGCACTGGCCGCGGCTGTGGTGCGAGCGCAGGGCGCCCAGCGCGGTCGCCACCGCGAAGCAGGGTGCAGTCAGCGCCGGGTCGGTCTGGGGGTCGAGCCACGAGGTGCCTTGCACGCCCGCGGCCACCAGCGCGCCGTCGCGGAAAACGTCGTAGCCGCTCGCGCCGGCCACCGCTTGCCAGGTGAGCTTGAGCTTGCCCTGCTCGAGCGTCGGCGCGCTCACCGTCGGCTCGGGCGGCGCCATCCAGCTGGCGGGGGCGGCGCTTGTGGGCAGCGAGGGCAGCGGCTGCGCCTGGGGCTGCGCCGGGTCGACCAGCGTGATCACCCAGCTGTTGGTGGCGGCGAGCGGGCTCACCCAGGCCCCCGGCGTGACAGGTTTGCCGTTGAGGCTCACGGACTTCACCTGGTAGAGCCCCACGCCGGCCTGAGCCCCCTTCGCCGGGGGCGGCAACACCAGCTGCACGTGGTGCACCTTGCCGCGCAGGGACACCCCCGTGAGGGTCAGCGTGGCCGCGTCGCCGAACCACGCCTGTCGCGTCGCGCGCGGCAGCGCCGGCGTCCAGCGCACCCCGGCGGCGCTGGTCTCCAGCCCGAACACCCCCTGGTGAATCGCGCCGATGAAGCCAGCCACCGACCACAGCTGTCGCCGCGAGTTCACCACCGGGCCCGAGAGCGCGCCGTCGGCGACCCAGTTCTTGCCGGTGAGGAACTCGAGGTTCTCCATGTGGGACAGGTTGAGCGCGGCGAAGCGCGTGAGGGAGCGCAGCGCGCGGTGCAGCGCCTCGGCGTGCCCGGTGCGCTTCGCAGCGAGCGCGTGCCACGCGGTGACAAAGGGCCAGATCGCGCGGTTGTGATACACGGGCGCCGCCGGGTCCTGCGGCCACTGCACCGGCGGCCCCGCGGGCGACATCGGCCAGGCGGCGACGACCTGTGTCGCGTGGCTCGCCGTCAGCAGCCCGAGCCGCACCGCCAGGGCGTTGCCCAGCAGCTCGTAGCGCCGGGTCGGCGACGGGTCGAAGGCGTCGCCGACGAAGGCCGCCAGCAGCGGCGACTCCGGCACCACGAAGGCCTTGAGGATCGCGGTTCGTAGCGCGGCGGCCCGGTCGCTGTGGAGCTTGGCCGTCGCCAGGTCGTTGGCCTCGGTGGCGAGCGCCGCGGTCACCTTGTGGGCGTGCCAGTAGAGCACGTTGGTCGACAGCGCCTTGCTCCCCGCGATGGCGGCGATGTTCCCGGGCGTCCAGCTCGGGTAGCTCTGCTCCCGCCAGTCGAGGAAGGACTCCTCACCGCGGTAGAGCCCGTCGACCGGGTCGAAGGTGACCAGCCGGTCTTCGGTGAGCGTGTGCTTCAGCGCGGCCAGGCTCTTCGCCGCGAAGTCCGCGCGCGCCTTGCCCTCGAGCCGGGCCAGCACCGCCTCGGCGCCGAGCGCCCATACGACGCGATCGCTCGACACCGGCCAGCTCCCACCGGTGCCCGTGTCCTGCACGATCTGTCGGCCGCCGCCGCCCAGGGACGCCTTCCGCTCCGCAGTCTTGAAGAGCAGGGTCGCAGCGGAGCGCGTCGGCGCGACGTCGGCCAGGCCCAGCGCCACGGCATAGGCGGTGTCGCGGGTCCAGGCCCACGGCCACTTCGCGCCGGTGGCGAAGCAGGGGCAGGGCACCGGCTTGCCCTGGTTGAACGCGGCGTCGGTGAGCGCGCTGACGCTGTTCTGCCCCACCTCGTGCAGCGCCATGGCGTACACCGCGTCGACCCCCGGGTGACCGGTGTGCAGCGCCGGTTGGCCCGCCACCTCTGAGAACGAGACCTGCTTGCTGGCCGGGTCGTTGTCGCGCAGGGGGTGGGTGGTCTTGAGCGTCCACGTGCGGTGGCCTTGCGCGCCGGTGACCCAGCTGACCGTCACCGTGTCGTTGCCCAGGCTCCAGGCGAAGGGCGACGTCGCGCCGCCGCCTTGGCTGTCGCTGGCGTCTGCGCTGACGTCTGGCGTCGCGCCGGCGTCTGTGTCTGGGGCTGGGTCTGTGTCTGGCGCCGCCGCGTCGGGCGCTGTCACGTCTGGGCTGGCTGCGTCGGATGCACCGGCGTCTGGGACTCCGGCGTCTGGGACTCCGGCGTCTGGCATTCCGGCGTCTGGCATCCCGGCGTCTGGCCCCCCTGCGTCTGGGGTTCCGGCGTCTGGCAGGCTCCCGTCGGCCGTCGAAGCGTCCACGGCGTGAGCGTCTGCCACCGGCGCGGCGTCGTGGGCGTCTG
>JAUIAC010000528.1 GCA_030425545.1 bacterium | reverse complement strand
ACGGGAACGCTGGCGCAGCGCGCGAGGCGGTCCCAGCGCGCGACGCGGTGTCGGCCCGTGACGCCCTCCTCTTCTCGCTCGGCGAGGCGGTGATCACGGAGATCTCCACGGGAGAGCTCCTGCGCCGCGTGGTGGACGTGCTGACCGAGTCGCTGGTCGCTGACCGGGGCACCATCTACGTGTACGACGAGCAGCGCGAAGAGCTGCGCAGCGTGGCGGCCCACCTCCCTGAGATCCCGATCATCCGAGTGCCCATCGGCCAGGGGGTGGCGGGCTTCGTCGCCCGGACGCGAGAGCTGGTCAACGTCGACCAGGCCAACGCCGACAGCCGCTTCTGGCGCCAGGTCGACAAGCGCACGGGCTACAGGACGCGGTGCATGATCGCGGCGCCGGTCGAGAACCGAGACGGGACGCTGCTCGGCGTGGTGCAGCTGCTGAACAAGCGGGTCGGCACCTTCACCACCGAAGACGAAGACACCCTGCGGCTGCTCGCCGACCAGCTCGCGCAGCTGCTGGAGCAGAGCACGGTCACCGCCGGCTTCAAGCGCAGCGACCTGCCGGAGCTCACGGTCACGGGCAAGGAGGCGCCGCCGGAGCCCTCCCCGCAGGTGAACCTGGAGGGCGGCTTCAACCGCATCGTGGGCGAGGGCGTGCAGATGCAGCACGTGTTCCGCGCCGTGCGGCGGGTGGCCCCGACCAAGACCACCGTGCTGATCACGGGCGAGTCCGGCACCGGCAAGGGGCGCATCGCCCGGGCGCTGCATCACAACTCCGGACGGGAGGAGGGCGGCTTCGTGCCCGTGGACTGCGCGTCGCTGCCGGACAGCCTGGTGGAGAGCGAGCTCTTCGGCGTGGAGCGGCGCGGGCCCGACGGCAGCAAGCAGATCAAGCAAGGCAAGGTCGAGCAGGCCGACGGCGGGACCCTGCTCCTGGACGAGATCGGCGACATGCCGCTGGCGACGCAAGGCAAGCTGCTGGGGCTGCTGCAAGACGGCACGTTCACACGGGTCGGAGGCACTGAGCCGGTGGGCAGCGACATCCGCATCCTGGCGACGACCAACCGCCACCTGCCCCAGCTCGTCGACGACGACCGCTTTCGCAAGGACCTCTACTACCGGCTGCGCGTGGTGCAGATCGAGGTGCCGGCGCTGCGGAAGCGCGGCATCCGCGACCTGCGGCTGCTGGTGGACCACTTCCTGAGCAACGCGTCGCGCCGGCACCGCCGCAAGCCGCCGCGCATCCACCCAGAGGCCATGCGCGTGCTGGTCAACTACCCGTGGCCGGGCAACGTGCGGGAGCTGGAGAACTGCCTGGAGTCGGCGGTCATCCTCGCCGACGACGTCATCTACGCCCACGCGCTGCCGCTGCCCCGCGGGGTGGAGAGCTCGCCCTCCGGTCAGCCGGTCGGGGCCCTGGAGGAGCTCTTCGCGCAGCACCCCTCCCTCGGCGAGCTCGAGGCCCGCTACCTGAGCTACCTGCTCAGCCAGTTCAAGGGGAACCGGTCGACGGTCGCCCGCGTGCTGGGCATCGGGCGCAACACGCTGCTGCGAAGGATCCGCCGCCACGGGCTGGAGTAGCCCCGGCAGCGCGCCACGACTCAGCGCCGGACCACCGGCCGGGCTGCCGCCAGCTCGGCCAGCGCCCCGTCGACCCAGCGCTCTGCAGCGGCACAGAGCTGCGCGCCGTCATTGCCCCTGAGCACCGGCCCCCACGCCACGAACATCGGCACGTGGGGCGCGCGGAAGAGGCGCAGGAAGTGCGGGCCGAAGTGATGCCCCTCGACATAGGCGACCTCCGGGCTCGGGGCGTGGATCGCCACGGGCTGCACCGCCAGGTTGGCCTCGGCCGCGGCGTGGAACATGCCCGGCCGGAAGGGCAGGCAGCCCGGCCCCGCCGTGGTGGTGCCCTCGGGAAAGAGCGCCACGCGACCGCCGCTGGCAGCGCGCACCGTGAGCGCGTGGCGCGCGGCGCTTCGGCTCTCCTTGCGCTCCCGCTGCACGAACGTGGTCCCCGCCGCCCGACACGCCGCGCCCACGAGCGGCCACGAGCCGACCTCGGCCTTGGCGAGGAGGGAGCAGGGGCCACCGTGGAGCAAGGCGAGGGGATCGAGGTACGAGCGGTGGTTGGCCACCAGGAGCTGCGCGTCCGCGTGGGGCTGGCCGACGTGGTGCACGGCGAGGCCGAGCTGACGCGCCAGCGATCGGGCGGTGCGGTGGGCGCGCTGCTCCGCTTCGGCGTCGCTCGCCCCGGAGCGGGCGCCTAGCGTGAAGCGCGCCAGCGTGGCGGCTAGCTTGCCCGCCGCGAGGAGGGCGTTGGCCGTCGCGGGGAGCGCGTCGCGGCGACGGGAGTAAGGAACGCGGGACAGGTCGTAGGTCGACTGCATGGGGCACCTCCGCCCCCGGATCTCCGGGGTGGAAGCGACTGTGACCGGAGGGCGTGAGGGCGACGCGGACGCGACGTGAATCGGAGGTGAACCGCGCCGGCCGGGTCGACCGGCGCGCGGCCCGGCGGCTGAGCGGCCCGGCGGCTGGGCGGGCTGGTGACGGGCGTGCTGGCGACGGGCGTGCTGGCGACGGGCGAAGGACGAAGGGCCCGCTAGCGCAGCGGCGGCGTGCGCACGCAGCGCACGTAGTGGGGTTCACTCATCAGCGCGTGCCCAGTGCCGCCGTTCTCGAAGTCGACGCCAAAGGCCTCCTGCGCGGCGTTGGGCCCGTAGAGCGTGCGGGTCCAGAAGGGCTTGGCCGGCGTGTCGGGGAAGGCCGTGGTGTCGATGGACGGGGTCGTGGTCAGGCTGAGCACGATGGACTCGAGCTGGTCGCGATGGGGCAGCTTCCAGTCGTCGTAGGTCTCCAGCTCCAGGTCCTCGCAGTAGGCCACCGCACCGTCCCAGGTGTGCTTGTCGGCGGCCGGGGTGCGCTGCCACATCAGGCCCGACGCGCTGTCGAAGACCGTGCCCGCGCCCTTGGGCCAGGTCAGGCTCCCGCTGGTCAGCATGTTGCCGCCCCCGTCGAGCCCCGCGCCGCCGCTGCCACCGCAGACGCAGGGGGGCTGAGTGCCGTCGTCCTTGCACGTCACGGTCTCCGTGGCGCCGTCGCAGGCGCAGCTCACCGACTCGCCGGGGGCGCACTCCCCTGCCCCGCACGCGGCGAGCGCGAGGCTCACCACGAGGCTCAGCGCGGCGCGCGTGACGGCGCAGGCGCGCACGGGTGTGGAGCGGTCAACGTGGGGGGGCGTCTGGCGCATGGCATCCTCCGAAGGGCCCTCAGCGTGCCACACCCCCGCGCGACAGCCACCCATGCCGTCACGCATGCCAGCCACGCATGTCAGCCACCCAGCGCAGTCACCCATGCCAGTCACGTGCGACGGCGAGCCGCGGCAGCCTCGTCAACGGCCCGGTGGCGAGGGATAGGTCGGCGGCGGCACCGGCCCAGCGGGGACCAGGCCGCGGTCCGGACCAAAGCGCAGCGGCGGGATCGCGAACCAGGCCTTGCACGCCGGGGAGTCGGGGTTCGGCTGCACCACGGTGGTCGCGAAGGGCGCCTTGTAGGGCGTGTAGTGGGTCAGGTCGGGGATCCGCTCGATCTCTGCGCCGAGCTGCGCGCGAAAGAGCACACGAAAGAGGTTGACCAGCGAGATCGTGTCGGTGAAGGCCGCCTGAGCGTCGAGGCCGGGCACATGGGCCGCGAAGAGCGTGCCGCCAGCCTCGGCGAAGCAGGTCTTGTCCTGCTCCTCCCAGTGTACGGTGGCGCGCGGGCCGTGATCGCTGATGAGCACGATGATCGGCGGCTGTTCGGCGTTGGCGATCATGCGGTCCACGGCCTGCAACACCAGGGTGTTGATGTGCTGCAGCTGACGCGGATACATGCCCTTGTACTCGCCGAGCAGCGCTTCGGTGCGAAAGAGCTGGTTGCCGTCGTTGAGGAAG
>JAUIAC010000527.1 GCA_030425545.1 bacterium | reverse complement strand
GGCCGTGTGGCGCGCGTAGCTGGCGAAGTTCTCGCCGATCTGGGCGGCGAGCTCGCGCGTGGGCGAGAGCACGAGCGCGCGGATGGGCCTGCGCCCGCGCGTGGGAGCCGCCTTGGCCAGGTGCTCGAGCGTGGGCAGGGCGAAGGCCGCGGTCTTGCCGGTGCCGGTCTGCGCGCAACCGAGCAGGTCGCGGCCCTGGAGCAGCAGCGGGATGGCCTCAGCTTGAATGGGCGTGGGGGTGGTGTAGCCCGCGTCGTCAATGGCGCGGAGCAGGGGCTCGGACAGGCCGAGCGCAGCGAAAGTCGTCAATTGTCTACCTGGGTCGTCGGCGGCGCAGCGAGAGGGTGGCTGCACGCTCTGGATGCGGCGCGCTCATGCGATCTGGCAGCTGCGCGCTCGAGGTGAGGCTCGTGAGAGCCGGCGGAGTCTAGCAGCTTTCGTCCCGTCTGTCGCGGTGAGCGCAGAACTTCGGCGTTCGGCCGCCAAGGACACGCAGCGTCGCGACCTCGGTGCCGGCGTCGACCTCTTGCGGGTGCGCCGCCCGCTGCCCGTCAACGCAGATGACCGAACGTCCGCCGGGCGCGAACAGCCAATGGTTGGCCCGGCGGCCAGGCACCCGAAGACTCCAGCGCAGGCGCGCGGAGCCGCAGTCGAGGGCGAACTCCGGCCGTCGGACCTCTTGGATCGACGCCACCAGCCCATGGCGAGGCGGGCGCGGGACGCCTGTGTCGCTCACGCCAGCGCTTGGGTCGTCGTGGGGCATACGGTCTGTCCAGAGTCGCCGCTGGCCGCCCTGAACCACAATGCGCCGTGGCTCGACCGGCGTGCCCAGCGCTACTTGAGCGGCGCGTTGAGGGCGTCTTGCAGCGACAGGCCCCAGGCGGACCGCACCTCGCGCTCCAAGATCGCGGCCGGACGCTCGAGCACGGTCATGTCCCAGAGGCGCGCAGAGCCGTCCCAGCTGCCGGTGACCAGCCGCTCGCCGGTGGCGTCGAAGCTGACGTGGGCGACCCGCCGGTCGTGCCCTCGGAGCTCCGCCAGCAGCTTGCGATCGCGCACCCGCCACACCTTCGCAGTGCGCCGCAGCTCGCCCAGCGCCACGAGCCGACCGTGGGGCGACAGGGCGACGTCGAAGGCCCGGTCGCCCTGTGTCGGCAGGGTCACGCGGGTCCCCGTGTCGGTCAGCGAGCGCACCTCCACGTCGCGGAGCCGAGCGACGGCGAGCCACTTGCCGTCGGCAGAGACGCCGATGCGTCGCGCAGCGCGGTCGCGCCACAGGCGGTGCGCGGTCGGCGGCGCCCCCTGGTCGACCCGCCACACCTCCCCCTGCAGGGTCAGGGCGTAGACGGTGCGGCGGTCCGCGGGGACCGCCGTGTCGACGACGATGATCGGCGCCAGCGGCTGTGGCCACTCGCTCTTGCCGTCGGGCTTCAGCGCTCGGAAGCCAGCGTTGTAGGGCGCGACCACGAACCAGCCGTTGGCCAGGCGCTCCGCTCGCTTGCGCGCGCCGTTGCTGAGGGTCGCGAGCGGGGTCCACGTCCGCGTCTCGTAGATGCGCATGCTGGGAGGCCCCATGGCGTGGGCCATGAACGACGATCCGTCGACGGAGAAGGCGCCGCCCTTGAGCACGAGGCGCTGGAAGCGATCGCGGGCGAGCTCCATGCCGTCCGAGGTGCGATAGACGTACACCTCGCCAGAGCCGGGCAACAGCACCAGCTGGGTGCCGTCCGGCGAGAGCGCGGCGGCGCTCATGCCCGACCGCTCCTCCCCGGACCAGAAGCGCACGGGCCGCGGCTGACTCGGGAGCAGCCAGCGGCGCAGCTCGTGGCCGTAGGTCCACAGCTCACGGCCGTCGGGCGAGAAGCGCAGCGTGTGCGTCCACCCGCTGGGCAGCCGGCCCAGCACCGCCCCCGACTCGGCGTGCAGGAGCAGCACGCCACCGCGCTCGCCCAGCACGGCCACGAGGTGGCCGTGGGGGCGCACCTCCATGATCTGCCCGACCCCGGTCATGCGGCTGAGGCGAACCCGCGGCTGGTCGACGTCGACCACCAGCACCTGGCCGCTGCGCGCTCCGACGACCACCTGCGTGCCGTCCGCGAGCCACGCCAGCGCCGTCGCGCCGTGGTGACTGCGGCCGATGTCGGTGTCCATGTGGATCCGCGTCACCCCGGTCTTCACGTCGGTGAGGCGGAGGGAGCCGTCGGAGCACACGGTGGCGACGCGATCGCCCGACGGCGCGAGCCCCGAGATGGTCAGCGGGTTGCGGTCCTGGCAGGGCTTGAAGTGCCACTGCCGCTGCGTCGCGGGCTCGATCAGCGTCGACGTTCCGGGGACCCCGGCGAAGGCGCGCGCGTTGGCCGAGACCGCCTCCCAGTGGAGCCCGCCGAGCCCCCACTGCGGCACGTAGCCCGGCAGCACGTCGCCGGTGTCGATGTCCAGGCGCACGTAGCGCTGCTGCGGCTGCGCCGCGAGGACCACGCCCGCGTCGGGCACGACCACGGCGTCGAGGGCGTTGAAGCGGGTCTCCCACCGCCGAGCCACGCCGGTCTCGGTGACCCGCCACAACGACACGGTGGTCAGGGTGCGACACACGAATCGGTCGCCCCGCGGCGAGGGCCGCAGGTCGACGCACTTGGGCAGCTGGTGCCGCTGCACGAGCTGGGGCCGCGGCGCGGCGCCGAAGCCCGCCAGGACGCCGCGCGCCTCGGGCGACTCGGCCTTGGACAGCGCGGCGACCGCGAAGATCTCGGCCTCGGCGCGCGCGTCGACGTCCAGCGCGCCGAGCGCCTGCTGCACCAGGGCGCGCGACAGGTGGGTCTCTGCCGCGGCTCGGGCCTGGCTCGCGTCCCGCTCGGCCTGGAGCGCGCGGTCGCGCTCCTCTCGGGTCTGACGGGCGGCCAGCAGGGCGAAAGCCGCCAGCACCACCAGGGCGACACCAGCCACCGCGAGCGGCGCCCGCCACGAACGAATCAGGCGCCGCAGCGGCTCCCACGGCGAGTAGGCGTGCGCGTGCACGAGGCCGCCGTCGAGGAAGCGCGCGACGTCCGCCGCGAGGTGCTTGGCGTCGGGATAGCGCCCCTCCGGCGCGGGCGAGGTGGCGCGGCGGATGATCGCCACCAGCTCAGCCGGCGCCTCGGGGCAGGCGCTGTCCACCGGCGGCAGCGGCCGGGACCGCACCGCCTCGATGAGCTCGTGCCCTGTCAGCCCGGGCAGCGGGTGGGCGCCGGCCACGAGCTGCCAGAGCATGACGCCGAGGCTCCAGACGTCGGCGCGGGCGTCGACCGGATCGCCCGCGGCCTGCTCGGGGCTCATGTAGGCCGGTGTCCCCACCACCGCCCCGGCGTGGGTGGCGTTGTCGTCGACCACCGCCAGGGCGTCCGGCCCGGTGGGCACGTCCCAGGTGGGCGCGTCGCGCTGCTCGAACCAACGGGCCAGGCCCCAGTCGACGACCTGCGTCTCGCCAAACTCGCCCACGAGCACGTTGTCGGGCTTCAGGTCGCGGTGCACGACCCCTTGGCTGTGGGCGTAGGCCACCGCCTCGCAGGCGTCGAGGAAGTAGCGCAGCAGCCGCAGTCGGGCCGGCAGTGAGGCCGTGTCCGCGACCGCGTCGGTGAGGGTGCGTCCGCGGACCAGCCGCATCGTGTAGAAGGGCTGGCCGTCGTCGGTCTCGCCGGCGTCGTACACCGGGACGATGGCGGGGTGTTCGAGGAAGGCGGTGATCCGGGCCTCGCGCACGAAGCGCTCGGCGACGCCGCCCTTTCCCTGGGCGTGGGCCGCGATGCGCTTGAACGCGACGTCGCGGCCGAGGCGGAGATCGCGGGCCGAGCGGACCACACCCATGCCGCCCACGCCCAGCTCTCCCGCGACCTGGTAGCGCTGCGCTTCGACCACGGCGAAGGCGGTCGGCTCGGGCGTCGCAGGCCCCTCGGC
>JAUIAC010000526.1 GCA_030425545.1 bacterium | reverse complement strand
TGGGCGCCCTGCGCATTCACCAGCGCGTGCTCGACGCGACCTTCGCGCGCGAGGGCGGGGTCGACGCGCTCGAGGAGGCGCTCGAGGCCCTGGCCGACGCGGCGGTGAGCGCCGTGGGCGCTGGCGCCGGCGTGCTGCTGATCAGCGACCTGGGCGCCACCTGGGAGCGACCGCCGATGCCGAGCCTGCTGGCGCTCCGCGCGGTGGTGAACCGCCTCAACCGAGAGGGGCTGCGGCTCCGCGCGTCGGTGGTGCTCGAGGCCGGAGATCTCCGCGGCGCGCACGCGGTGGCCTGCGCCATCGGCTTCGGCGCGACCGCCGTGGCGCCGCACCTGGCCCAGCGCATGGCCCGCGCGCGGGCCCACCGGAGCCTGGGCGACTTGAGCCCGGCAGAGGCCGAGGCCCACCTCAACCGCGGGCTCGAGGGCGGGCTGCTCAAGATCATGAGCAAGGTCGGCATCTCGGTGGTGCGCAGCTACCAGAGCAGCAAGCTCTACACGCCGCTGGGCCTCGACGCGGGGCTGGTGTCGCGCTGGCTGCCAGGGCTCACCAGCCCGGTCGGCGGCCTCGCGTTGACCGACTTCGCCGCCGCCATCCTGGCCCGGGAGCCGGGCACCAAACCGGCCCGGGAGTACCGGCTCAAGGAGCACGGCAAGGAGCTGAAGGGCGAGCGCCACGCCATGACCGCTGGCCGCAGCCGCGTGGTGCACGCGCTGGTCGACGACGCCACGTCCGACGCCGAGCGCGCGGCGCTGTGGCAGACCTACCTCGACCGGCCTGGGCCCTCGCGGCTCTCGCACCTGCTGCAGCCCCGCCCCGCCCGGCAGCCAGTGGCGCTCGCCGACGTGGAGCCGGCCAGCGCCATCGTCCGGCGCTTCGGCTCGGGTGCCATGAGCTTCGGCGCGCTCTCGGCCCGCGCCCAGCGGGACCTCTTCGTCGCCATGCGACGGCTCGGCGCGCGCAGCAACAGCGGCGAGGGGGGCGAGAACCCCTACTACTACGTCGACGGCACGTGCGCCTCGACCAAGCAGGTGGCCTCCGGTCGCTTCGGGGTGACGGCGGAGTACCTGGTCTCGGGCAGCGAGATCGAGATCAAGATGGCCCAGGGCGCCAAGCCCGGCGAGGGCGGCCAGCTCATGGGCGTGAAGGTCAGCGAGGCCATCGCCAAGGCCCGCCACGCATCGCCAGGGGTGCCGCTCATCTCGCCGCCGCCGCAGCACGACATCTACAGCATCGAGGACCTGCGGCAGCTCATCGACGAGCTGCGGGAGCTCAGCCCGGGGGTGCCCATCGTGGTCAAGCTGGTGGCCGGCAAGGGCGTGGGCACGGTGGCTGCGGGGGTGGTGAAGGCCGGCGCCGACGTGGTCCAGGTCTCCGGCGGGAGCGGGGGCACCGGCGCGGCCACGCTGAGCTCGATGATGCACGCCGGCCTGCCGTGGGAGATCGGCCTGGTCGACGTCCACCAGACCCTGGTGGCGCAGGGCCTGCGCCGCAACGTCACCGTGCGGGTCGACGGCGGGCTGCACACGGGCGAGGACATCGCGGTGGCGGCGGCGCTCGGCGCCGAGGAGTTCGGCTTCGGTAAGCTGCTGCTCGTGGCCCAGGGCTGCATCATGGCGCGGGTGTGCGAGAAGAACCGCTGTCCGCGCGGCATCGCCACCCACGCCGAGCGCTTCTTGGACAAGTACGTCGGCACGCCCGAGCACGTGGTGCGGCTGCTCACGACCCTCGCGGAGGACGTGCGCCGCCACCTCGCCCACATGGGCCTCCGCAGCCTGGGCGACGCCGTGGGCCGCACGGGCCTGCTGCGCGCAAACCCGGCCTTTCAGCGGCTGGTGGCCCAGCGCGGCCTCGACCTCAGCTGGTTCCTCGACGGCACCCACTTCGTGCCGGGCCCCGCCCTGCCCCGGCGGCGCGCGCTGACCTCGCCGCTCGGCGAGCGGGTCGCGCTGGACTGCGGCATCTCGGTGGACAAGGGCGCGCCGGTGACGCTGCGCTACGACATCCAGAGCACCGACCGCGCCGTGCTGACGCGGCTGGCGGGGGATCTCGCGCGGCGGAGCCACCACCTGCGCATGCAGGCCTTGCGCGACGGCGAAGGGCCCGACCACCGCGCCCACACCTTGCCCCCGGGCACGGTCGACCTGCACTTCTCGGGCAGCGCGGGCCAGGGCTTCGGCGCCTTCCTGGTGGAGGGCGTGCGCGTGACCCTCGAGGGCGAGGCCAACGACCACGTGTGCAAGGGCATCTCGGGCGGCGACGTGGCGGTGCGCCCCCCTGCCGACGTGCGCTTTGCGCCGGAGTCCAACGTCATCGTGGGCAACGGCGCGCTCTACGGCGCGACGGGCGGCCGGGTCTACGTGCGCGGGGTCGCCGGCGATCGCTTCGCCGTGCGCAACAGCGGCGCAGAGGCGGTGGTCGAGGGCGTCGGGCTCCACGCCTGCGAGTACATGACCGCGGGCGCCGTGGTCGTCCTTGGCGGCGCCTCGGCCAACGTCGGCGCCGGCATGACCGGAGGCACCGTCTACCTGCGGGACAACCAGGTGGAGCAGCTCAACGAAGAGTATGTCGAGGCGGGCCCTGTGGGGGACGACGGCGAGCTGCGCGGGCTGGTCGAGGCCCACGCCGCGCGCACCGGCAGCGCCACGGCGGCGGCGATGCTGGCAGACTGGCCCGCGGCGGTGACCCACATGCGCCGCTGCACGGCGCGCCCGCGCTGAGCGCCCGTTCGCGCTACGCTCTCGACCCGACCGCGCCCTGAACCCGGGCAGCGTCGGGCTCCCCGCGGCCGGGGCAAGGCCACGCCACACCACAGGGATCGAAGCCCATGAGCACCATCAACTGGTTCCCCGGACACATGCAGAAGGCGCGCAAGGAGATCGCCGCTGTGATGCCGCAGATGGACGTGGTCATCGAGGTCATCGACGCGCGCCTGCCCTTCTCCAGTGAGAACCCGCTCGTGCCGGGGCTCCGTGGGGTCAAGCCCCTGATCAAGCTGCTCAACAAGGCCGACCTGGCCGACCCCGAGGTCACGGCGCTGTGGGTGACGCACATCGAGCGCGAGAGCGGCGTCCGCGCGCTGCCCGTGGTGGGCACCGACCCCGCTCACATCCGTCAGCTGCCGGAGGTGTGTCGGAGCATGCTCAGCAACCCCGACCGCGACATGCGCGCGATGATCATGGGCATCCCCAACGCCGGCAAGTCGACCGTGATCAACACCCTCGTCGGGCGGCCCATCGCCAAGACCGGCAACGAGGCGGGCGTCACCCGCGCCCAGCAGAAGATCCGCATGGGCAAGGGCGTGTTTCTCACCGACACACCGGGCTTCCTGTGGCCCAAGCTCGACCCACCCTCGTGTGGCTACCGGCTCGCCATCACCGGCGCGCTGAAGGACTCGGCCTTCGACTACGGCGACGTGGCGCTCTACGCCGCGGAGTACCTGCTCGAGGCCTATCCCGCTGGGCTCAAGGCGCGCTACCGGCTCGACACGCTGCCCGACACCGACCTCGGCCTGCTCGAGGCCGTGGGCGTGAAGCGCGGCTTCCGGGTGAAGGGCGGCGGGGTCGACATCCAGCGGGCCGCGGCCCTGCTGGTCAACGAGCTGCGCGCGGGGCTCCTGGGTCGCGTGAGCCTCGAGACGCCCGAGATGACCGCGCGGGAGGTCGCCGCGGCGCAGGCCGCCGCCGAGGAGAAGGCCCGGCACAAGGCGGAGCGCGCCCGCATGCGCAAGCTGCGCGCGCGAAAGAACCGACGCTAGGGAGGCCGAGGGTCGGGCGGGCGCCACGTCTTGGTCGGTGCCGGTGCGCAGCGGGTGCCAGCGCGGGTGCCAGCGCGGGTGCCGGTCAGCCGCCGGGCCCCCGGACGGACATCTTGTCGATCCGCTCGCTGGGGCGCCGGACGGACAGGATCTCGGTGCCCTTCGCCGCGAGCTCGG
>JAUIAC010000525.1 GCA_030425545.1 bacterium | reverse complement strand
GCGACGTGTGCAAGGGCGGCGCGTGCGCGGCGGGCGCGGCCCTGAGCTGCGACGACGGCAACCCCTGCACCAAGGACACGTGCGACAGCGCCAAGGGCTGCGTGTCGACCCCCGACGAGGGCGCGGCGTGTGACGCCGACGGCAGCGCCTGCACCGCCGGAGACAGCTGCGCCGCGGGGGCCTGCGTCGCGGGCAAGGCGAAGGACTGCGACGACGGCAAGCCGTGCACGCTCGACGGCTGCGACCCGAAGTCGGGCGCCTGCACCAACAAGCTCGTCGCGGCCTTGTCCTGCGACGACGGCGACCCTTGCACCCACACCGACCTGTGCGACGACAAGGGCGGCTGCGCGGGCAAGGCGCTGGCGTGTGACGACGGCAACCCGTGTACCAAGGGGGCCTGTGACGCCAAGTTCGGCTGCGTGAGCACCGCGGTACCGGACGGCGCCGGCTGCGACGACGGCGATCTGTGCACGGCCACCGGGACCTGCAGCAACGGCGTCTGCGCCGCGGGCAAGGCCAAGGTCTGCACCAGCGGCAAGACCTGCGTGGCCAGCCGGTGCAACGGCAAGACCGGGCAGTGCGTCGAGCAGCAGGCCAAGATCGGCGCCCTCTGCGACGACGGCGACGCCTGCACGAGCCTCGACAGCTGCGACGCCAAGGGCGGCTGCGTCGGCGCAAGCGCCAACTGCGACGACGGCAACGCCTGCACCGTGGACAGCTGCGACAAGGCCAAGGGCGGCTGCCAGAACGTCGCGAAGCCCGGCGGCTGCGACGACGGCGACGCGTGCACCAGCGGCGAGACCTGCGCGGGCAGCGGGGCCAACATCGCCTGCCAGGGCGGCAAGTCGGTGGACTGTGACGACAAGAACGCCTGCACCGACGACAGCTGTGACCCCGGCAAGGGGTGCGTCAACGCGGCCAAGAAGGACGGCACCAGCTGCGACGACGGCGAGGCCTGCACCAAGCCCGACACCTGCCAGAGCGGCAAGTGCAGCCCGGGGCCCGACACCTGCAGCTGCAGCAAGGACGCCGACTGCGACGACAAGAATTCGTGCACGAAGGACACCTGCGGCAGCGACAGCAAGTGCGCCTCGGCCCCGGTCGCTGACGGCACCAGCTGCGACGACGGCGACCCCTGCACGGAGAAGGACACGTGCAAGGCCGGCAGCGGCACGTCGGCCTGCAGCGCCGGTCCGAGCAAGAGCTGCGACGACGGCAACGCCTGCACCGACGACAGCTGTGACACCAAGACCGGCTGCGTCAACGCCGCCAAGAAGGACGGCACCAGCTGCGACGACGGCGACGCCTGCACCGACAGCGACGCGTGCGCGTCCGGCTCCTGCGCGGGCAAGCCGAAGAGCGCGCTGGTGAGCACGTTCGCGGGCAACGCGCAGGGCTTCAAGGACGGCAAGGGCACCCAGGCGCAGTTCAACGTGCCGACCGGCGTGGTGCGGGACAGCGCAGGCGTGCTCTACGTGACCGACATGGGCAACCACCGCGTCCGCAAGATCGCGGCCGACGGCACCGTCTCGACCTTCGCGGGCGGCGCCCTCGCGGGCCAGGCGAACGGCACCGGCACCGCGGCGAGCTTCCGCAGCCCCACCGGCATCGCGCGGGACACCGACGGCAACCTCTACGTGCTCGACTCCGGGAACCACTTGATCCGCAAGATCACGCCGGCTGGCGTGGTGACCACCCTCGCGGGCAGCAACACGCCGGGGGGCTTCGGCGAGGGTCCCAAGGGCGGCTACGCGGACGGCAACGGCACGGCGGCGAAGTTCGACAACCCTTCAGCCATCGTCTTTTCGGGCGGCGCGCTCTACGTCGCGGACACGGCCAACCACCGCCTGCGCAAGGTGACCCTCGCCGGTGTGGTGACGACCTTCGCGGGCAGCGGCGTGGCGGGCTTCAAGGACGGCACGGGGACCGCCGCGCAGTTCAACGCGCCCGCCGGAATCGGCGCCGCGGCCAACGGCGTCTTGTACGTCGGCGACACCGGCAACCACCGCGTGCGCGCCGTGTCGACGAGCGGCGCTGTGACCACCCTCGCGGGCAGCGGCACCGCCAACTTCAAGGACGGCAAGGGCACCGCGGCGCAGTTCAACGGGCCCATGAGCGTGGCCGTGGACGGGCTGGGGCAGCTGCTGGTGTGCGACAGCGGCAACCACCGGGTCCGCAGCGTCGCGCAGGACGGCACGGTGACCACCTACCTGGGCAGCGGTGACCAAGACGTGGCGGACGGCGAGCTGCTGAAGGCCAAGTTCGACCAGCCCTCCGCCATCGTCACCGACGGCCAGGGACAGGCCTGGGTCGCCGACCGGGGCAACCACCGCGTGCGTGCCGTGGTCGACGGCCCCAAGCAGTGCCTGATCAAGTCCAAGCCCTAGACACCCCCGACGCCGAACAAGCGCCGGTCACACCGCCGATCCAGACGCGGCCCTCGCGGTCGTCGACCTGGGTTGCTGCGGTCAGTCGGTCGGGTACATCGCGTCGACCAGCGCCGCGTAGCGCTCGTGGACGACCTTGCGCTTGACCTTGAGCGTCGGGGTCAGCTCGCCCTCCTCGACCGAGAGCGGCCGCGGCAGCACGGTGAACTTGCGCACGTGCTCCACCCGCGCGAACTGAGCGTTGGTGGCGTCGACCACCTGCTGAATCGCGGCGGTCAGCGCTGGCGCCTCGTGGAGCGTCGCGGGGTCCAGGCCGTGCTTCTGCGCGAAGTCCGCCGCGGCGTCGGGATCCAGGCAGATCAGCGCGCTCAGGAACTTGCGCCGGTCGCCGATGACCACCGCCTCCGTGATGAGCGCGTCGTTCTTCAGCGAGGCCTCGATGTTCTTCGGCGCGATGTTCTTGCCGCCCGCGGTGATGATGATCTCTTTCTTTCGGCCGGTGATGTGGAGGAACCCGTCGTCGTCGATGCGGCCCAGGTCCCCTGAGTGGAGCCAGCCGTCCACGAGCGTCTCCTTCGTGGCGACCTCGTCCTTGAAGTAGCCGGCGAAGACGTTGGGACCTTTGACCAGAATCTCGCCGTCGTCCGCGATGCGCACGTCGACCCCCGGCACGGCCGGCCCGACGGTGCCGAAGCGCGTGCGGCCGGGGCGGTTGAAGCTGGTGGGACCCGTGTCTTCGCTCTGGCCGTAGACCTCTCGGATGACCACCCCGAGCCCGCTCATGAACTCGATGATCTCTCGGCTGATCGGCGCTGCACCGCTGACCGCGAAGCGCAGGCGATCGAGCCCGAGGGCCTGACGCACCTTGCTGTACACGAGCCGGTCCGCGAGCTGGTACTGCAGCTGAACCAGCCCGGGCGCGCTCTCTCCACGGTTCTCGATCTCGGCCACCTGCTGGCCGATGCCCATGGCCCACTTGGCGAGCGCGGCCTTCACCGGGGTGGCCTGGGCCATCTTCGCGCGGATGCCGGCGTGGAACTTCTCCCAGATCCGCGGCACGGCGAAGAGGATGGTCGGCCGCACCTCCTTGAGGTTGTCCGCGACGCGGTCGAGGCTCTCGGCGTACGAGACAGCGAAGCCGTAGGTCGCCGGACCGTGGAGGGTGAACACCTGCTCCGCGATGTGACTCAGCGGCAGGTAGGACAGGGAGCTGTCGCGGTCGTCGATCTCGACCAACACGCCGGCGATCTGCGCGGTCCACGCCAGGTTCTGGTGGGTGAGCATCACGCCCTTCGGGGGGCCGGTGGTGCCCGAGGTGTAGATGAACGTCGCCAGCTGGTCCGGCTTGAGCGCGTCGATGCGGTCGCGGATCTCCTGCTCCGGGGTGGGCTCGGCCTGGGCCAGAAAGTCCTCCCAGCTGTGCACGGTGACCCGGCCCTGCGCGTCGCTGAGCGCTGGGGCTCCCCGCATCATCACCACGTGGGCGAGCTCCGGCAGGTTGTCGAGCTCGGCCTCGACCTTGCGCCACTGCAGCTCGTCCTCCAGCAGCACCACCC
>JAUIAC010000524.1 GCA_030425545.1 bacterium | reverse complement strand
CTCGCCTGGTCACCGCCGCCGCCGCAGGGGTTGGTCACCACCGCGCTGTCCTCCACGTAGGTCGGGCCACCGGCCGGCACCTCGAGCGAGAGCGACGCCAGCCCGTTGACCGTCACCCAGCCCGAGCGCTCAGCGCCGTAGTAGGCCCCCGCGCCGTAGCCCGTCACAGGCACCGGCCCGCTCGCCGCGATGGTGATGACGCCGTCCTTGAGGTAGGCCTCCACCGCGCCCGGGGTCGCGCGCATCGCCGCCCAGGCCAGCTGCCGCGCCAAGATCTTGCCGCTGTTCATGAAGGTCGGCTGCATCAGCGGCACCTTCAGGTAGGCGTTGTAGCGGGCCAGCACCTCGTCCACCACGGGGTAGAGCGTGCCGTCCTCGGCCAGGTTGTTCTGGTGAAAGTAGTGCGGCCGCGGGTCGTTGGTGAGCAGGTGGCGCAGCATGATGGTCGCCTCGCTGTCCACGTACTGAGCGTAGGTCGCGGGCGCCGTCAGGCAGGTGGTCACCGGCGTCGCCACGCAGCCGTCGAAGTAGATGTAGTTGTACTCGTCGAGCTGCTCCTCGTAGGTGCCGACGTTGTAGTACACGTTGGCCGGGTGCCGCGGGATGGTGGTGGCCTGGCCGATCTCGTAGGGCATCGGCTCGCGCGAGTTGTCGGAGCCGAGGTAGGCGATGCCCGCCGCCAGCACCGCCGACGCCATGGCCGGGTTCTTCAGCCCCGAGTGCTCGCCGGTCACCAGCTCGGTGCAGTTGATGGTCAGGCCGAAGGTGGTGGCGAAGAACACGTTGTTGACGATCTGCGCCGTGATCTCGGTGAGCGAGGCGTCGTCCAGGTTCAGGTGCGTGTACGTGTGGTTGATCCAGCGGAACTCGTCCTTGTGCACCTTGAGCGCGGCGGAGAGCGGGTCGCTGCCGTTCGCGGCGATGGCCTCGTCGCTGCCGGCGCCGTTGTAGACCATGTCGAGCTTCAGGCCCGTGGACTGCTGCCAGGCCAGGGCGCGGTCGACGTCCGCCGCGTTCATGCGCACCTCTGGGTTGGTGGCGCCGCCGTCCTCGTAGGTGACGTTGTCGTTCACGTCCCAGCGGTCGTCGGCGAGGAACACGTCGTCGATGTGCAGCATGAAGTAGTTGCGCTCGAGACCCAGGTGTACGCCAGCCGTCGCCCACTCGATGAGCCCGTGCGCCATGAGCAGGCTGTGGAGCTGGTAGGCGTTGCCGTCGATCGTGAGCACCAGCTCGTCGAACCCGTCGCTGCGGTGGTGCACACCCGCCAGGGCCGAGGGCGTGCCGGCGCTGTCGACCGGGCCCTCGATCAACGTCTCGAAGGTGCCCGCGGGGTTGGTCGCCAGCGGCGTGGCGAGGTAGCCGTAGGAGCCCGTGTCGATCTTCACCTGACCGACCAGGTTGGTGAACACCTGCTTGCCCGCCACCGTGAGCGCGCCGGTGACGCCCGCCTGGTCGCCCGCGGCGAAGGGCCACATGAAGCCGTACTCCGGGGTCGGGTAGGCGTAGGCGACCACGCGGCGCACGCCGTAGCGCACTTGGAAGGCGTTCAGCTCGTCCCACTCCGCCTGCGCCAGCGCCGACGCGCAGCCTGTGAGCCCGCACTTGATGAGCCCGCCGGTGGCCAGCACGACCGCCTGGTAGCGCGCGTGGTTGGGGCCCGCGGCCAGGGTGTTGGCGGTGATCGGGTCCGCCTGCTCGGCGATGATCGCGTCGTAGGGCACACCCGCGCGGTCCAGCGCCGTGGTCCAGGCCGAGAAGGAGGGCTCGGTGCCGTCCGACGAGAGCACCAGCACCTTGAGGTCGATCCGGTCACCGGGCAGGGCCGCGAAGAGCGGCGCGCTCCAGAGCAAGGAGGTCAGTAGCAGGAGCCCGAGGGCGGTGCGAAGCGTGAAGTTCATGGCGAGGCTCCTCAACGGGTCTGACGTCAACGGCGTGTGGTCTGTGCCGCGCTGTCTTCTCTGGGCCGTGCGCTCCAGTCTGGAGCGCGCTCGTGTCCGTGCCGCACGATGAAAGGCCGAACTCTTGTCAAAGTCAACAACTACTTGAGAGTGTTGGGTTTGTTTGGTCATGTGATGATCGATTCTTTGCCGATAAACGATCCCTCGAAGATCGCTGCGACCCGGCGGGTTAGCCCGCAGTTCCAACGCGCGCGCCGGGGTCCCCCTCGGCCCCAGGAGGCCGTAAAATCAACCGGATCGCGACGCGCGGTGACGGCTGTGATCTGCGCTGACGGCGCTGCGCCCGGTGAAGGACGGGATGTCAGACCCGGCGGCGCGCGTCCAAGGGAGGTTGGTGAAGACGCGCCTACGAGCGCCCGGCGCTCGGGCGCGCCACGAGGACGAAGCCGCGCCGCAGCGTGCCCTGCCAGCCGCCGACGCGGATCACGGGCACCGCGGCTGGGATGTCGGCAGGCATGGGCACCTGGGCGACATAGCCGTAGCCCGCCTCGCGCAAGAGGGCGGCCATGGACGCCGCCCCGCGCTCCCAGGGCTCGAGCACGTCGACGTGGACCCACAGCTCGCCCTCCGGCTTGAGCTTGGCGCGCAGGGTCGCCAGGTAGGTGCGGTCGGCGGCGCGGCCGAAGATGCGCTGAAAGCTGAGCGAGTTGATCATGCAGACCCGGTCCAGCGAGCCGTCTGGCACGTCGCCGAGCCCGGTGTCGCGGGGCGCGTGGACTGCGACGGGGGTGAGCTTGCAGGTCGCGCCGCAGCGCTGGGCCAGGGCGCGCAGCCCGGCGACAGCGCGCGGGTCGATGTCGGTGGCGTAGACGTGTCCTGAAGGGCCGACACGATCGAGCGCCGCCTGGGTGACGACCCCCTGTCCGGCGCCGATGTCGGCCACACGCATGCCCGACCGCAGGCGCAGACCCCGCAAGATGAGCCGACGCATGCGGGCGGAGTCGTCGTGCCAGCGCGCGCTGTAGAGGTAGTCGTTGGCGGGCGTGTCCTCGGGCGCGACGCAGACGCCGTAGACGCAGGCCCCGGCGCGGCAGTCCGACGGGTCACCGCAGAGCGCGCCCGTGCGGCCGCAGTGGAGCCACCACGCGGTGAGGGAGCCCACGCACACGAGGCTGGCCGCCACTGCGACGGCGCGGAGCTGCTTGCGCGTGAGGGCCATGGTGTGGGGTCCGTGTGCGAGGAGCGGGGGCGGCATGGTGCCGGTGGAGCCGGCGGAGGCGCGGAGCCTACCGGCCCACCGGGCGCGCGGCGAGGGGCGCTGAGAGGCGGCGTGCGGCTGCGGCGATGAGGTCGCTCTACGCGTCAGGACGCGGCCTCCCGGCTCACTTCGTTGCGCAACGGCGCAAGAAGCGCCACCGTGATCGGACCACCCAGGAGCCCCATGAAGCACTCGATGCGTCGCGCCGATCTCTGGAGGCCCCGCTCGGTGGTGCTCGTCGGGTGGTGCACGCTCGTGCTCCTCGGCTGCGGTAGCGACAAGTCGGACACGTCACCGGACGCTGGCGTCGCCGACGTGACCGACGGGGCCGACACCGCCGCTGGCGACGCGGGTGACGCCGGAACCACGGACGCGGGGCCCTTCGACGCGGGCCCGGCCTCGCCGCTCGGCACCTACCCCGCGGCCCCGGCCGCTGTGGTCAAGACCGGGACCAGCGGGCTGCTCCTGCGCGGCGTGGTGTTGGCGCCCGACAGCGTGTTGGACCCCGGCGAGGTGCTGGTGGTCGGCGACAAGATCGCGTGCGTGGCCAAGGACTGCAGCGGCGAGCCTGGGGCGGCCACCGCGACCATCGTCGACACCCACGGGACCATCTCCCCGGGCTTGATCGACTGCCACAACCACATGTCCTACAACTTCCTCGGCGAGTGGAAGCCCAAGCCGGCCAAGTTCTTCAACAACCGCTACGAGTGGTCCGACGACCCGGCCTACGAAGCCCACATCGAGCCCTACGCCAAGCACCGCAGCAAGAGCACGCACTTCTGCC